>CAZZBE010000032.1:0-5183 GCA_964652715.1 uncultured Desulfobacteraceae bacterium
AGTGATTTTTGTGATTCCATCTTGGGCCGCCTTCTGTTGTATCAATATAAGAGTATGCTATAACGCTTGTTCATGACGGATTATAGCAGGGATGGGCAGCAAATGAAATTGAGAATACGGGTTCGCCATTGACGGAGGGCTGCTTTTTGGGTTTAAGAGGAAATGGGGATAGAAAGGGAAACCTTGATGGTAAGGATATTTCTGACGCTGGTGATCCTGGCGGCCTTGGCCGGTCCCAGGGCCTGGGCCGAAAACGAACCCGAGACCGTCGTTCTTCAGCTCAAGTGGTTCCACCAGTTTCAGTTCGCGGGGTATTATGCGGCCGAGGAACAGGGCTATTACCGGGAAGCGGGGTTGTCCGTCGAGATTCGTGAGGGCAACCCAAGGACGGATGCCGTGAAAGAAATCCTGGCCGGCCGGGCCCAATACGGCGTTTCCAACAGCGAAGTGCTGCTGCGTCGGCTCCGGGGCGATCCGGTGGTGGTGCTGGCGGCCATCTTTCAGCATTCGCCGCTGGTGTTCGTGGCGGTGGAGGGCTCGGGCATCCGCCATCCCCAGGACATGATCGGGCGGCGGGTGGGGGTCAGCAAAAGCACCCGGGACGCCGAGTTGCTGGCCATGCTCCATAACGAGGGCATTTCCCTCGACGACATCCAGCCGCCAAAGGGCGGTCAGTTCAATGCCGCCATGTATTACGACGGTTCCGCCGACGCAGGCAGCGCCTACCTCACCAACGAGCCGTTTTACCTGGAAGAAAAAAACATCCCCTATCGCGTGCTCCATCCCCTGACCTACGGGATCGATTTTTACGGCGACTGCCTGATCACATCCGAAACGGAGTTGGGAAAGCATCCGGATCGCGTCGAACGGTTCCGGGAAGCCAGCCTCCGGGGATGGGAATATGCCATGGCCCATCCGGAGGCAACGGTCGATCTCATCCTTAAACGATACGGGTCCCAAAAAAACCGCGCCCATCTCCTGTACGAAGCGGAGAAAATGGCGGAGCTGATCCTGCCGAAGCTGGTTGAAATGGGTCACATGAATCCGGGCCGATGGCGGCATATCGCCGATACCTTCGTCAAATTAAAAATGGCGCCGCCGGATTACGACCTGGACGGATTTATGTATGATCCGAACCCCGGGAAGAATTTGATCCAGGTCCGGCGGTTCGTTCTGACCCTCCTGCTCGTCGTCGCCGCGGCGGCGGTCGGACTGTTCACCCTGTTTTATTTCAACCGGCGGCTGCGAAGAGAGGTGCTCGACCGCAAGCTGGCGGAAAAGACCCTGCGATTTCAGGCGGAACTGATGGAGCAGATCCAGGACGTCATCGTGGCCGCCGATACGGCGGGCCGCATCGTCTACGTCAATGAAGCGGCGGTTCGAACAACGGAAAAAACCAGGGAAGAATTGATGAACGGCGACGTCCACATGTTCGATCTGGCCGACACGCCGCGAACGACCCAAGAGATTCTCCAAAAAACGCTCTCGGACGGCAGTTGGCGGGGCCGTGTGATCAACCGCCTTCCGGACGGATCGGCCCGCGTTCTGGAATCGCGCACCTGGCTTTCACGGGATCCAGACGGGAAACCCTCGGGCATCGTCGGCGTCTCCACCGACATTTCGGAGCGGGAACGGATGGCGGAGGATCTGCGGGCGGCGCGGGACGCGGCGGACGCCGCCAATCGCGCCAAAAGCCAGTTTCTCGCCAACATGAGCCATGAGATCCGAACCCCCATGAACGCCATCCTCGGCTTCAGCGAGATTCTCCTGGCCCGGGCCGAGGATCCCCGGACGAAAACCTACCTGAGCAGCATCCATTCCAGCGGAAAGGCGCTGCTCGCCCTCATCGACGACATCCTGGACCTGTCGAAAATCGAAGCGGGCAAGATGGACATATCCCCGGCGCCGGTGGTCGTCCGGTCGCTGATGGAGGAAATCGGAGCCATGTTTTCCCAGAAAGCCGATGAAAACGGCCTCGGTCTCGACGTCGTGATCCCCGATGATTTTCCGCGGGTGTTGCTCCTGGACGAGTTGCGGCTCCGGCAGATCCTCGTCAATCTGATGGGCAACGCCGTCAAATTCACCCACAAGGGATCCATCCGCCTGTGCGTCCACGAACACCGACGCACCGACGATGCCGCGACCCGTTCGCGGGATCGCCTGGACATTGCCTTCGAGGTCGAGGACACCGGGGTCGGCATCCCCAAAGACCAGCAAAAAAGCGTTTTCGAACCCTTCAGGCAGCAATCGGCCCAGAAACCCGCGGAATACAATGGAACGGGGCTGGGCCTCGCCATCACCCGCAGCCTCGTATCGCTCATGGGCGGCGAGATTTCGCTGGAAAGCGAAGCCGGCGCCGGCGCCGTTTTCCGGATCATGCTCCCCGGCGTGGTTGTCGCGGAAGGGCCCCTTCCCCCGGAACCAGCCTGCGAATTCGAACAATTCAAGATCCATTTCCCCCGGGCGACCGTCCTGCTGGTGGACGACGTTTCGCTCAACCGGGAATTGATCCAGGGCTTCCTGGAGGGCCATGACCTGACGATGTTCGAGGCGGAAAGCGGCGAACGCGCCCTCCAACTGCTCGGAATCGACGCGCCCCATCCGGCCGGATCGCCGCCGATGCCCCGCCCCGACGTGATCTTCATGGACATTCGAATGCCGTCCATGGACGGGTATGAAACGGCGATGCGCATCAAGGAAAACGACCCGTTCAAGACCGTGCCGATCATCGCCTTTACCGCGTCGGCCATGAAGGAGGAGAAAGAGCGCGCCCTGTCGATCTTCGATGGGTACATCCGAAAACCGGCGGGCGCCGCCGACATCCTGGAAGCGCTGAAAGCCCATCTGCCCTGCGGACCGACGCCGGCGGGCGCCGCCATTGCCGACAGGCCCGACGCCGAGGCCCTTCCACTCGGGGCCCCGGGTCGCCCGCCGGAAATCATGGACCGCGTCGAGAACGAGCTGCTGCCCGAATGGCGGGAAATCATGGACCTCTTTTTCATCGACGACGTCGCCGATTTCGCCCGGAAAGTCGACCGGCTGGCGGCGGAGTACGACATCGAGCCGTTATCCGATTACGCCCGTAAGTTGCTGGAAAACGCAAAAAGGCTGGATGTCGAGGGGATGAACCGGCTCATGTCGGATTTTGAAAGGGTCGTGGATGAGCTTCATCACCCCAGAAGAATACTTCCAAATGGATGACGCGTCCGAGGAGAGGCTGACGTTTTATCGCGGCGAAGTCTTCGCCATGGTGGGGGCGCGTCCGCGGGCCGCCTGAATTTCTGGATGCCCGGAAAAGAAATACGCTGCTCAATCCGGTCTTGATCGCGGAAGTGCTTTCAAAATCCACCCAGAGTTTCGACAGAGGCGCTAAATTCGCCTCCTACCGGAAAATTGATACCTTGAAACATTACCTCCTGGTCGATCAGTACGCCGTCCACATCGAACACTTTTACAAAAACACCAGCGGCCATTGGGAATTGGCTGAAAAGCATAGACTGGACGACGTTCTGGAGTTGAAGCATATCGGTTGCGATTTGCCGGTCAGGGAAATTTACAGGCGGATCAATCTCGATTCCGGATAATCAGCATTCGCCGTCACCCGCGCCCGAACCGCTTCCCCGCCGACAAAATGGAACGCCCGGCCGCCGCCGGTTGACTTGCCCCTCGCCTTCTGATATTCCGGCAACGGCTTTTGCGACCGCAAGACAGCCGGAAACCGAAAACTTGCCGATTCCGCTCCTGTGCGGCGGCACTGAATCAGACCCAGGTATCCAGAAAGGAACGATCACATGGAAAGAACATTATCGATCATCAAACCGGACGGCGTCGCCAAAGGCCTCATCGGTGAAGTGGCGGGACGCTTCGAAAAAAACGGGATCAAAATCGCGGCGATGAAGATGATCCACATGAGCAAGAAGCAGGCCCAGGGGTTTTACGCCGTCCACCGGGAGCGTCCCTTCTTCGACAGCGTGACGGATTTCATGTCCTCGGGGCCGTGCGTGGTCATGGTTCTGGAGGGCGACAACGTCATCGCCAAAAACCGGGAACTCATGGGCGCCACCAACCCGAAGGAGGCGGCCGAGGGGACCATCCGGAAGGATTTCGCCTCGGATATCGAAAAGAACATCGTCCACGGCTCCGACGCGCCGGAGACCGCCGCGTTTGAAATCGGCTATTTCTTCAACGATCTCGAAATCGTGGGGTAATGCGCCAGTCCGTCCGACTCGAGAACATCGCCATCGTCCTGCACCGGCCGCAAATCCCCGAGAACATCGGGGCGGCCGCCAGGGCCATGCGCAACATGGGACTCCGGCGTCTCATCGTGGTGGCGCCGGAGAACTTTGAAATGAACCGGGTCCGGATGATGGCCACCCATGGAGGGCTGGAGATCGTCCAGACCATGGAACGCCAGGACGACCTGTCCACCGCCCTGGGCCCCTTCAACTTCGTGGCCTGCACCACCGCCCGGCTGGGCGGGCAGCGCCAAGCCGTCGTCTCCCCCGCCGACCTGGCCCAACAACTGATTCCGCTGAGCCAGGAAAACCGAATCGCCATCGTTTTCGGTCCCGAGGACCGGGGCCTGTCCAACGAGGACATCCGGTACAGCCACTATCTGGTCAACATCCCCACCGCCGAATTCTCCTCCCTCAACCTCGCCCAGGCCGTCATGGTGGTCTGTTACGAACTGTTCAAGGCCCGGACCGGCGGGAAATCGCCCTTCGTCCCGAGGCTGGCCAACCGTTTCGAACTGGACGCCATGTACGCCCAACTGGCCGACGTCCTGGTCCGCATCTCCTACATCAACCCCGAAAACCCCGAGTACTGGGTCAACAATCTTCGCCGATTTTTCAACCGGTATCCCCTTCGCGCGAAAGAAGTGGCGATCATTCGGGGCATTTGCCGGCAGATAGACTGGTACGGGAAAAAGTGTTACAATGACGGTCGGAAAACTAAAGGCTAATCGCCTGTACGTCCGCTCAACCGGAAGATGACGCTATTGACACTTTGATATCTATGATGCAAAGCACAAAAAATCGAAAAGATGAATTGCCGGATCAATTTACATCCTATGAGGAAGCCGGAGAATTCTGGGACCATCACGACTCTACCGATTACCTTGATCAGATGACGCCTGTGAAGATGGATGCTCAACTCGTCAGGCGACGATTTGAAATCGAACT
>CAZZBE010000032.1:5283-25265 GCA_964652715.1 uncultured Desulfobacteraceae bacterium
TGACGCCTGTGAAGATGGATGCTCAACTCGTCAGGCGACGATTTGAAATCGAACTCGACGAAGACGTTGTTGAACCGCTCAGAAAAAGAGCGGCCATTGAATCTTTACCCGCCTCCGAGATCGCGAATAAACTGCTCAGAAAGGAACTCACCTCAACCCCATGAAACTCATCCGATTCGGCGACAAAGGAAAAGGAGAGGCCATCATAAAAGTGTTATAATGACGGCGCCGAGTCAGGCTGCGGATAAAATCCTTGTCATAGCGCTCTTCCCCCGATTTTTGTGTTGACCGAACGGGCCGTCCTGACTAAGCTGATCTGTCGGAATCTCGATATGAATTGGAGGCATGATGCAAACAATATGGAAACTTCAGGATGCGAAAGCAAAACTTAGCAAGATCGTGGATGATGCCTTAAAACACGGTCCTCAGTTTGTAACCCGGCGAGGAAAGAAAGCAGTTGTGGTGGTATCGATAGACGATTATGAGCGTCTGGCGTCTAAAAAACAGTCGTTCAAAGATTTCCTGTTGGATTGCCCGAAAATGGATACGGATCTCGACATTGAACGCCAAAAAGACATCCCTCGAAACATAGAACTGTGAACTATTTGTTGGATACGTGCGTCATATCGGAATTGACCAAACCGAATCCCAATCCTTCCGTGGTGAATTGGATAGATCATACGCCGTCCGAAAGAATGTACCTGTCGGTCATCACCATCGCCGAGATCCGTAAAGGATTAGCGAAGCTGCCGGAGTCAAAAAGAAAAGACGCGTTGTCATACTGGCTGACGACATTGTTGGAAGATTATCAAGATCGAATTTTCCCTATCGATCTGATGGTGGCTGAAAACTGGAGCCATATCCAAGCAAAAGCCGAAAAAGATGGGAGACCGATGTCTTCTTTCGACAGTCTGATCGCGGCCACTGGTTATACGCACAACCTTGTTATTGTCACCCGGAATGTGGACGACTTCGAGGCCGGCAATGTGCCTGTCCGGAATCCCTGGACGGAATCATGAACGGCGGGCGAATGGGCTTCTGTGGGCATGACATTTTTATCAGAAAGGAACCGACCAAAAACCGATGAAACTCATCCGATTCGGCGACAAAGGAAACGAGCGGCCGGGGCTGCTCAGGGGAGAGGCCATCGTGGACCTGCGGGCCGTCTATCCGGAGATCCCCGACATCTGCGAACGGTTTTTCCGGGAGGGGTGGCTGGACAAGATCGCCGGTGTGACGGCTCCCGGCGAAAAGTTGGATGTGCGGCTGTCCGCCCCGATCCATCGCCCTTCGAAGATCATTTGCCTGGGAAAAAACTATGCGGAGCACGCCAAGGAAGGCGGCTTCGAGGCCCCGGAACGGCCGTTGCTCTTCAACAAGGCCCCCAGCGCCCTGAACGGCCCCTTTGATCCCATCCGGCTCCCCAAATTCAGCGGGCAGGTGGACTGGGAGGTGGAACTGGCGGTGGTCATCGGCAGGGAAGGCAAGCGAATCGACCCGGCGGCGGCCTTCGATTATGTGGCCGGATACACCGTCATGAACGACGTGTCGGGGCGGGAAGCCCAGTTCGGGGACGGGCAGTGGTTTCGCGGCAAATCCTTCGACACCTTCGCGCCCATGGGGCCGGCCCTGCTGACGCCGGATGAAATCCCCGACGTCAACGCGCTTCAGCTGACCGCCCTGGTCAACGGCGAGATCATGCAGGAGGGAAACACCCGGGATCTGATCTTCGACATTCCGACCCTGATCGCCTACATCTCCCAGGACATGACGCTGATGCCGGGGGATGTGATCTCCACCGGCACCCCCGCCGGGGTCGGGATTTTCCGGGACCCGCCCATCATCCTGATGCCCGGCGACGTGGTGGAATGCCGGATCGACGGCATCGGGGCCATCGAAAACCGGTGCGAGGCATGAAACGACCGGTGATCGTCGGCGTGATGGGCGGGGGATCGGCGGATCGGAAAGATCTGGACGACGCCCGCGCACTGGGGCGTCTTATCGCGGAGAACGGCTGGATACTCCTCAACGGCGGCCGCGACGCCGGGATCATGGCGGCCTCGGCCAGAGGCGCCGCCGGGGCGGGCGGGATCACCGTCGGGATTCTGCCCGACGCCGACGCAACCCACGCCGCCCCTCACATCCAGATCCCCATCCTCACCGATATGGGCAACGCCCGCAACACCATCAATGTGCTCTCCAGCCATGTGGTGGTCGCCTGCCCCGGCGGCGCCGGCACCCTGTCGGAGATCGCCCTGGCGCTGAAGGTGGGTCGCCCCGTTGTGCTCATGAATTTCAGAGCGGATGTGGACCGGCCGCCCTTCGCCGTCCATCGCCGCGCCGGCCGCCTCTTCCGGGCCGATTCCCCGGAAGACGCCGTGAAAACGATACAAAAGATCCTGGGCGCCTGAGCCCTACCCCCTGACGCGGCGGTTCCGAAGCCCCGTATCAAGCCAGCGACAGGATCGCCTCGGCCAGTTTCAGATCGTCCGGCGTGGTGATCTTCAGGTTGAACCGGCGCCCCTCGATCACTCTCACTTCGACGCCCGTCCGCTCCACCAGGGCCGCGTCGTCGGTCCCCTCGATCCCCTCCGAAAGGGCGGCCTCATGGGCCGCCTCGATCAGCCCGAAGCGGAACGCCTGGGGGGTCTGGGCGGACCAGATCGCGTCCCGCGCCAGGGTCCCCCGGACGGCGCCGCTGTCGTCGACGGTTTTCAGGGTGTCGACCACCGGCGCGCCCAGAATGCAGGCGCCGGTCTTCCGGGCTTCCGCGACGCACCGCCGGATGTCTTCCGGGCGCACCAGCGGACGAACCCCGTCATGGATGGCCACCACCGTTTCCGGGTCGTCGATGAATCCCTTCAGGTCCATCAGGCCGTTGCGCACCGAATCCTGGCGACGGCGGCCGCCGCCGACGATTCGGATCGGTTTTCGGGCGTGGAGCGCGTCCAGGATATGGGTTTGGCAATAGTCGGCATCCGATTCGGGAATCACCAGGCGGATGGCGGCGATGTCGGGGCAGGCGGCGAAGGCCTCCACGGTGCGGCGGAGGATGGGGCGGCCGCCCAGGGGGAGGTACTGTTTGGAAAGGGTCCCGCCCATTCTCAGGCCGCCGCCGCCGGCCACGATCACGGCATGGGCCATGGGCCTTCAATCCTCCCGGAGGTAGTTGAGTTCTCTGGGAAGGGGGATCCCCTTGCCCATGGTGTCCTCGCCGTAATTGACGCTGGCCAGGATTTTGATGTCCTTGAGCGCCCGGGCGTCGCCTTCGAAGGAGACCCGGGAGATCCCCTCGTTCTGGATCTTGCCCCCGGCCCACTGGATGTCCAGCACGCTGGAGCTGTCGAACCGGTCGCCGTTGACGACCATCTCCACCTGACCGCCGTAATGCTGGACGATCTTGGCCACCAGGAGGCTGGGGCGGCAGTGAAAGCCCCGGGTGACGGGGATGCCCACGGTGATGGCGGTCCGTTCGATGTATTCGTTCAGGATCTCCCGGGCCAGACCCCGGCCCCGGCTCAGGTAATGGCAGACCCAGTAGAGGCCGTAATTGATGGTCAGGTCCAGCAGTTTCTGGGGATTGACGAGGGAGGAGAGTTCTTCCTGAACCGCCTTGTACCGGATCTTGTAGCCGGCCTCATGGAGGTGACGTTCATAAAAGTGGAGCAGTCGGCCGATGAGCTGAAGAAGATGGAAGACCACCGAGAAGAAGCTGCGGAACCGCTTCAGTTTCTCTTTGCCGTGGCTGAACCCGCCGTGGATCACATAGGTGTCGAAGTAGGACTGGAGATTGTGGACAAGCATCTCGTAGCGCCGGATTTCCACCTCGTTGATCTTGTCCGGCACCAGGGTCAGGATCTCGTCGTAGCTGTAGGGCTCGTAGAAACTGAGCTGGTCGAAATACCCGGCGATGGACAGGAAATCGCTGGCCAGCTTGACGATGTTCTTTTTCTGCTCTTCGCCGCCCTCGTCCTCCATGTCGTAGCCCAGCATCTCGCCGGTGGTGATGCCCGGAAAATACTGGGCGTCGAAAAGGGGCTGGGGAATCCCGATCTCCAGGCGCTTCGCCTCATTGAGGATGACCGGAGCGAGCTTCATGAGGCAGTCCGTCAGGAAATGGAGGGCTTCGTTGCCGTGGGATTCAAAGGCTTCGGAATCGGGCAGATTATAAAAGATGAGCCGGTTGGAGATGTGTTTCTGGGAATATCCCCCAAGGCTCAGGTGATGGACGGCCGCCGTCAGCTCCCGGTAGAGGAACCAGTTGTGATTGTTCTTGGCGCCGTGGAAGTCGAGAAAATCCTCCAGCACCAGGGAGGTGCTCACGAGTTCGGAAAAGAGCTTTTTGGTGAACAGGTGCCGCGGCGATTCATGGCCGGCCATGTAGAGGCAGCATCGAAGGTAGTCCTCGGAAAGGATGCGGGCCTTCTCGCTGAAGGAGATGTCGCAGGCCTGTTCGATGAACTCGTTCATGTTCTACATCATGTCCTTTTCGGTTTCCGAAGGGCCGGAGCAGGCCGTAAGCCGAATTCTGTTCCCGGAGCGGGTCGCCCCGAACCGGGCGGAGATCATTCCTCTGTGGACGCCGGTTGCCCGGCGCCTCCTGCAACCGACCCGGGAGCTTGGGCGGGCCGCCCTCGAACACTCCCCTATTTGGTCTTGCACCGGGTGGGGTTTACCCAGCTTCCCCGGTCGCCCGGGGAACTGGTGCGCTCTTACCGCACCGTTTCACCCTTACCCCGCCGGATCGGCGGGGCGGTCTGCTTTCTGTTGCACTTGCCGTCGCCCGAAAGCGCCTCCGCGTTACGGAGCACCCTGCCCTGTGGTGTTCGGACTTTCCTCCGGCCCCTGGACGGGGGCCGGCGATCTCCCGGCCTGCTCCGGCCGTGTCGCAAACTGTCTAGATAAGCGATCCGTCGAAATTTTTCAACCCCTGATTCGCCGCCTCGCGGTCGGAGGGCTCAACCCCGCAAACGCTTGGCGCCTATTCGAAAACATCCGGTTCGGGCGGCTTTTCCCAGTAGATGATCCGCTGGCAGTGGGGGCAGTTGTGGAGGTTGTCGAATCGCTGGAGTTCGTTGAACAGCTGGGGCGGGATGTTCATGTTGCACCCCTGGCAGACGGCCTGACTGACGGGGGCCACGGCCAGGGTGGAGATCCGCCGGACCCGCTGAAACCGGTCGATGAGCCGCTGGTCGGCCTCCCGGGCGACTTTGTCCCGGCTGGAACTGAGTTCGCCCAGTTTCTGTTCCCCGCTGGCGGCCTCCGCCGATACGGCGGCTTTTTCATCCGTCATCTGTTTCCGGAAGGCGTCGTACTCCTCCCTGAGCTGCGCCAGCTCCTTCTCGGCCCCTTCGATGCGGTCCAGGCGGGCCAGCATGTCGTCTTCGAGACGGGAATTTTCCCCCTTCATCTCGTCGATGGCCTTCTGGAGCGCCTGGTATTCGCGGTTCGTCTTGACGGTATTGAGCCGGCCCTTGGCTTTTTTCATCCGGGACTGGAGGTCCTTGGCGTCCATTTCCATCCCGCGGTACTCTTTTTTGAGGGCCTCCAACTGGGTCTCCTGATTCCGCAGACGACCCTGGTACTCGCCGAGCCGGGTTTCCAGGACCGCCACCCGGTCCGAGATGCCGCTCAGAACCGATTGAATGCCGACGGTTTCGGTCTCGATGCGCTGCAGCTCCTTGAGGGTCTCGATCTGATCTTTGATGTTCATATGCGTGCGCCCTTGTGCGTTGATGGTGTTGATAAGGATCGGAAAGGCTCCGACTGGCCGGTCCAGGGGACGATGGACAGGTCGAGTCCGGCCGCCTCCGCCATCTCCGACAGCCGCCGCACCAGCATCTCCACCACGATCGCCTCGGAGGCGAAGTGGCCGGTGTCCACCAGGCCCCGGTCGGCGTCCTGGACGTCGAGTCCGTCGTGGTACCGGAGATCCCCGGTGGCCAACACCTGGGCCCCGGAGGCCATGAACCGGCCCATGAGGCTCGATCCGCCGCCGGAGGCCACGGCCGCGGTCTCCACCCTCAGGTCGGCGCGCCCCGCGAACCGGACCGTTCCGTCCGCTCCCAGGGCCGAATCCACCCGGGCGGCGAACTCCCCGAGGTTCATGGCCGAGGCCAGGCGGCCGATGCGCCCCAGCCCCTCCGTCGCGCCGTCGCCCCGGGCGGCGTCGATGGGGTCCAGGGGGCGCAGGTCCGTCAGGCCGATGGTCCGGGCCAGGAGGTCGTTGAGACCGTCCCGGGCGCTGTCCAGGTTGGTGTGGGCGGAATAGACGGCGGTTTTGGAGAGGAGGGCCTGGTGGATCATGGCGCCGACGGGGGTGGCGGGATCAATGGCGCGGAGCGGTTTAAAAATAAGGGGATGGTGGGTGATCAGCAGATCGACGCCGGCTTCGGCGGCCTGACCGATCGCGTCGGGCCGGGGGTCCAGCGAAACCCAGACCGACCGGACGGGCCAGTCCGCGGCGCCCACCTGAAGCCCCACGTTGTCCCACTCTTCCGCGAGCCGGGTCGGCGCGATGGTCTCCATCATGTCCATTACCTGCGCTACCGTGGCGTCCATGGGCTCCTTTCCCTGTGATGGGGGGCGAACAGACGAATAAAAAAAGGCGTGGTGTTTGCACCACGCCCTTTTCGCCAAAAAGGGGGTCGGATCAGCGCAACGGCATGTTTGTCCCTTGCCGCCTTTCCATATATGATGGTCACAATCAAACCGCTAACCTCGTTGAAGATGGGCCCACCTGGGATCGAACCAGGGACCGACCGGTTATGAGCCGGTGGCTCTGCCAGCTGAGCTATGGGCCCAGATGTTCTCTGCATCGCCGCTGAGGCGATACTGCTTTTGTAACGCCGCGAACGGTTTTTGTCAAGCGTTACGTCTCGATAAAGCTTTTGAGCTTCCGGCTCCGGGTCGGGTGGCGGAGTTTCCGCAACGCCTTGGCCTCGATCTGACGGATCCGCTCCCGGGTCACCTGAAAGTCCTGCCCCACCTCTTCCAGGGTGTGGTCGGCCTTTTCGCCGATGCCGAAACGCATCCGGAGGACCTTTTCCTCCCGGGGGGTCAGGGTGGCCAGCACCTTCCGGGTCTGTTCGGCCAAATTGAGGCTCACGGCGGCATCGGACGGGAGCATGAACTTCTTGTCCTCGATGAAATCCCCCAAATGGCTGTCCTCCTCCTCGCCGATGGGGGTTTCCAGGGAAATGGGCTCCCGGGCGATCTTGAGCACCTTCCGAACCTTTTCCAGGGGGATTTCCATCTTTTCGGCGATCTCCTCGGGGCTCGGCTCCCGCCCCATCTCCTGGACCAGGTACCGGGAGGTCCGGATCAGCTTGTTGATGGTCTCGATCATGTGGACCGGGATCCGGATGGTTCGGGCCTGGTCGGCGATGGCCCGGGTGATGGCCTGGCGGATCCACCAGGTGGCGTAGGTGGAAAACTTGTAGCCCCGGCGGTACTCGAATTTGTCCACCGCCTTCATGAGGCCGATGTTGCCCTCCTGGATCAGGTCGAGAAACTGGAGCCCGCGGTTGGTGTACTTCTTGGCGATGGAGACCACCAGCCGCAGATTCGCCTTGATGAGATCGCTCTTGGCCATTTTGGCCCGGAGCCGGCCTTCCTCCACCCCGGCCATGACCCGCTTCAGGTTCCTCAGGTTCGTTTTGTAGGCGTACTGTTTCTCCTCCAGGTCGTCGTGGATGGCCTTGGCCTGGACGAACAGCTCCCTGAGCGCGTCTTCGTCCAGATCGCAGGTGGCGGAAAAGCAGACCAGGAAATCGGACTCGTCGTTCAGGTGGGTGCAAAACTCGGTGAACGATATGTTGACATGGTCCGCGCACACGGAAAGCCGCTTGTGGACGGTGTCGAACCACTGGATCTGGTTGCGGATGGTCTCTTCGAGCTTGTCGATGACCCCGCCTTCCAGGCGCCAGTCCTTGAGCAGCTCGAAGATCTTGTTGTTCCGCCGGTTGATGTACCGCCGAATGCGCCGCTGTTCGTCGGAATCGAGGGTTTTGGTCGTAAAGAGCTTCTCCCGGTATTCCCGGTTCTCTTCATAGAGTTTCCGGATGGCGCGGATGGTCCCCAGAAAGCTTTCGATCTGAAAGGTTTCGTCCACACAGGTGTCCCCTTCGTCGATGTCCCTCAGAACGTGTTTGGGCCGCAGGTTGCCTTTTTCGATGTGTTCGCCCAGATCCAGGAGGGCCTCCAGCCCGGTGGTGGTGTCCAGCAGGGCCTTCAGGACCATCTGCTCCCCTTCCTCGATCTGTTTGGCGATGTCCACCTCTTCCTCCCGGCTCAGGAGGGTCACCAGACCCATCTCCCGGAGGTACATTTTCACCGGATCGGTGACCGACCCGAACTCGTTGACGGACGCCTCGGCGCCGTCGGATTTTTTCTTCTTTTTGGGCTCGATCTTCTGCTTTTTCTCGTCCACGATCTCGATATCGAGTTCGTCGAAGAGCATCAGCGTCTCGTCGAGCTGGTCCGGGGAAAGCGACTCCTCGGGAAGGACGCCGTTGACCTCCTCATAGGTCAGGTACCCCTGCTCCTTTCCCTTGGCGATCAGCAGCTTCAGCGCGGCTTTGTCGATGTTCTCTTCGTTGCCCTCGTTTTCGTTGTTGTCTGCGTCATTGGATATATCAGTGGTTTTTTCCGACATAAAAGTACGCCTCCCGCAGATTGCCAGGTTATGGAATGCCAGGCCAAACTATCGCGTCGGGCGCCCGAACTCCCCTTGGAATCCTCCATGAGGGTATGTTCGAGGCCCGATGTCTCGTTATGGATCAGGGGCGCCCTTCGGCGCCCCGCGCGCGCTGTTGCTTCTCCTTCAGGAGTTCCATCAGCAACGCGGTGTCTTTGTTCTGTTCGGCCGCTTTGATTTGCTGGATCAGGGTCTTTTCGCTCCGGGCCCTTCCGGTTTCAAACTGATCCAGCAGCCGCCGGCAGCCGGGTTCGTCCCACGGCTCCTCGGTCAGGGTCAGCGCGGCGGCCATACGTCGCTTCTCTTCGTCTTCCAGCAGCAGGTCGAGGCCCGATCCGATCCGGTCCGGATGGGCCATCACCGATCGGCCGATGGCTGCCAGCCGGTCGTCCTGGAATCGGTCCAGCACCCGCCGCTCCCGCACCTCGGGGATGATGTCGGGGTGCTGGAGCATCATGGCGACGATTTTCCCTTCGATGCGCCGTCCCTTTTCCAGGGTCTCCGGTCTCCGGGGCCCCGGCGCCGCCGGCCTCGGCGCCGGCGTCTTGGATCCGTCGGCGTCCCGCAGCTTTTGTAGAATCCGGTCTTCGTCCACCCCGGTCCGGTCGGCCAGGGCCTGAACGTACAGGGCGCGTTTCACGCTGTCCGTCACCGCCGCGACGGGGCCGGCCATTTCCGAGATCACCCGCGCCTTTCCTTCCAGGGAGAGGCCGTGGGTCCTGACGGCCGATTCCATCATGAAGGGAATCATGCCCAGGGCCTTTTCCGCCTCGGACCGGAACGCGTCGGCCCCCTCCTGGCGCAGGAACGTGTCCGGGTCGTGGCCCGCCGGCAGCACCATGATCCGGGCGTCCACGTTTTCGCCGTCGAAGATGGCCACGGACCGGGTCGCGGCATTGACCCCCGCCGCATCGGAGTCGTAGACCAGCACCACCTCCCGGGCGACCGCCTTGAGCATCCGGACGTGGTCCGGGGTCATGGACGTGCCCAGGGTGGCGGCGCAGTTGCCGATGCCGTACTGCCACAGGGTCAGCAGGTCGAAATACCCTTCCACCAGGAATACCGCGCCGCGTTCCCGGCAGCGGGGCCGCGTCCGGTGGAGGCCGTAGAGGGACCGGGCCTTGTGATAGACGGGCGATTCCGGAGAGTTGAGGTATTTGGGAACCCCGTCGTCCATGACCCGTCCGCCGAATCCGGTCACCTGCCCCCGGATGTCCGCGATGGGAAAAATGATCCGGTTCCGGAACCGGTCGTAGTAGCCCTCCCCTTCCTTTCGGGGGACGATGAGGCCGGCGGTGTTGAGCAGGTTTTTGTCCACCCGTTCGCCGGCGAAATGGCGCAGGAGCCGGTCCCACCCCTCCGGCGCGAACCCCAGTTCAAAGGTCTCGATGGTCTCTTCCGCGACGCCCCGGTCTTTGAGATAGGCCAGGGCCCGCCGACCCGGCCCGCTCCGGAGATTGCCGGCAAAGTAATCCCGGGCCTGACGGTTGACGGCGAAGAGGTTCTCCCGCAGGTCCATCCGTTCCTTTTCCTCCGGCGACAGCTCCGCGCCGGGCAGGTCGATGGCGTACCGATCCGCCAGGCGTCTCGCGCATTCGGGAAAAGACAGCCCGTCGTGTTCCATCAGGAAGGTGAAGACGTTGCCGCCGGCGCCGCAGCCAAAGCAATAGTACATCTGCTTGTCCGGGCTGACGGTGAAAGAGGGGGTCTTTTCCGAATGGAACGGGCAAAGGCCGAGGAAGTTTTTTCCCGACTTTTTTAAGAGTACGGCATCCGAAATGATGTCAACGATGTCTGCCGCATGACGGATATCCGATATCTTATCGTCGGGGATGAAATTGGACAACGGGCGAACCCTCCATGTTAGTGGGAAACCGATCGTTCGGGACTCACGGAAGGATCACGTTTATGGAAGATGCGGGTCGCCCCTTTGGGCTATCTGTGAACATTCAATTTTCATAAACCTGTAGTTTAAGGCGCGACGGGTTGACTGTCAAGGCAAATTCAGGATTTTTTATGCGGCGCCGGCCTCCGCCAGGGCGATGGCCGCCCGCAGATCCAGGGTCCCGTCGTACAGGGCCCGGCCGGTGATGACGCCGGCCACGCCGGCGGCCTCCAGGGGCAGGAGGTTCCGGATGTCGTCGATGGTGGAGACGCCGCCCGAGGCGATGATGGGAATGGCCACCGCCTCGGCCAGGCGTCGGGTCTCTTCGAGATTCGGCCCCGTCTGCATGCCGTCCCGGTGGATGTCGGTGAAATTGATGGCGGCCACGCCGGCGTCTTCGAAGGAGCGGGCCAGGTCCGCCGCGGCCACCCCGGTGGTCCGGGTCCACCCGTCCACCGCGACCCGGCCGTTGCGGGCGTCGATGCCCACCACGATCCGGCCCGGGAATTCCCGGCAGGCGGCCCGGACCAGGTCCGGGTTGTTGATGGCCTCGGTGCCGATGACCGCCCGGGCCACGCCCAGCTCCAGCAGCATCCGCACGGTCGTTTCGTTCCGGATGCCGCCCCCGACCTGGATCCCGGCGTCGACGGTTTCGACGATGCGCCGGATGGACGGGAGGTTTTGGGGCCCCTTTTCCACGGCGCCGTCCAGGTCCACCACATGGATCAGGCCGGCGCCGGCGTCGGCCCATCGGGCCGCCATGGCGGCGGGGTCGTCTGAAAAAACCGTTTCTTCGTCCATCCGCCCCTGGCGGAGCCGGACGCATCTGCCGTTTTTGATGTCCACCGCGGGAATAACAATCATTCGAGCACCGGCTGCATCACATATTTGAGGGCCTTGGCGGCCATTTCCTGGGCGGTGACCCACTGGCCTTCGCGTTCCAGGAACATTCCGATATTGAACAGGTTTTCGCTCAAAGAGCGTTGGGTTTCGTCGAGATAGCCGGTCCAGAGGAGCCGCCCGTCCGAGACCCGGATCATGTGGACGTCGAAGGCCACCGACGCCGGGGTTTCCACGGCGAATTTCTTCCCCACCCGTTCGCGGAACCGGTACATGTGGCCGATCATGACCACATCGGCGCCGGCCCGGCGGCCGGCGGCGGCCAGATCTTTCCGGCTGGCCAGGGAGTCGGGGCTCCGGGCGTCGCCGGTCTTTTCCAGTTCGTCGGACGCGATCAGCCTGAAACCGGTCCCTTCTTCCAGAAGCTCGTAGAGCCGGGTCGTCATCACCTCGGACATGTCCGGCGGCACCGGCCCCCCCATGAAAAGCCGTCCGGTCAGGGGGCAGCGGATGTTGGCGTCCTCGCCGTAGATCGCCGTCAGGTCCTTGAAGGGGAGGATCAGCACCGTCTCGTTGCCGGAGATGGGCGGGGCGGGATCGGAGACCACGTTGCCGGTCCGGCAGCCGGACATCGGCGTCAGGAGCAGGGAACAGAGGAAAAGAGCGGGAACGGCTGCGAAAAAGCGGCATGGATGGAACGGCGATGGGCGCATAAGGGGTCTCTCCAATGGAATCGGCTGGGGGGTTTACAAAACGCCCTTGGACGACCGGACCCCCCGGATGCGGTCATCCAGGGCCACGGCGTCGTCCAGAGCGCGGGCAACGGCCTTGAACACCGACTCGATCATGTGGTGTTCGTTTTCCCCGTAAAAGGTATTGATGTGGAGGGTCATTCCTCCCCGCGCGGCCAGGGCCCGGAAAAATTCCCTGGCAAGATGGACGTCAAAGGGCCGGCCGCCCGCATCCCTGGGGTCCGGGGTATTATACACCAGAAACGGCCGCCTGGAAAGGTCGATGGTCGCGGCGGTCAGGGTTTCGTCCATGGGGAGTACGGCATGGCCGTAGCGCCGGATGCCCTTTCGGTCGCCCAGGGCCCCGTCGAAGGCGTCTCCCAGGGCCAACCCCACATCCTCCACCGTGTGGTGGTTGTCCACCTCCAGATCCCCTTTGGCCCGGAGAGCGAGGTCGAAAAACCCGTGGACCGCCAAAAGGGCGAGCATGTGATCGAAGAAGCCGATGCCCGTGGCGATGTCGTGCTTGCCCGAGCCGTCCAGCAGGAGATCGACGGAGATATCGGTTTCGCCGGTTTTCCGGTCAACGGCGGCGGATCGGGTCATGGGTCGGATATCGCCTTCCATTGGGGGTTTGGGGTGGAGAAACTTTGGCGGGCGCGGCTGGACGACCGTCAGACAATCGCCGGAAAGGGTGGAAACATCGCCAATGTGCTGTCTGAAGGTCTCGGGCAACCGGCATGGAAAGCGGAAATTAGGGTTTGGTGGAGATGAGGGGGATCGAACCCCTGACCTCAGCATTGCGAACGCTGCGCTCTCCCAACTGAGCTACATCCCCACAACGTAATTCCCCTTTCTAACAGATCCGTTTCCGGTCGTCAATCGAAAAAGCGACTTTTTTCGACTCACCCGCAATAAAGTCGTCCGTCGTCTTGCCGGTCGCCGGCCCGGCCCTCGCCGCCCCTCCGAAGTATCCAGACCACCAGATAAACCAGCGGCGTGTCGAGGACGCCGATGGCGAACTTGATCGCCCACTGACCCAGAATCAGCGGCCAGAGGGGCATCACGCCGTAAAAGGCGATGAAAATAAAGAGGAACGAATCGATGAACTGGGAGACCGCCGTCGACAGGTTGTTCCTCAGCCACAGATGACGGTCCCCCGTCGCCCGTTTCCAGAAATGGAAGGCCCATACGTCGTGGAACTGGCTGGCCAGGTAGGCGACGAACGAGGCGACGATGATCCGGGAGGTGGAACCGAGGATGGCCCTGAAAGCGGCGTTCCCTTCCCAGAACGGGGCCGGCGGCCACGCCAGGCTGAGCTGGACCAGGGCCAGAGCCGCCACCAGGGCGATGAACCCGCCCAGGACCATCCGTCCGGCCCGTTGTTTGCCCCATATCTCGCTGACGACGTCGGTGCAGATGAAGGTGACCGAATAGGCCAGGACCCCGGCCGGCACATAGAGCCCGGCCACGCTGATGATTTTGTTGGCCAGCACCGATGCGATGGTGATGCTGCCCGCGAAAACGCTCAGTAGAAGGATAAAGGCGGTTTCGTTGATGTCGGGTTTGTTCAAGCGATGGTTTCCTTATAGGCTGTCAGTCGTCGCCTGTCATAATAAAAAACCTCAAAATCATCCTGGATGATTACGCCCAGTACGATATCGAGGGGTTCTCGAAAGTAAGGAGAAACGCTTTCCGGATCGCCGCTGTAAATGGGGGAGTCCAATACTTCCAAAACAACGGCGGGCTCCTCATATCTCGGATATTTTCTGTTTTTCAATCCCTTTTTCCACTTTACCAGTTGGCCTTTCGCAAACTGGTTTTCAACTTTAAAAAGCGCATAGCAGTCATTCAGTTTTACAGCGATTTCTTTTGGATTTAGAGGGGTTTCCTCTACAAAAGAGGCCATGTCGCCCGGATTGTCGGCAGACGCCTCTTCTTTTTCCATCGAAGATATATGCCTTATAATATTGATGAGTTGCTGTTCATCCATTGTTTGATCTCTCCAATGTGTTGCGGAAAAAAAGCGCATTGCTTTTCGGTTTTATTTTGTTCCGCCGGAAAGGTGGGGCGCCCTCTTTCTTCAAATGTTTAGAGATGCCATGTTTTAATGCTTTTTCGAACAAAAGGAGCGTTAACGTCGATACTCGGGTCGCGGCTTGCCACTCACGATCCGAAATATCTCGATAATACTCTTTTATTTCTTGGGGCGCCGCTTCCATATCCTCAAGTGCGTTGACAATGTCCGCGACAAAGATATCCTTGCCTTTGATTTTTATCCCGAATTCAGAGTTCACCCATCCTATTTCCACCTGTTCAACGGCATCCAGATTGTCGGCTGTGGGGGAACCGAATCCGACAAGCAATTGTTTGATAATCGGATCGACTTCGGCTTCTTCTTCATTCCCATAACGTTCATATTTTTCAGGTTTTCCCATCATATTTGCATCTTACATCCATGCCATATGACAGGGCAGAAAACAAGGACTATTTTCGAGCCGTCATAAGCCGGAAACCCGATTTTCCTTCCACGCCCGCCATTTTTAAGGTAGGGTGCGACGCTATGATGAATACGCCCCAACCCACCCTTGAAACCGACCGATTGATCCTCAGACCCTTCGATCTGTCGGATGCTCCGGAGATTCAGCGCCTTGCCGGAGACCGGGCCGTGGCCGCGACCACCGAGAACATCCCCCACCCCTATGAGGACGGCATGGCCGAGTCCTGGATCTCCGGGCACGCCGAAGCCCTGGAAAAGGGCACGGACGTCCATTTCGCCGTCGTGCTGAAGTCGACGGACGACCTGGCGGGGACCATCAGCCTCATGCGCATCGTCAAAGGCCATCGGGCGGAACTGGGCTACTGGATCGGCAAGCCCTGCTGGGGAAACGGTTACTGCACCGAGGCGTCCCGGGCCGTCATGGCCTTCGGGTTCGACCGGCTGGGTCTGAACCGGGTTCATGCCCGTCATGCGGCGAAAAACCCCGCCTCCGGATGCGTCATGAAAAAGCTGGGGATGACCCATGAGGGCCGCCTGCGCCGCCATGTGCGGAAATGGGGGCAAGTCGACGACCTGGTCCTGTACGGCATCCTGAAGAGAGAATGGCGCGGACCGGTTCCGCCCGCGGGTGTTTGAAGTCCGGTTTTACTTTTTGCTTTTCTTTGTAAACTCCTTTTCGAACGCGTCCCACTGCTTCTGAAGAAACGAGGTGGCCTCCTTTCCCAGGGCCATGGCCTGTTCCACCTTCTCGGAGGTCTGGATGTGGAAATGGAGGATTTTGACGGGGTCTTTGCCCTTGGTTCGGAGTTCCTCCGCCAGGTCAAGGATTTCGCGTTCTTCTTCCGAAAGATCGGCGGACTCGGTGCGACGCTCGCTCATGGTTTGACTCCTTTTCTTATTCTTCCGTCATTTTCGATGTCAGCTTCCGGAACTCCTCCCGCATCTCGCGGTTGTCGAAGGTGAGAAGGTCCGGCGTCTGGAGGGCGCTCAGGGCGTTGAAAAACCGGTCCGCGCTGCGCATGACCGCGATCAGGGCGTAGGCGGTGGAAACGGTGTGGTAGGTATTCTCCGCCACCTCGAACTCTCTCAGAATTTTCGCCCGGGAAGCGGTCACCCGCTCCTTGTTGCGCCGGAGATACCGCATGTAAAGCTCCGCGGTTTTATCCGTGAGCCGCTGAGCCTCCAGGTTGGCGACATACTGTTCCCGGTGCTGGGCCGCGCTGTTTTCCAGGAGCGTTTCGGTCCCCGCCATCAGGGCCCGGTTCTCTTCGGCAATGGCCTCCAGGGCCGGCAGGTGGCGCTCGTCGATCCGCTTAATGTAGGTCTCCTGGAGGTGAAGGAGGGTCTTGAGCAGGACCACGTGCATGCCGTAGTAGCGGCGGGCCGTCTCGATGTTTTCCCGGGATTCCCGGGTCAGTTCCCGCAGTTTTTCGGTCAGGATCTTGACGTTGTCGAACACCGCGATCATCGCCACGTCGTCGTCCCCGGTGACGCTGTAGATGAGGGTGTCGATCTGGTCCCCGGTGAGGGTGATGCCGATGGATTCGATCTTCTCCAGAAACCGGGCCTTGAGGGCCGCGATCCGGTCTTCGTTTTCGTCGATGGCCGCCCGGTAGTCGGCGATCTTTTCCTCGTAATCCGCCACATCCTTTTTCCAGACCTTCCAGCCGGCCACCTTGTCCGGGGCCATCAGCTTTTCGGTCTGGAGCCTGCTGATCCGCTTGCGATAGTTCCGCACGTTGCCCTGGGCGGCCCGGATTTCTTTTTTGATCGCCGTCAGGTCGGAGATGTTGAGGATCTCGATGACCTCCTCCAGCAGGGCCTCGAGATCCGCCTCCAGGGACTTTTTGTCGTCCTTGAAGGGGACCCAGGAGGATTCCGGGGCCTGACGTTCTTCGTTGATGATCGTCAGGGCCTTGTCCAGCTCGCCGTGGAGTTTGTCCCATTTCTCGCCGATGCCGGCGGCTTGGGCGCTCGTTAAAACAAGGCTGAAAAGGATCGCCAGCACGGCGGTCCAAACCCGCCGTCCGACGGGGCGGATCCGGGGCCGGGCCGCGCCGACGGGTCGTCTCAGGTGGAGGATGTTTCCCGTATATGAAGTTCGCATATTCTTCTGAAATGATATCCATAGATTGAAAGGTTTACGGCCCGGGAAAAAAGCCGGGGCCTTCGGAACAGGGTCCAGGTCAACAGCCGCCAGTACTGGAACCGTTCCTTGCCGAAGATGCCCAGCCGGACAATGGACCGGAACAGGGCCAGAAACCGTTGAAAATTAAAAGGCAGCCTGGCTTCGGGGAGGTTGTATTCCCGTAAAAACACCTTGATTCGATCATAATAGTGCTTGGGCGAATAGATGTGGCTCATGACGGACCGGTACCCTTCGTGAAGGGCGTCCAGCCCCATTTGGGGGACGATGTTGGTGGTGCCGTCGACGTTGTCCCCCGACATGATGCCCATCAGCCGCCCCTCCTTCTTGAGCCGTTCGAACAGTTGGGTTCCCGGGGGCGCCTGGAGCATGCCGACCATGGCGGTGACGATGCCGCTCTTCTGGATAAAGTCGATCTGCCGCTGGAAGATGGACGGGGTGTCGCTGTCGAACCCCACGATGAACCCCCCCAGCACCTGGAGACCGGATCGCTGGATGGTGTGGACGTTGGAGAGCAGGTCCCGGTTTTTGTTCTGATTTTTCCGGCACTCGGCCAGGCTGTCCTCGTCCGGGGATTCGATCCCGATGAAGACCGAGTCGAACCCCGCTTTCACCATCATCTCCATGAGTTCCGGATCATCGGCCAGATTGATGGACGCCTCGGTGTAGAAGACGCAGCCCTTTTTATCCTTCCGCCACTCGATCATGGCGGGCAGGAGCCGGGTCTTGAGGTACCGCTTGTTCCCGATGAAATTGTCGTCCACAAAGAAAATGTTGCCCTTCCACCCGGCGGTGTAGAGACGATCCAGCTCCTCGGTGACGGCTTCCGGCGTCTTCATGCGGGGGCGATGGCCGAACAGGGTGGTCACATTGCAGAATTCGCAGTTGAAGGGACAGCCCCGGGAGAACTGAATGCTCATGGAGGCGTATTTCTTCATGTTCACCAATTCCCACCGGGGCGGCGGCGTCCGGTCCAGATCGCAGAATTCATCGGTCCTGTAAACCCGCTTCGGCCGTCCCGTTTGCAAGTCCTCCAGAAAGGGCGCCAACGTCAGTTCGGCTTCGTTGAGCACCAGGTGATCGACGTCCCCGAATTCCCCGGGCTCCCCGGTAAAGAGCGGTCCGCCGCCCACGACGATCGTTCCCGCCGCCCTGGCCCGGGCGATGATCTCCATGGCCGATTCCCGCTGGATCGCCATGGCGCCGATGAACACCATGTCGGCCCACTCCAGGTCCGCGTCGGTCAGCTTGTCCACATTGACGTCCACCAGGCGTTTGGGCCACTCCGACGGCATCAGGCCGGCCACGGTGAGCAGGCCCAGGGGCGGATAGGCGGATTTTTTCCGGATGAATTTAAGCGCGTATTTGAAACTCCAGAAGGTTTCGGGAAATTCGGGATAAACGAAAAGGGTTTTCATCATGGCGGTCTCCTCCTTGGGTCCATGGAATGTCCACCGCGGATGGCGCGGATTGTGCCCATATTTCCCCCATTCTATCACGCCCCCGTTCCGCCGCACAAGACGGATCGGGGCCGAAGCAGGATGGGCAAGGGCGCGGAGGCAAAAACCCTTACGCCAGTCGTTCCAAAAACGCCTCGGCGGACAGATCTTTCCGGACATGGACATCGTAATCGACGCCCGTGTCGGCCCACCGCCGGTAGAGGGCCTCCCGGTAGGAGAGCAGAGACGGATAGCACCGGCCCAGCGAGGCTTCGTCGCTCTCGCCGGGCCGTCGGGTGAAGATCTGACCCCAGATGACGGGCCGCGGCGACGCCAGGTAGGCCGAGAGCATCTCCTGGGTCGCCGACGGCGTGGTCCGGAGATGCACCACCCGGGTCAACCGGCGCAGGGTCCGGATCAATTCATGGCCGGTGTAGATGACGCTGCCCGTGGTGTCCACCACGATGTTTTCCCCGGGGGGCGACCGATGCCGGATGTGATCGAAAATCTCCTTCAGCACCTCGCCCTCCTTCTGGAGGTAGCTCTTTTCCCGCGACCTGTAGCCCGGCGTATACGGGAAGCCCATCCATTCCCCCAGGTCCATGCGGCGCCCGTCCGGTCGCTTCAACGCGCCGTCGAGCTTTCGGGTGATGAGGTCGTCGCAGCAGAACCGCTTGAATCCCGCCCTTTCCAGCTTTTTTGACCAGTAGGATTTTCCCAGCCCGGACATCCCGACGATCGACAGTTTCATCATGCGTTCACCATTTACGGATAGACTCTAAGGCATGGGGAACCCCCCACCTGGCTACCCTACAGTACCCGGCGATCATAAGTCAATATCGGCGGAAGGCCTTTGTGGACTTGCGGAAGGGATGCCGCGGCCCTCCATGGCGCGGAACTGTTCCGAACCGAAAACTTCCCCCCTCGATGGGATGTTGTTTTATGGGAATTGCCTTAGATCCTATTCGAACTGTTCCCTGAACGCTTCAAACTGAAGCTTTAGCGCCCCCAGGGCGGATTCCAGGTCCGCCACCCGCTCTTCCAGTTTCGCCACCCGGTCGTTTTCAAAGGGAACGTCGGGGACGTCCGCGGCCGGCGCCGCGAATTCAAAGGACGCCTCTTCCGGGTCCACCTTGCAGAAAAGATGGACGAAGCGGTTCTCCTTCTGCCCCGGACGGCGCGGGCGTTCCAGGACAAAGGGACCGTTTTCGTGGGCCGCCAGTTTCTCCAGCGCCCGTTCCACCGCCGACAGGCCGGGGGGTTCGCCCAGCAGGCGGGCGCTCCGGGAGCGGAGTTCGCCCGGGGTCTGGGGTTCCCTCAGGAGCAGTTCGCAGAGGATGGCGACCTCCATTTTGTTGAATTCCGCCGCTTCCTTCATGTTGTGTTCGTATTTGAGGGCCCGGCTGCCGTGGGTCTTGACCTGCCAGACCAGGTGCTGATGGCGCAGACTGTGGAGGGCGGTCTCCACCGCCCCTTCGTCCAGGGCCATGACCGGATCCCGGTTGGACTTCTGGTTGCAGGCGTTGATGAGGGCGTTGAGGGTCAGCGGATAATAGTCCGGGGTGGACATCTCTTTCTCGATGAGCACGCCCAGAAGGCGGGCTTCGATGGGGGTGAGTTCGTAGTTCATTGAGGGGGCTCCGGATTTTTTAAAAAAGGGACAGAGGGACAGAGGGACAAAGGGACAAAGGGACAAAGGGACGGTATCATCGTGGGGGAATTGTAAACCAGTCTGTGATCGGA
>CAZZBE010000033.1:0-15369 GCA_964652715.1 uncultured Desulfobacteraceae bacterium
CTTGTAAAGTCCGAGCAGATCGAGATTGGTTTTCAGAAAGGGGACAATATTGAAATATCCGTCCCGGTCGGGGCGAATGTCGATTTGTTTCGGAACCGTCACTTCCCGCTGAAACGCCTTGCTCTGAGAAATCAGGTAATGCTTGGTCGATTTGCCGGTCAGCCGGGCCATGGACAACAACGCCATGCCGATGGAATTGCTGCCGCCGGTGAGGTTGCACCAGATTTCTTTCCCCTGTTTTCCCGGCGGGCTGAAGCGGTAGGTCGCCCGGATCACCTTTTCAAAACAGTCCTGGAAATTATCGATGTCCACTTTGCACCAGAACACCTTGCGGCCCTCGTCTTCATCCTTCCGACGCCATACGCTTCTCAATACATTGGCCATCTCCTCGCGCATGGACCCCAAGGACTTGCGGCAGCCCGAATACTCGAAAGGCGGCAATTCGCCGTCAATGACCTCGGGGCTGTCGAACAACACAATGGCCTCGACCTTTCCCCGGTCCGCTTCTTCGTGCCGAATGCCGCCCGAACCTGAAAACAATCGATCGATTTCCGCAACGGGCGGAGCGCGGCCGACTTTGTCCAGCGCTTTTTCCACATAATCCACCGCGCAGGTCGCCGCTCCGACGGCCCGACCCAGTCCCATAAAATGATAGACGCCCATGGTTGTCCTCCTTTCCGATTGTCATTCCCCATACGCCCGAAACCGCACATGCCGAAACCGATGGGTCATTTTCACCGAACCATCGGCGTGGAGTTCTTCCGCGGCCTCGCGCATTGTCGTCGCATAAACCGGCTTCAATCCCTGATCAAACGCAAAATTCACCATCAGAAAACACGCCCCGAAATCCCCCTGGACAAGGACGCAATCGTTGTCGGCGGCCTCTTTTTTCAGCCATTCTTGGATCGGTTCAAGAACGTCGGCAATGGCGGCCAGGTCCGGCGCGATGTTGCCCCAGATCCGACCCAGTTCGTCCGGCATTGAAACGACGCGATCCACCCCAAGGGACGACCGGGCGTCTTCTTCCTGCATTTTCGTAAATGTGTGATTGAAAATAAGAAACAATGTTTTTGACATGCTTATCCTTCCCATTCCGTTTTCAATTTGCCCAATCCAAAAGTGGTCTGCTTGCCGATATGAACTTTTTCACAAAATTCGATCAGGGGCCGGTATTCGGACAAAGGGCCTTCGTAAATCGCCTCGCCCACCAATCCGCCCATGCGCATTTCGCTTTCCTGGCGTGCGGAATAGCGCCGCCAGTCAAACCACCGCACCCGGTCCTTCGCGATTCGGACAGCGTCGGCCCTTGCCACCATCCCCTTATGGTCCCAATCGGGTTGTCCGGCGCCGTAGCAAATTTGCAGGGCGTCCGCCCGCCGGATCATGGTCCTGACCAGCATGTAAAACGGCAGTTCCTGGGCAAAATGGTTGTCGGCTTTGAACCGGAGCGGGGTTTCCAGGCTCAGTTTCAGTTGCAGGGTTTTGTCGGAAATCGGCCCGGCCCGGGGCGTCAGGACTTCGGGCGGGCCGAAGGCGCGCAGTTTTCGGTCGCCGCCGGCGTAAATCGTTTCCCCGTTCGCGGTGACGGATTCCAGCCGGAAGCGGCCCCGCCGCCCCTCGATTCGCCGGCCCACCCCGAACTGGCCCATCTGTTCAAAAGCGTAAATAAAATAAGGCAGATTGTCGTTGACGGCGCCGAACAACAGCAGCCGGAAATCAAAAGCCGTCCCCGCCGGATAATGGGTTTGCCGGGACAGGGGCGGCTCAATCACAAACGGCGGCGGCGGGGCCGCCATGACGAGCCCTTCGGGCGGCGGCATGGCCTTGTCCGTCTCAAACACAAGGGCGTAAAGGCATTTGCCGCGCAGCAGACAATCGGCGCATTCCTGGCCCTTCAGGGCGCAAACGACCCGTTTCAACGCATGGCCGAAAACGCCCCGAAAGGTTGATCCCTTGTACTGGGGGAGCACGGCGTCGGATTCAAAGATGCTGTGGAAATTGTAGGTTTGGTGGCGCATGGGGGTCTTTCTTATCGGATATCCACAATTTTATAAAGATTGCCATCAATGGCGACTCTGACGGTGGCGACGACGTTCTTCTTCTTCTTTTTCTTCTTCTCGAACAGCCCGGCGTGATAGGCCTCCGGCGCCATTGCCATCGCCTTTTCCTTTCCCTTCAAAATCGCCTTTTCGGAACCGTCAACATTCACAGCCGTCAGAATCCCGTCTCCTGGCGAATAGGACAGGACGGCGTTTTCCCATACATCTTCTTCGGCGTTTTGTTCCGTCGCCTCCCCTGAATCCGGCGTTTCAAACCGTCCATATCCGGCTCGGGTTTTTCCCCCGATTCCCCAGGAACACAGCGCTTCAACCATCAACGCCGCCGCCAGATCGTTCCACTGGGCCGGCCCCCGCAAGGCGAACAAAAAATTTCCCCTGACGGCCATCATTTTTACAGGTACGGGCGCGTCCCACTCCGCCGGGGGGATGGACGAGTTTCTCTTTATGGCCGTTATCGGCGCCCCTTCTTACTTATAGAACGGGGTTTTGGCCCCTTTTTCCAAAAAAAATTCAATGTTCCGTTGTTTGCATTTCGCTTTTTCCCTTTTAAATCCATATAAAATCAATGTGTAAAACAAAAATGCCATCCTGTTTCAAACAAACGGACTTTGGGCTTGATCGAATTCAAAACCGCCTTGGAAGTGAAGCCCTGACGGAGCATAGAGATTGGTTCCGGTTTGTAGTGTTGGAGGCGCTAAAGTATTGATTAAAAATGCAACATACAAGCGTTTGTAGCATATCTCAAAACAGCCGTCCACTCTAATTCCCATAATCCATAATCAGCGGCCGGCCGACATCCGCTCCCCCTCTGAAGTGACGCCGTCCCTCATACACTGTATATTGTTTCCATACATCGCGCCCCATCTCCACCACAGCGCTATGTTTTACAACGAATTCCGTCATTTTCCGTGCCCAACTGTATCTCGTGAAGATACACATCCCTATCATACGTCTATCGCCTATAATATTTTTTTCAAATTATACCAGAAGGTTAAAATTACATCTATCCACTGGCACGCTCTGTGCTTCATAAAAAAGCAACAATAGCGACACGCAACAGATTCCAAACATCTTTAATTAAATAAGGAGGGCGCATCATGGAAACCAAAACCAAAGTCATCGTGGTTGACGACGAAGAAAGCATCTGCCGCAACGTGGAGAAGATCCTCCAGAAGCAGGATTTCGAGATCGCCCGGGCCACCAGCGCCCAGGAGGCCCTGGACAAGATGGCCCAGGATTCCTATTCACTGCTTATCTCCGACATCGTGATGCCGGGTAAAAACGGCCTGGAGCTGCTCAAGATGGCCAAGGAGAACTGGCCCCTGACCAAAGCCATCATGATGACCGCCTACGCGTCCACCGAGACGGCCATGAAGGCGATCCGCCTGGGCGCCCTGGACTACCTGCCCAAACCCTTTACGCCGGATGAGCTGCGGGGCACGGTGGAAAAGGCCCTGTCCGGCGAAATGATGGAGGTAAAACCGTCCGTCGAGGAGCGGGAGTCCATCAACGTGATCGACGTGGATCTGCCCTTCGATCCCGACGAAGTGGCCCGGGCCACCGGAGAAGACTACGTCTCCACCCTCGGCCGGTCGGACATGCCCACGGTGGCGGTTCCGAGGCCCGAGAGCTTGGCGCATTTCTGCGAAGTGGGGGACATGGTCTGCGACATCTACAAAAAGCTGGGCGATACCTGCAAGGCGGGGGTCAAAACTCATGCCTGCCCGCAGAAATCCGGCAAGAAAGATAGGAAGGCCGCCAAGGGAAAAGCCGCTCCGGACGTTCGGCAACTGGTGGGCATCGACATGCCCTTCGACTACAACGAGGTGGCCGCCGTTACAGGACCGGAATATGTCCGGAACCTGCACGGCGAGGGCGTGGCCTTCATGCCCTACGACGAGGTGAAGCGGAAGTATCAGGCCCTGGTGGGGAAGGCGGAACCGGCTTCCGCGCCGGCCGGGGCGGAAGCCCCGGAACCTGTGGAACAGGCGGCCGGCGCCCTGGAAAACTTCTGCGAAGTGGGGAACATGGTCTGCGACATCTACAAAAAGCTGGGCGACACCTGCAAGGCCGGGATCAAAACCGCGGCCTGTCCGCGGCTGAAGAGCAAAAAGAAAGCCAAAAAAGCCAGGACGACGGAGACCCCGGACGTCTCCCGGCTGGTGGGCATCGACATGCCCTTTGACTTCGATGAAGTATCGGCGGCCGCCGGTCCGCAGTACGCCCTGCACATGACCCCGGACGGATTCAGCCCCCTGCCGTATGAACAGATCAAGGCCGATTACGAAGGCATGCGGGCCGCCGAAAAGAAAGCCGCGCGGATCCCCGACGCCGAACCGGCCCAGGGGACGGCCCCGATTCTGGTGATCGACGACGAAGTGGCGGTCAACAACAACATGCGGAAGATTCTCACCAAGAAGGGATTCAGCGTGGACCAGGCGACCACCAGGGACGAGGCCCTTCAGAAAATCAACGAGCGGGATTACGCCATCGCCCTGCTGGATCTCAAGATCCCGGGCGTCAAAGGGCTGGAACTGCTCCAGGCCATCCGGGACAAGAACCCGGAGACCCGGGTCATCATCGTCACCGGGTACGCCAGCATCGAGACCGCCGTGGAAGGCGCCCGGATGGGGGCGGTGGCCTATCTGCCCAAGCCCTTCACGCCGGACGAGATCCGGCGGGCCGCCGGAGAGGCCCTCCGCATGGCGGCCTGACCCCTCTTTTCAATCCCCGTTCCCCCCAGAGGCGGCCTTCGGGCCGCCTCTTGCCTTCCGAAGCCGAATTTTTCAAAATCTTTCCAATATCTTAAATATTATAGAATAGTCTCGAACAACTAAATGATATTTTTTAGCCCGCCCGGAACCCGCTGGGGGCGGCGGTCATTTTACCTTTAAGGATTTGGATTTTTAGCTATTTCCGAAAATCAGCCGAAGCGGACCGCCCCCGGACCCCGCCGCCTCCCGGCGAAATAGTATTGACAGATTCGTTTAGAGCAATTAATTTGGCACTTTGTTTGAAAACCCGCGACGCGTTCTAAACCGCGCGTTCCCACCGTACCATTAGGAGAATAAACGATGGCACAAGATGTAATCGGCAGCGTACTGGTCGTCGGCGGCGGCATCGCCGGCATGCGGTCCGCCCTGGATCTGGCCAATTCCGGCTATTATGTCTACCTCCTGGAAAAATCCCCTTCCATCGGCGGCGTCATGTCCCAACTGGACAAGACCTTTCCCACCAACGACTGCGCGATGTGAATCATCTCCCCCGTACTGGTCGAGGTCGGCCGGCACCTGAACATCGAGTTGATCACCTACGCGGATCTGGAATCCGTCGAGGGCGGGCCCGGAAACTTCAAAGTCAAGGTTCGCAAGCGCCCCCGCTATATCATCGAAGACCGGTGCACCGGCTGCGGCGCCTGCGTCGAAAACTGCCCGGTCACGCAACAGGCCTCCGCATAACCGGCGTCAGGTTCTGAAACGGCATGAGTGAAGGTTGAATAAGACATGATTCAAACAGCGAATATCGACTGGAACAAAGTTAACGTCATCATCGATGACTACAGGGAAAATCCCGAGGCATTGCTGATGATCATGCAAGACGTCAGCGACATGTATAACTACGTGCCCCCCGAGGTGATTCCCGTTTTGTGCGAACGACTGGGCGTCAAGGAGAGCCTGGTCTACAGCGTCGCCACCTTCTACAAAACGATCAGCCTCGAACCGCGCGGAAAATTTATCGTCAGCGTATGCACCGGAACCGCCTGCCATGTGCGGGGCGCGGAAAAATTGACCGATGCGCTGGAAACCCATTTGGGCATCGAGCAAGGCCAGACCAGCGCGGACGGCCTTTTTACGTTGGAAGGGGTCCGCTGCATCGGCTGCTGCGCTTCGGGTCCGGTGATCACGGTCAACAAGGACACCCATGGCGGTCTGGACCGATCGAAGGCGTTGAATATTGTGGAAAGTTATCGTCAGCAGGTTTCCCGATAGGGTGAAAATGGAGGGTAAACAAGGCCATGGCTAAATTCATGGACAGAGAAACACTGGATCGATTCCGCAAACGGCTTAAGGAAGAGACGGCCCCCGGCAAAAAGCGGGTGGTGTCGCTCTGTTCCGGAACCGGATGCGGCGCCTACGGGACATCCGAGGTTTATAATGCGCTATCGGCCGAATTGCAGCAGCAGGGATTGGCCGACGATGTGGAAATCCGCCTGACCGGTTGCCATGGATTTTGTGAAAAAGGACCGATCATGGTCATTCATCCGGAAGGCGTCTTCTATCCCCAGGTCAAAGCGGACACCGTTCCGGAAATCGTCGAACAGACCCTGAAAAACAACGAGGTCGCGGAAAAACTGCTTTTTAAAGATCCCGGCACGAAAAAGCGGATCGTATTTGAAAACGACATTCCCTTTTACAAACGCCAGAAGCGGCTGATCTTCGGCAACAACGGGCTCATCGACCCCGCCAACATCGATCACTACATCGCGGTGGGCGGCTATCAGGCACTGGAAAAAGCCCTCTTCGAAATGAAGCCCGGGGAGATCATCGATGAAGTCAAGAAGTCGGGTCTGCGGGGCCGGGGCGGCGGCGGATTTCCCACCGGCATCAAATGGGCGACGTGCGCCAAGCACCACGGCGACCGTTATATCATCTGTAATGCGGACGAAGGAGATCCGGGGGCCTACATGGACCGCAGCCTCCTGGAAGGCAATCCCCACTGCATCATCGAAGGCATGATCATCGCGGCTGTCGGCATCGGCTCCGGCGAAGGCTATGTTTATGTTCGTCATGAATACCCCCTGGCCGTCTCCAACCTGGAGATCGCTTTGGAAAAAGCCCGGGAATATGGTCTGCTGGGCCAGAACATTCTTGGAACGGATTTCAACTTCGACATCCATATCAGCCGGGGAGGCGGCGCGTTTGTCTGCGGCGAATCCACCGCCCTGATGGCGTCTCTGGAAGGCCGTCCCGGCCGGCCGCGGGCCAAATACGTCCACACCGTCGAGAAAGGCTTCCGGGAAAGCCCCACCAATCTGAACAACGTGGAAACATATGCCAATGTGCCGCTGATCATCGCCAACGGCGCCGATTGGTACAACAGCATCGGCACCCAGTACAGCAAGGGAACCAAGATTTTTTCGCTGGTGGGCAAGGTCGTCAACACGGGGCTGGTGGAAGTGCCCATGGGCGCCACCCTGCGGGAGATCGTCTTTGACATCGGCGGCGGCATCCCCAAAAACAAGAAGTTCAAGGCCGTCCAGACCGGCGGCCCCTCGGGGGGCTGCATCCCCGAGCAATTCTTGGATCTGCCCGTGGATTTCGACGAGCTTTCGAAAGTGGGCTCCATCATGGGCTCCGGCGGCATGATCGTCATGGACCAGGACACCTGCATGGTGGATGTGGCCCGCTACTTCGTGGATTTTCTGAAAGATGAATCCTGCGGTCAGTGCAACCCCTGCCGGGAAGGACTCAAGCAGATGCTCGACATCCTGACCCGCATCTGCGACGGCGAAGGCCGGGAAGGGGACATCGCACTGCTTGAAGAACTCGGGGCCATGATTCAGAAATTTTCCCTCTGCGGCCTGGGAACCTCGGCGCCGAATCCGGTTTTGACGACCCTCCTTTATTTCAGGAACGAGTACGAGGAACACATCCGAGAGAAAAAATGCGGCGCCGGGGTTTGCAAACCGCTTTTCCATTACGAAATCGACCCGGAGCAATGCAACGGGTGTCATGTCTGCTTTCGCAAATGCCCCCAGGACGCGGTCATCGGGGAAAAAAAAGAACCCCACGCCATCGTCCAGGACAAATGCATCAAGTGCGGCATCTGTTACGAGGGTTGTAAATTTAACGCGGTCGTCATTCGATAAATAAGGACGCAGCATTATGATTACTTTCAAGCTCAACGGCAAAACCGTTCAGGGCGAAGAAGGCCAGTTCATCATCCATGTGGCTGAAAAATACGGCGTGGACATTCCCACTCTCTGTTACCACAAAGCGCTGGACCCGGCCGGCATGTGCCGGATCTGCACGGTGGAACTCTTCGACGGCCGGCGGACCCGGTTCGTCACCGCCTGCAATTATCCCATCTGGGAGGGCATGGAGGTCAACACCGACACCGAGGCGGTCCATCAGGGCCGCAAGCTGATCGTCGAACTCCTGCTGGCCCGGTGTCCGGAGGTCCCCTTGCTCCAGAAGCTGGCCGAAGCGTATGGCATTGAAACATCGCGCTTCGCCGGCGACGAACACGATACCTGCATTCTGTGCGGCCTCTGCACCCGAATGTGCGCCAGAATGGGCGCCGACGCCATCCAACTGACGGGCCGCGGACTGGATATGGAAGTCAGTCCGCCCTTCGGGGTCAGTACCGACCTGTGCGCGGCCTGCGGCGCCTGCGCTTCGGTGTGCCCCACCGGCCACATCACTCTGGAAAAAATTCAGCAACGCCATTCCAAGACGCCTCCGCGGTCCATTCCTTCCGAGTACGACATGGGGCTTGCGGGACGAAAACCGGTCTACGTGCCCTACGCCCAGGCCGTGCCCAACACACCGGCCATCGACGATTCGGTCTGCATGCACTTCAAGACCGGGGGCTGCAAGGTCTGTACGGAATACTGCATGGTCGACGCCATCGACCACACCCAGAAGGAAGAGACCATCGAACTCAACGTCGGCGCCGTCATCCTGGCCACCGGCTTCGAGCCCTTCGATCCCTCCAAGTTCGACACCTACAACTATGCCCGGCATCCCAACGTGATGACGGCGATGGAGTTCGAACGGGTCCTGTCGGCCTCGGGCCCCACCGGCGGTCATCTGATCCGCCAGTCCGACCACAAGGAGCCCAAAAAGATCGCCTGGTTCCAGTGCGTCGGGTCCCGGGACATGAACCGGTGCGACAACGCCTACTGTTCTTCGGTCTGCTGCATGTACGCCATCAAGGAGGCGGTCATCGCCAAGGAGCACGCCGGCGACGATCTGGACTGCACCATCTTCTACATGGACATGCGGACCCCCGGCAAGGACTTCGAGCGGTTTTACAACAACGCCCGGGAAAAAGGGGTCCGGTTCGTCCGGAGTCGGGTTCACACCATCAACCCCGTGGCCGGCGGCGACGATCTGGAAGTGCGGTATGTGGCCGAAGACGGCGAACTCATCAACGAGAATTTCGATCAAATCGTCCTCTCCATCGGCCTCCAGGCGCCTGGGGAACAGGTCGAACTGGCCCAAAAGCTCAACCTCGACATGACCAAAGGCCATTTCTGCAAGACCGACACCTTCGAACCGGTGACCACCTCCCGGGACGGGATCTTCGCCTGCGGCGCCTTCCAGGGACCCAAGGACATCCCCCAGTCGGTGGTGGACGCCAGCGCGGCGGCATCGGCGGCCGGGGAGATCCTGACGGACGCCCGCAACACCCTCACCAAAGAGCGGGAACCCGTCCCCGAAACGGATGTGATCAACGAACGCCCCCGGATCGGCGTCTTCGTCTGCCGGTGCGGGATCAACATCGCCGGCGTGGTGGACGTCCCCTCGGTGGCCGAATACGCCGAGACCCTCCCCTATGTGGAGTACGCCACGGACAACCTCTACTCCTGCTCCCAGGACACCCAGGAGGCCATGGCCCAGGTCATCCGGTCCAAGAACCTGAACCGGGTGGTGGTGGCGGCCTGCACCCCCAAGACCCACGAGCCCCTCTTCCAGGAGACCCTCATCGACGCGGGCCTGAACAAATACCTTTTCGAGATGGCCAACATCCGGAACCAGGACTCCTGGGTCCACAAGAACAACCCGAAACTGGCCACCCAGAAGGCCAAGGATCTGGTCCGCATGGCGGTCTCCAAGGTGGGTCTCATGCAGCCCCTCAAAGAGGCCGAACTGGAGATCAACCCCACCGCCCTGGTCATCGGCGGCGGCATCTCCGGCATGACGGCGGCCCGGAGCCTGGCCCGTCAGGGGTACGAGACCCACATCGTGGAGAAGAGCGACCACCTCGGCGGCCAGGCCCTCAACCTCTACCACACCCCCGAAGGCGCCGACGTCCGGGAGAAGGTGGCGGCCATGGCGGCCGACCTGGAGGGGAACGACCGCGTCCACGTCCATCTCAACAGCACCCTGTCGGCGGTGGAAGGCTTTGTGGGGAGTTTCAAGACCACCCTCAATGAAAACGGCGGAGAAACGGCCGTGGAACACGGCATCGCCATCATGGCCACCGGCGCCGCTCCCCTCCAGCCCTCCGAATACCAGTACGGCAAGGATCCGCGCATCCTCACCGCCCTGGAACTGGACAAGAAATTCATGGAAGACGACCCCGCCCTCAAGGAGATGGGGTCGGCGGTCTTTATCCAGTGCGTGGGATCCCGGGAACCGGACCGGCCCTACTGCTCCCGGGTCTGTTGCGCCCATTCGGTGGACAGCGCCATCGAGCTGAAGCGCCGGAACCCGGACATGAACGTCTTTGTCCTATACCGGGACATCCGGACCTACGGCGAAAAGGAATACCTCTACCAGGAGGCCCGGGAAGCCGGGGTGATCTTCGTCCGCTTCGATCTGGAGAACAAACCCGAGGTGATCTTAGACGGAGACCGGCTCGTGGTCCGGACCATCGACCACGTCCTGGGCCGGCCCATGGAGATCCAAGCAGACCTGGTGACGCTGGCCTCCGCCGTCATCCCCAATACGGACGAAAAACTGGCCCGGTTTTTCAAGGTTTCGATCAACGACGACGGGTTTTTCGTGGAACGCCACGCCAAGCTGGGGCCGGTGGAATTCGCCACCGACGGGGTCTTCCTCTGCGGACTGGCCCATTACCCCAAACCCATCGACGAATCCATCGCCCAGTCCCGGGCCGCGGCCTCCCGGGCCGTCACCCTGCTGGCCCGTGAAACGATCCACACCAGCGGCATGGTGGCCGAGATCAACCCGGCGCTTTGCAGCCAGTGCGGGGTCTGCGTCTCCATCTGCCCCTACTCGGCGCCCGCCTTCCGGTCCGCCGAGGAGCGGTTCTGGCCGGAAAAGGCCGAGATCAACCCGGTGCTCTGCAAGGGGTGCGGCCTCTGCGTGGCCTCCTGCCGGTCCGGGGCCATCCGCCTCAAGGGGTTCGACAACGACCAGATCTTCGAACAGATCTTCGCGCTCAACGAAGCGGTTTAAATACGTAAGGAGAAGCAACATGTCGGAATGGGAACCGAAAATCGTCAGTTTCTTGTGCAACTGGTGCTCCTACGGCGCGGCGGACCTGGCCGGCGTCAGCCGGATGGAATATCCGCCCAACATCCGGGTCATCCGGATTCCGTGCACCGGCCGCATGAGCCCTAAATTCGCCCTGTCGGCGCTCCGGGAAGGAGCCGACGGCGTCTGGGTCTCCGGGTGACATCCCGGCGAATGCCATTACCTGGAAGGTAATTACTACGCCCGTCGGAAATTCACCCTGCTCAAGGATCTCCTGGAGTATATGGGGATCGAACCGGGACGGCTCCATTTTTCCTGGATCTCGTCCGCCGAATCCACCAAATTCGCGAAGGTGGCCCAGGAGGTCTCGGACAAGGTCAAGGCCCTGGGACCCAACGACCACTTCGCCAAGAAAGAGCTGAAAGTCGCCTAATCATGATAGCGTACACCGATAAAATTCAGGAGATCGCGCGACGCCTTCTCAAGGACTGCAAGGTGGAAACGGTCATCGGCTTCCGAAAGGGATCCGTGCCGATGATGAACGAGCCCTGCTTCATCACCAGCGCCGACGCGGCCGATGGGTTGGTATGGGACAGCAACTGCGGCATCAATCTGGCCAACTACCTGACGAACCGGAAGGAAAAGATCGCCGTCTTCGCCAAGGGCTGCGACTCCCGCAACATCGCCAATCACATCATCGAAAACAAGATCGACCGGGAGCAGCTCCACATCGTCGGGGTTCCCTGCCGGGGGATGATCGACAAACGGCGCATCAGGCAGATGGCGCCCGGCGAAATCACCGAGGCGACCGAAGACGGGGACGAGATCCGGGTCAAGGGCCGGGATTTCGAAGAGGTCTACAAGAAAGCCGACGTGCTCCAGGACAACTGCGCCGTCTGCGTCCACCGCAATCCGGTGATCCACGACGAACTGGTCGCCGACGAAGTGGAAGAACAGACCGATGTGGACCGGTTCGCCGACGTCCGGGAGATCGAGGAGATGAGCCCCGAAGAGCGGCGGACCTTTTTCCAGAAGCTGCTGGAACCCTGCATCCGCTGCTATGCCTGCCGCAACGCCTGTCCGCTTTGCTACTGCCCCACCTGCTTCGTGGACGAGTCCCAGCCCCAGTGGGTGGGCAAGAGCCAGAACCCCACCGACATCTGGACCTTCCACTTCCTGCGGGCGTATCACTGCGCCGGCCGCTGCACCGACTGCGGGGCCTGCGAGCGGGCCTGTCCGGTGGGCATCAACATGCGGCTGCTGACCAAAAAGCTCAACAAGGACGCCTTCGACCAATGGGGCTGGGAAGCCGGCTTGAACCTGGAAGAACGGCCCCCGCTGGACACCTATCGGCCCAATGATCCCGAGGCGTTCATCAAATAGCGTCCGATCATCAACGTCATCAGACCTAAGCGAAGGCAAAACGATATGAAGTGCATTAAAATCGATAAAAAACAGTGGGCCGGGGGCCTGGAAGCGGCCGCCGCCACCTACCGGCTCTTCGGACCGGTCAGGGAGGACGAATTCTACGAATTCAAGGCCCTGGAAGAAGGGCGGGTTCCGGACGCCGCCGCCATGGCCGTCCGGAACACCCGGACCTCGCCCCGGTCGGTGGTCTATCCCCAGGCCCAGGTGATGTTCGAGTACACCACCGACGAGAGTGATCCCGACGCCCACCTCATGAAAGAGCCGGAGAGGGAAGAGAAGCCCCGGGCCGCCATCGGCATCCGGCCCTGCGACGCCTATTCCTTTGTCCTGGTCCGCAACAATTTCGAAAGCCCGGAATACCAGGACGTCTACTGGCTCGACAATTACAGAGCGACCACCTTCATCGGCCAGGCCTGCCACAATCCGCGCGGCGCCTGCTTCTGCACCACCGCGGGCTGCGGACCCTTCCACGAAGCGGGGCTCGACGTGCTTCTGGCGGATGCCGACGACCACTATGTGGCCAGGGTGCTCACCGACAAGGGCGAAACCTTCATGAAGGCCGCCGGCTGGGACGCCGAAATCGACTGCCCCGACGAGGAGTGGGAAGGTTGGAAAACCGCCGCCGAAGAGAAGATTGTCTCGGAGGTCCCCACCGACCGGCTGGCCAACATCGATACCCTGAAACTCCACGACGCCGACTTCTGGGACGATGTCGCCTTTTCCTGCATCAACTGCGGGACCTGCACCTACCTGTGCCCCACCTGCTGGTGCTTCGACATCCAGGACGAAAACAAGGGCAGGGAGGGGGTCCGGTACCGGTGCTGGGACAGCTGCATGTTTCCGCTCTTCACCCTCCACGGGTCGGGCCACAATCCCCGGGGGACCAAAACCCAGCGGGTGCGCCAGCGGTTCATGCACAAGCTCAAATACTTTGTCGACCGGTACGAGGCCGGCATCCAGTGCGTGGGGTGCGGCCGGTGCGTCCGGCACTGTCCGGTGAACATCGACATCCGAAACGTCTGCAACCGGATGAACAGTCTCGGCGAGGCCGAGAGCTGCTCCGTCGCCTGATCGGAAGGGGGAACAACCGTGAAGAATCCATATTATCCGTACCCGGTCCGCATCGACGACATCGTCGTGGAGACCGAGGATAAAAACCTCAAGACCTTCAAATTCTCCTTCCTCAACCCCGAAGACGAGGAGAAATTCGCCTACTGGCCCGGCCAGTTCGCCGAGCTGTCGGTGACCGGCCTGGGGGAGATCCCCATCGGCATCGCCTCCTCCCCCACGGAGAAGGGGTTCGTCAAATTCACCGTCAACAAGGTGGGGAAGGTGACCACCCATCTCCACCGGATGAAGGCGGGCGACATCATGGGCATCCGGGGCCCCCTGGGCAACTGGTACCCCTGGGAGAATTTGAAGGGCAAGAACGTGGTGATCATCGGCGGCGGGTTCGCCTTCACCACCCTCCGGTCCTCCATCGTCTACATGCTGGAAAACCGGGACCAGTTCGGCGAGATCCACGTGATCTACGGCGCCCGGTCCCCGGGCATGCTCCTCTACCGGGACGAACTGGCCGAGTGGGAGAAGCGGGACGACCTCAACATGCACATCACCGTGGACGCCGCGGACGACCCGGACTGGAAATACAATGTCGGCTTCGTCCCCACCATCACCGAAGAGAAGGCGCCCGAGGCGGACGAGAACACCTACGCCATCGTCTGCGGGCCGCCCATCATGATCAAATTTACCCAGCCGGTGCTCGACAACCGGGGATACGGCCACGACCGCATCATCATGTCCCTGGAAAACCGGATGAAATGCGGCATCGGCATGTGCAGCCACTGCAACGTGGGGCCGGTCTTCGTCTGCAAGGACGGCCCGGTCTTCACGCTGGACCAGCTCAACCGGCTGCCCAAGGAATATTGACGACTCAAATCCATTGCCGTGGAGGCGCTTACTTTTTCATATTGACATTCAAATAAGAATACGATAAAAAAGTGCCTTTATTGAAAATGGACTGTAGGCTGAGGCCATTAGGATAGAGAAGACAGAAAAAAACACTTAGAAGGAGGATCTTTCAAATGCCAGAAGTTGAATTCCAAGGGAAGACGTTTAAAGTTGATGAGGACGGTTTCATCGACGATTATAACAACTGGTGCCAGGAGTGGGTTCAGTTCGTCAAGAAGGAAGAGGGCATTGAGGAACTGACCGACGAGCACAGCAAGGTCATCGACGTGCTCCGCGAGTACTATGAGAAAAACGGCATCGCCCCCATGGTCCGGGTGCTCTCCAAGGTGACCGGCTTCAAACTGAAGCACATCTACGAGCTGTTCCCCAGCGGACCGGGCAAGGGCGCCTGTAAGATGGCCGGCCTTCCCAAACCCACCGGATGCGTCTAATCGCGTATCTTTAAGATTTTTGTCGCGTGACAAAAAAAGCCCTGCTGTTCAGCAGGGCTTTTTTACATTCCCCAGCGTCAAGGAGGACATCCTGATGATACTCAATCAGGTCGTCCCCTGGAAGGTGGAAAACGGCCAACTGGTGCTCGGCACATGGCAGGGCATCTTCTTCTGCGAATTCGACGGCCCCCGAAACCGGAAGGTGCATGTCCGGTTTTTAAAATGAAGAATAGCGCTTCGCCATTTTGTCCGTGTCGGTCCGTGTTCGTCCGTGTTCGTCCGTGTTCGTCCGTGTTTTTGATGGTCAACACA
>CAZZBE010000033.1:15469-25240 GCA_964652715.1 uncultured Desulfobacteraceae bacterium
GTCCGTGTTCGTCCGTGTTCGTCCGTGTTCGTCCGTGTTTTTGATGGTCAACACAGAAACCCAGACAAAGCAACACTGACAAACACGGACTGTCACGGACTGTCACTGACAAACACGGACTGTCACGGACCGCACGAACAATGGAGACCGCCCCATGCCCATCCTGGACGACGCCGACCGGGAGATCTTGAACCGCATCCAGTCCGATTTTCCGATTACGCCGGAGCCGTTTCGCACCGTGGCCGACGATTTGGGGCTGACCCATGACGACGTGCTGCGCCGGGTCGCCCGGCTCAAGGAAGCGGGGATCATCCGCCGGATCGGCGGCAATTTTTTTCCGGACAAGCTGGGCTATGTCTCCACGCTCTGCGCGGCCAGGGTGCCGAAGGAAAAGGTGTCGGCCTTCGCCGAAGCGGTTAACCGATATCCCGGCGTCACCCACAACTACCAGAGGGACAACCATTTCAACGTCTGGTTCACCTTCATCGCCCCGTCCATGGAGGAGATCAAGGAGAACCTGGCGAAGATCTCGGAGGAAACCGGGGTCCCCGACATCGTCAACCTGCCCGCGACCAAGGTGTTCAAGATCCGGGCCCAGTTCGACGTTTAGGGAAAGACGGTGGAAGACATCCGCGTCGCCGCGGTGGTCTGCCGGGCCGGGGCCGGGGACACAGAGGGCAATCTGGCGCGCATGGCGGAATGGATCCAACGGGCCGCTGAGCGAAGCGCCGCCGTGGCGGTCTTCCCCGAGATGAACATCACCGGCTATGCGGCCGCCGACGGCCATGAGATCGCCGAGCCGATACCCGGCCCGGCGACGGACCGGGTCCGGGGGTGGGCCAGAGAACATCAACTGGTCATCCTGGCCGGGCTGGCCGAATCGGATCCCGCCGGCCCGATCTTCGCCAGCCATTTCGTCGCCTTTCCGGACGGGTCATGGGACGTCTACCGCAAGCTCCACATCGGCCCGCCTGAAATGCGCTGTTTCACCGCCGGGAACGCCGCGCCGCTCTTTTCCGCCGCCGGGGCGACCTTCGGCATCCAGCTCTGCTACGACGCCCATTTCCCCGAACTGACCACCCTCATGGCCCTGGACGGGGCCGACATCGTCTTCATGCCCCACGCTTCGCCCCGGGGGACGCCCCGGGAAAAATTCGATTCCTGGATGCGCCACCTTACGGCCCGGGCCTTCGACAACGGCATCTTCGTGATCGCCGTCAACCCGGTGGGGGAAAACGGCCGGGGGCTGATGTTTCCGGGCGTGGCCGCGGCCATCGGGCCGGACGGTCAGGTGATGGACCGGCTGCTGTGCGAAACGGACGACATGCTGGTGGTCGATCTGCCGGGGGCGGCCCTGACGGCGGTGCGCGGCCACCGGATGCGGTATTTTTTGCCCAACCGGCGTCCGGAGCTGCTGAAACGGCTGTCCGGGGCGATGCCGCCTTCTCAGGACTGAAGGGTGATCAGCACCGTCCCCAGGACCATCAACCCCGCCCCGCCCAACCGGAAGACCATGTTGACCTCCCGGAAGATCACCCGGCCGTACAGCACCCCGAAGACGATGCTCATCCGTTTGACCGCCACCATGTAGGCGGCCTGGGTCATGGCGATGGCCAGGGCGTGACAGTAGGCGTGGAGGAACATGAGGCCGCCCACGATAAAGCCTTTTCCCGGAGAGGCGAGCATCGACCGGATGCGGATCTTCCCCGTGCTCCGGAAAAACAGGACCATCAGAAAATTGAACAGGGCGAAGAAATAGAGGGTGAAAAAGAGCGGCGAGGAATGGAGGATCGCCTTTTTCCCCACCACCGCCGCGAAGCTGTAGATGAAGGCCACGATAAGCATGGTCCAGGAACCGGGCTCCCGGGCCACGGCCCGGATGGGCGCCCAGACGGACCGCCGGCCCCGGCCTGCATCCGGGTCGATGTTGAGGATGTACCCGCCCAGGCAGATGACCAGGATGCCGGCCACGCCCAACGGCCCGGGCCGTTCCCCCAGCACCAGATAGCCGGTCAGGATCATGAAAACCGGCGTGAAGGCCAGAAACGGGAGCGTCAATGAAAGGGGCGAGGTGCGGATGGCCCGCATGTAGAGCATGATGGCGACGCCGTTCAAGGGAAGGCTGGCCGCGTAGCACCAGGCGAAGGTGACATCCAGGGGCGGGACCTCCACGAACAGGATGGCGACCAGCAGCAGCGGCAGGCAGTAGAGGAGCGGATAGGTCGCCATCTCGTAAAGGCTCTTATGGGAGAAAAATTTCTTTGTCCAGGCGTCCTGGGAGGCGGTGGCGAATGCGGTGAGCAGGGCGAGAATCAGCCAGAGATGCATGGGAAAGGCGTCGGCTTAGATGGAAGACGTGCTGTTTTGTCCTGAAGAAGATAAAGGATCACGTTTTGCCGGGTTGGGAAAGCGGTGCGTGAGCGCGAAAAATAACCCGATCGGGGGGCCGCGGCCCCCCTGCATCGGGGCGATCCGACAGTGACTGCCCGGATCTAGGATCGCTGTCAATACACGGGCAGCGAAGGGGACTTATGCACAGAAGCCGGCATGTGCGCCGCCCCTTCAATACTTTAATTATAACCACCGCATCGGGAATTTCAACCCCGAAATTCATCGGGCCTTTTGTCCGCGCTGCTTGAAATCCACCGGAGGCGATTTATTTTATACTATTTATGTTTCACCGAAACACGGGAAAAATGGAGGACCCCATTCCCATGACCCAACCCGGCATGGACCTGTTCGATCATCTGAAACGAAGCCGCCCCCTGATCCAGCGGGAAAACGGCGGATACGCGGTCTTTTTCCAGCTCGATTTCGACGACCGGGGGGCCTTTCTCCGGGTCGTGGACAAGAAAGGACAGGAGGTGGAACCGGGCCACGAGTCCTACGGCGGAGCGACCCGGGACCTGCTCAAATCCCTGGAATCGATCCGGGAGCGGAACCAGTTCCGCATCGACTGGGAACGGCCGTCGGACCGGATCTATCTGGGCGAGAACGACCACCTTCTCTGGCGGCTCCGCCATTGCGATGGATTTGTGACCGCCGATTTCACCCCCATCCGTTTCGCCGAAGAGACGGCCCGGCTCCGGCTGATCATCGAAGAAAAAGGCGGGCTCCACGAGGCCCGATCCGTGCTTTCCCACGGCGGAGAACGCGCCGAGCTGCCCGTCCTCATCGACGAGAGCCACGCCTTTTCCGGCGGCGTCATCCACCCCATCCCGCCCCTGAACGAAAACTACGGCCTGCTGTCCCTTTTCCAGACCCGGGTGCTGCCGGGAAACCTGGAAAAATACCTCTCCCTGCTCTTCTCGTACCTGGGCGACATCCCGGTCCGGATGGACGGATACCGAATGGCCGAGGGACCGCCGCGCCGGACCCAGCCGACCCTGATCTTCGAAAAAATCGATCCGGACAACGCCCTTCACCTGCGGCTGGGGACGTCGCTTTCCGACTTCGATCCGGATTTTTTCGACGCCTACGACGTGACCCGGGTGGCCGTCGTCAATGACCTGGAGAAACGGATCACGGTGAGCGACCTTTCCCATGAAGAGATCGGTCCGGTCTTCAAGGAGATCGACAAGCTCCTGAAAAAACACCGGCGGGAGCTGGGAAACGGGGCCGGATTCTACGCCGACGAAACCCTCTTCATCATCGGGGAAGATCTGGCCCGGGCCTTTATCGGCGCCGAACTGCCCCGGCTCATCGGCCGGTTCGCCATCCTGGGGGCGGAAAAGCTCAAGCGCTACAAGGTCCGGGCCGCCGCGCCCCGCCTCAACCTCTCCCTGTCCCACGGCATCGATTTTCTGGAGGGGGACGCCCGCCTGGAAATCGAAGGGGAGTCGATCCCCCTGTTCACGGCCCTCAACCAGTACCGCCAGCGGTCCTACATCTCCCTGAGCGACGGAACCCAGGCCATCGTCCGCAAGGACTATATGGACCGGCTCGACCGGATCTTCAAAAAGGCAGAAGCCGGGGTCAAAATCTCCTTTTTCGATTTGCCGGCGGTGGAAGAACTGATCGACGAAAAGACGGCGGAAGAAAATTTCAAGGCTTCCCGGGACATCTTCCTGGGCTTCAACACCCTGGCCAGGGCCAACTACCGGTATCCGGATCTGAAGGCGGACCTGCGGCCCTACCAGAAACAGGGGTACAAATGGCTCCGGTATCTTCACCGGCACCGGCTGGGCGGATGCCTGGCCGACGACATGGGGCTGGGCAAGACCCTCCAGGCCATCGCCCTCCTGGCCGCCGTCTACCCCGGCGAAGGGAAGAAATCCCTGGTGGTCATGCCCAAAAGCCTGCTGTTCAACTGGCAAAACGAAATCGGCCGGTTCGCGCCCCAGATCAGCGCCGCCATCCACCACGGCATGGACCGGGACTTCGGGGCGGCCCTGGGCGCGGACGTCATCCTCACCACCTACGCCACCCTGAGAAACGACATCGAGACGGTGCGGGAGACGCCCTTCCACTGCGTCATCCTGGACGAATCCCAGCACATCAAAAACATCGATTCCCAGACCTCCAAGGCGGTGATGCTGCTGGCCGCCGATCACCGGCTGGCCCTGAGCGGCACCCCCATCGAAAACCACCTGGGGGAACTCTACGCCCTGTTCCGGTTCCTCAACCCGTCCATGTTCGGGTCCGCCGACGCCTTCAACCGGAATTACGGGGCCCCCATCCAGAAAAACGAGGATAAATCGGCCCTCAAGGAGCTGAAAAAGAAGATCTATCCGTTTATCCTCCGGCGGTTGAAGGAAGAGGTGCTCGACGACCTGCCCGACAAGGTGGAGCAGGTCCTTTACGTGGACATGTCCGACGACCAGCGGGGGTTTTACGAGGAGCGGCGCCGGTATTACCAGGACGCCGTCCAGGCCCTGATCGCCGGCGGCGAGTTTTCCAAATACCGGTTTTTCGTCCTCCAGGCCATGAGCGAACTCCGCCAGATCGCCGCCATTCCCGAGGCCAAAACCGAGGACGCCATCCGGTCCCCCAAGCGGGAGGCCCTCATGGAACACGTCGAAGAGCTGGCGGCCAACGGGCACAAGGTGCTGGTCTTCGCCAATTACCTCCACGCCCTGGAGTGCATCGGGTCGGACCTGACGGCGGCGGGGATCGATTACCTGGTCATGACCGGCGCCACCCAGGACCGCCAGAGCCTGGTGAGCCGCTTCCAGGAGGACGAATCGATCCGGGTTTTCCTGATGACGCTGAAAACCGGCGGACTGGGGCTGAACCTCACCGCCGCCGACTACGTCTTCATCTTCGACCCCTGGTGGAACCGGGCCGCGGAGAACCAGGCCGTGGACCGGACCCACCGGATCGGGCAACGGCGGACGGTCTTCTCCTACAAGCTCATCACCCGGGGTTCCATCGAAGAGAAGATCCTCCAGCTCCAGGAGAAGAAGCGGGCCCTCTTCGAAAGCCTCGTCTCCAGCGACGGCGCGGCCATCAAGTCCCTGGACGAAGCCGACATCCAGTTCATCCTGGGAGACTGAGACGGATGGCCGGACGGAAGAACAAGACCCGGAAAACGCGGAAGAAAAAGGCCAATGTCCCGGTCCCCCTGTACACCGAGCACCTGGATCGGCTCCAGGACAAGGCGAACTGGTCCCGGTCCAAAACCGTCTGCACCGTCTGCAAGGGGCCGCGCGGGGGCGAACCGGTCTACCATGGGGACGACGCGCGGATCTGCCGCGACTGCGCGGTGAAGATCTTCAAGCGAAACGTCAAGGGCGCGTCCCTGGGCAACTGGACCTCCCGGGATTTCATCGAATCCCTGTCGCCGTCGGCCGGCCTTCTCCGCCGGTTCACCGTCCTCTTCCGGTATGCCGAGGCCGAGGAGCGCCTGGCCCGGACCGGGCCGGAGAACCTGGAGACCATCCGGCGGCTCCTGCTGGACCACCTGGGCCGCATGGACGACCACCCCCTGGCCGAAAACGTCCGAACGGCGGCCCACGACGCCTGCGTGGCCGTCGGCGAGGGGATCGTGGACCTGCTGGTCTCCGTCCGGAAGCCCAAGGCGCCCTGGCAGTTCACGGCCAACCAGGTGCTGACCGGCGGCGCCATCAACCCGGAGCATCCCAAGGTCAAAGCGATGCTCAAGACAGCGGCCGAGGATTCGAGCCCCAGCGTGAGGATCTGCGCGGCCCGGGGCGTCGGGCTCCACGACGCCTACTGGGCCATGCAGCTTCTGGATAAACTGGGACGCGACCCCAACCCCCTGGTCCGGGAGGCCGTGGCCCAGATCCGCGCCGGCCAGCGGGAGCGCGCCCCCCAGCGGGCGCCCGCACAAAAGACGCCCGGGCCCAAACCCGCCCCCCGGAAAAAACCCCCGCCGCTCACACCCCTGGAATCGGCCATCAACAGCGTTTACAACGTCGCCACCCTCAGAGTCGTCTACCAAACCTATCTGTCGTCCCTCTTTGACGAGGATCGGTTCGACATCGACGGGTCCTTCTCCGTCCACAGACTCCCCAAATCCGATTTGGTCAAGGCCCTGGCGGAGGCGTTTTCCAATAAAAAGCTGTTCCAGTCTATTTACGAGAACATGCCCGACGGGGTGAAGACCGTTCTGAACGCGCTGGTGTGGGAGGGCCGCGCCAGGGAGATTTCGGAATTCAGGGGCATCGACCCGCCGTTTTTCATCCTCGTCGAGGAGATCCGGTACGGCCGCGAGATCCATATCGAGAAGCCCGAACCAGTCTATTTCATCCTGCCCATCGTCGAGGAGCGTGACTGGCGCGCCAGGGGGGACCAAAGCCGGTTCATTTTATCCCTTCCCGACGAGGTGCGAACCCGGCTCAAAACCCACCTTCCGCCGCCGCCCGAATACCACCTGGAAGGGACGACGGATGTCGAAAAGACCCGGTTCCGGTTCGCGGACGAAGACCGCGTCTTCGCCCGGATCGACGCCGTTTCGGCCTATATCCGGCAGGGCGGCCTCGCATTCGTCAAAAGCGGCGACAGGGTGCTCAAAAACTCACTGCGCCAGATGGTGGAAACCTGCCGTCTCCGGGAGTTCTACCCGGACGTGGAACGGGACCTCGACTTCCTGCGCGGTCATCTGATGGCCAATTTCCTATCGTCGGAAAAGAAGGCCCCGCTGACGGAGGGGACCCCCGAGGCCCTGAAAAGAACCTTCGACGGGTTTTTCAGCGCCGAGACCCACAAAACCTTCTCCCTGGGCGGCCTGCTGACGCACCTCAAAGGGCTGGGCTATCGCCGGCAAAGCGGCCGGGGAACGCCTTCCGAGCGGGAAAAATCGGTCCGGGCGTCCTTGCCGATGCTGCTCCGGCGCCTGCCGGACGCCCGCTGGGTCGATGTGGACACGCTGCTCAAACACTGCCGTTGCCGGGACATCGATCTGGATATCGTCCACCGATCCTACTACGCCAACAAAGCCCTCCACGACCCATTGGTGGCGAGGCCCTTCCTCAAAGCCGTCCTGTTTTTTTTCGCCGCCTTCGGACTGGTGGAGATCGCCTATGACCGGCCCCGCAACGCTTTTACCCAGCAGGAGGAAAACCGGCCCCCCTCCGTCTGGGATGGACTTCGATATGTTCGCCCGACCCCGCTGGGCGCGTTCGTGGCCGGCAAGTCGGAAACCTACGAGGCGGCGGCGCTCCCCGAGACGGCGGCCACCGTCTCCCTGGACGAAAACCGGCTCCTGATCCATCTCCACGGCCGGGACCCCATCAAGGAAATGGCCCTGTCCCAGATCGCCGAGCGGGTGGCGGAAAACCTCTACAAGGTCAGCTTCAGGTCGTTTTTACAGGGCTGCACCACCGAAGCCGGCATCCGGCGGCGGAAAACCCTCTTCCAGCAGCACATCGAAGCCGAGCCCACCGGCATCTGGAAGGCTTTCCTGGACGACGTGGAAGGCAAGGTCGATCCCCTGGTCCCGATCCGGTCCATGGCCGTCTTCCGGCTCAAGGAAAACGGGGAACTCATCTCCCTGGTGGCCCGGGACCCGGAGCTGAAACGATACATCCTCAAGGCCGAGGGCCACCACATCCTCATTCCCCACGCCGATCTCGGTAAAGTCAGAAACCGGCTGGAAGCGTTTGGGTATTTGATTCAGGATTTGAGGTGAAGGCCGCCGTCACTTTCCACATCCGCCTGTTGATCTGACGATCCATTTGATTTAATATGAATGTAAGCAATGCGATTTGTCAGCAATCCCAGGAGCAGGTGAACGATGGGACATACAAAAATCACTATCACGATCCCCGAAGACGTTTACGGAGATGCGAAAGCCTACATATCGAAGCACAATCTTGAACTGAACCACTTGGTCAGCGAAGCGCTAAAGGAAAAACTGCGGCGGGCGGAAGAGGCTGCTTATATTAGTAAAATCAACGAGGTCTTCGCCGATCCCGAAGTGGATTCAGAACAGCGCCGGACGGCTGAAGCCATCGCCGACGCCACAGACCTGCACGAACTGCCGTGGTAACGCACTGTTATTCCGGCTGATACGGCTTCCCCAGAGCCGTAGGCGCGGCCCCTGAAAACAGCCGAAGGACGGCGTTTCGGAGGGGATGATCCCCGGCCCATACGATGACCGCCTCCTTCTGGGCCATGTGCATGAGCAACAAGGTGAAGATCATCAGCGGGAACGGCGCCACCTGGAAGACCTGGGCCGGGATGGAGGGAAACCACCCCTGGAAATGGATGCCCATCACCTGGAGAAAAGAAAACAGATAGGCCCCCACGGCGGCGCGGATGGGCCGCCACCCGCCGAAGATCACCAGGGCCAGGGCGATCCATCCGGTCCCCTCGGCGCCCTGGGGCCGCCCCCAGCCCGGCTTGACGGCCAGGGAAAACGCCGCCCCCGCCAGCCCCACCAGCAAACCGCCGGCCAGCGCATAGAGCATCTGGATCTTCCGGGGATCGATGCCCCGGGCGTAGGCCGCCCGCGGATGCTCCCCCACGGCCCGGAGCCGGAGCCCCTGGGGGGTCCGGTAGAGATACCACCAGCAGAATCCGATCAGGCCGAGGCTCAGATAGACCGGCAGGCTGTGGCTGAAGAAAACCGGTCCTAAAAACGGGATCTCCTTCAACAGCGGGATCGGCAGCGGCCCCGCTTGCGGCCCCTGGATGCGGGCGTAGGGATTGCCCAGAAAATAGGCCAGGTCCCGGGTCATCAGCGTCAGCACGAACCCCACCGCCACCTGGGACTGGTTGAGGTAGACGCTGAACGACCCCACCACCAACGCCACGATGGCCCCGGCTAAGGCCCCCGCTGCAAACCCCAGCATCAAACTCCCGGTCTCGAAACTCACGGCGAACGCCGTCATGGCCGACAGGAGAATGGAGCCATCCAGGGACAGGTTGATGAGGCCCGCCTTCTCCGTAATGGTTTCCCCGAGGGTCGCCAGCACGATAGGGGCGGCACCGGCCACGACGCCGGCAAAGAGGATGGTGAGGTTGAGGTCGGTCATGGAGTTTTCAACCGTTTATCGTATTCGACATGTCTCTTTAAATGATCACAGGCGCATGAAGAGTTGAATTGCGCGCGCGCAATTCAATGCGCAATTACGATCTTGATTGCGCACAATAATGGCGATGTTTGCAATTTTTTAATCATGCGTCTTCAGCCGCCATTTCGACAACCATAGCGATAGAATCGCTACAGAAATACTTTATAACTGATGTTTAGGGCCTCCCCGAGTTTTTTAGCAGATTCTTTTCCAATAACGCGTTTGCCATTTTCCATCTCTGAAATGTGTCGCTGAGGAATGCCGGTCAACGCGGACAATGCCCGTTGCGGCA
>CAZZBE010000034.1:0-24827 GCA_964652715.1 uncultured Desulfobacteraceae bacterium
GAAGATTGTCTGATGTCTGCAGATAGTCGGTAGAAGACACTCTGAAAGGATAATTTGGAGAATTTCAATTTCCCATCATCTCCAACCTCACCCGTTGCGCCTCCTGCGCAACATCGCTCTCCGGATTCAAAGCAATCGCCTTGTTAAACGCATCCAAAGCTTTCTCTCTCTGATTCATCGCCGCATAGGCTTTGCCGACTTCCAGGTGCAGTTCGGCCATTCGCGGGGATTTATCGATCGCTTTCTCAAGCGTTTTGATGGCCTCGGCGGGTCTGCCCATGGACATGTAGGTTCGGGCGAGACCTTTCTGGGCGATCATAAAATCCGGCTCAATATCGAGGGCTTCCAGGTAGTATTTCTCGGCGAGTTTGTAGTCTCCCTTGTTATAATAGGCCCATCCTAAATTTGATAAAGGATAATGAGGCGTGGCATAAAGAAGGTCCTCGGCGACCGCTTTGAAAGTTTTGATGGCGGCATCCCAATCCTTTTTTGCAAGGTAAGCGGTACCCAGGTTGTTCCGGGCGGGAGCGTAGCCGGGGTTGATGGCCAATGCTTTCTGGAAATGGTTGACCGCGGTGTCCAGCTTTTTCTTTGCCATATAGGCGAGGCCGAGATAGTTCTGAACGAATGGATCCTCGGGATTCATGCTTTCCGCTTTCAGCAGTTCTCTCAAGGCAAGGGTAACATTGCCCTGCGCAAGATAAGCCTCTCCAAGATTACGGGAAGCCTCCGCCTGTTGACGCTGAATTTTGGCTTTTTCGCTATTGGCGCATGCGGAAAAGAGGATGAGGAAAAGGAGGGCTAAAGCCCACCCCGTTTTCTTCAGAAGCCGGAGATTCTGCATATAAAAGCCCTATATCGGTTCTTGTTTGTGGTGGGAACGGATCGCATCGGCGATCCGGGCGGTTGAGCGGGTGTTTGCGGTGTTGTGCACGCGGACGATGTGCGCTCCGGCGAGTATGGCGGCCGCCACGCTGGCCTGGGCGCCCATTTCGACCTCCGGCTGATCCGCCGACGGTTCCAGTCCGTCTTCCCCTTTCAAAAGCTTTCGGATAAACGCCTTCCGGGAGCTGCCGACCAGAACAGGGGCGTCCAGCGGTTCGAAGGCCTTCAAATTGGCAAGGATAGAGAGGTTGTGGTCGATGGTTTTGCCGAACCCGATGCCCGGATCGACGATGATCTTTTCCCTGGATATGCCGCTGTCCAGGGCCCTCCGGATCGCCTCCCCAAGGAATTCCCTGATCTCCCCCAACAGATCGTCGTAAACCGGATCGACCTGCATCGTTTTGGGCGTTCCCTTCATGTGCATCAGGATGACCGGCGCGCCATGTTTGGCGGCCACCGCGCCCATTCGGGGGTCCATCCGAAGGGCGCCGACATCGTTGACGATGGCGGCGCCGTTTTCCAGGGCTTTTTCGGCGACCTCCGATTTTGTGGTGTCAATGGAAATCGGTACGGATATCCGCGAGGCCAGTTCCCGAATGACGGGAAGAACCCGCTCCATCTCGACCTCGGCCGGAACGCTGTCAGAAAAAGGCCGGGTGGATTCTCCGCCAACGTCGATGATGTCGGCCCCGTCATCGACCATCTTCAGCCCATGGGCCACGGCAACGTCCGCATCGAAAAACCGGCCGCCGTCTGAAAAGGAATCCGGCGTGACGTTGACCACGCCCATGATGCAGGTCCTTTTGCCCAATTCCAGTCGATGCTGGTTCCAGGAGATCGTGTAGGACTTCATTCCGTGGTCGATTCCGTCTCTTCGGCGGTTTCTTCGGCTTCCTGCTGGGTCTGGCCTTCGCCGGACGATCCCGTGGATGCGTGCTTCCGGGTGGATGGCAGCTGAATGCCGGGCCGCAGCGAGAAAATGAGTTCGTCGAGTTCCTCGCCCATGACGGTCTCTTTCTCCAGCAAAAGATCGGCCAGCCGTTTGAGAATGTCCATGTTCTCTTCCAGGACGCTTTTGGCCTTGGCATAGGACCGGTTGACCAGATTGCTGATCTCCTCATCGATTTTCCGGGCCGTCTCCTCGGAATAATCGCGGTTGTGGGCGATCTCTCTTCCGAGAAAGATCTGCTCTTCGCCCTTGGCGTAGGACAAGGGGCCGAGCGTATCGCTCATTCCCCAGGAACGGATCATTTTCTGAGCCATTTCCGTGGCCTGTTTGATGTCGTTGGCCGCGCCGGTGCTGATGCGCTTGAAAACCAGTTCTTCGGCCACCCGGCCGCCGAACGCAACGGAAAGCTCGCTTTCCAGCTGGTCCTTGAATTTGAAATCCCGCTCCTCGGGGAGGAACCAGGTGACGCCGGCGGCCCGGCCCCGGGGGATGATGGTGATCTTGTTGACGGCGTCGGTTTCCGGCAAGAACCGCGCGACCAGCGCATGGCCGCCCTCGTGATAGGCCGTGGTCCGCTTATCCTCCTCCGAGATCACCTTGGATTTTCGCTCCAGCCCCATGTAGACCTTGTCTTTGGCGTCTTCGAAATCGATCATGTCGACGCGTTCCTTGTTCCGTTTCGCCGCCAGCAGGGCCGCTTCGTTGACAAGGTTCTCCAGATCCGCTCCGGAAAAACCGGGGGTGCCTTTGGCCAGCACGGTCGAGGAGACGTCCGAAGCCACGGAGGTTTTCCGCATATGGACCTTCAGGATCTTTTCCCGCCCCCGGATGTCCGGCAGCGATACGATCACCTGCCGGTCGAACCGGCCGGGACGCATCAGGGCGGGATCCAGGACGTCCGGCCGGTTGGTGGCCGAAATGAGGATGACGCCTTCGTTGGACTCGAACCCGTCCATCTCGACCAGGAGCTGATTCAGGGTTTGCTCCCGTTCGTCGTGGCCGCCGCCGAGCCCGGCGCCGCGGTGCCGGCCCACCGCGTCGATTTCGTCCACGAAGATGATGCAGGGGGCGTTTTTCTTCCCCTGGACGAACAGATCCCTCACCCGGGAAGCGCCCACGCCCACGAACATCTCCACGAAATCGGATCCGCTGATGCTGAAGAAGGGGACCCCGGCCTCTCCGGCGATGGCGCGACCCAGGAGGGTTTTACCCGTGCCCGGCGGGCCCATGAGCAGGACCCCTTTCGGGATGCGCCCGCCCAGTCGGGTGAATTTTTTGGGGTCTTTTAAGAAATCGACGATTTCCGACAGCTCTTCCTTGGCTTCGTCCACGCCGGCCACATCCTCGAAGGTGACCTTCTCCGCCTGGTCGTTGAGCAGGCGCGCCCGGCTCTTGCCGAAAGACAGCGCTTTGCCGCCGCCGGATTGCATCTGCCGCATGAAAAAGATCCAGACCCCGATCAGCACAATCATGGGGAACCAGGAGACCAGCACGGAGACGAACCACGGGGATTCGGCCGGGGGTTTGGCTTTGATGACCACGCCTCTGTCGCGAAGGGTCCGCACCAGGTCGGCGTCTTCCGGCGCATAGATTTTGAAGCGGTTGCCGTCTGTGTCGGTTACCAGCAGTTCCTGATCCTGAATGACCACTTCCGAAACGCGGCCGTTGTCCACCATGGACAGGAATTCAGTGTAGCTGACGTTGGTTTCAGCCGTGTGTTGTTGATTGAAAAGATTGTAAAGCATGATCATCATAAGGGTGATGACCAGCCATAGCGCTAGATTTTTATAAAACGGGTTCAAAAGCGATTACCTCCTGACAAAAGTTGACCAACACTATAATATTATCCATCATATCAAATTAGGCAAGAGAAAGTTCAACCTTTAAGAGTTTTTGGGTATGGGCCGTCGCCTTCCCGAATTCCGCCGTCCGGAGACCGGCGATCCAGATAACGGCGCCGCCGGAAATCAGCAGCGGGCATCGGCCGCGCTCGCTTCTGGGGATTTTCCGGTTGATAAAGAAGTCCTTCAGCTTTTGAGACCCCTGCATGCCCAATGGGATGAAGCGATCTCCGGGGCGCGGCGGCCTGACGGTCAGGGGGAACACGAGCGCATCGGAATCGAAACAAGCCGTTGTCGAAGATGAGAGATCATCGGGCAGCGCGGTTCCGGACACGGTGGAGAATCGCATCCGGGCATTGATTTCGGGGATGTGAAGATCGACGGCCCCGGCGCCGGGTTCGCGAACGAGGTAATTGAAATCGTGGAAATTCGCTCCGGCCGATGCCGCCGCTTCCCTCGGACTGCGCGGCATCCGCCGGATCATGATCCGGTTTCCCGTTCGTTGAACGTGGATTCGGTGGGGCAGATGAAGTTCCTTTTGGGTGGGACCGTCGCCCGGCGGATTTCCGATGAGATCGTAAATGGCGTCGATGTGATCGTACCGGATCCGCCGGAGGTCGTGCTGGATCTCCAGAAGCGCTTTCCGAAGGACTCGCCTGGCCAAAGGCGTTTCCAGCGAGGCCAGTTTCCCCGGGGAAAGGATCAGCAGATCGTCTTTTTGCTCCAGGGTGCATTCCCGGAAGGCGGTTTCCGCCATCCCGTCGATCCAGGCGTTTTCGTCGCGCATGATGGCGGCGAGTCGCGAAAGGGCGCCCGAGATGTCCGGATTGTAGGCGTCCCGGATGGACGGGATCAGCTCATGCCGAATCCGGTTTCGGCGGTGGCGCAGGTCTTTGTTGGAGGCATCGACGACATATGGGATTTTTTCCTCATCCAGAAATCCTTTTATCTCTTCCCGGGACAAATCGATCAGCGGTCGAATATACAGATCCTCCCGTACCGGGGGGATGCCGGAGAGGCCCTGGGGGCCGCTTCCCCGGATAAGATTCATCAGCACGAGTTCGGCGTTGTCGTCTCCATGATGCCCTAAAGCGACCCTGTTATAATGGTTGGCCCCGGCGATTTCCGCGAAGCAAGCATAGCGGACCCGCCGGGACGCCTCTTCGAGGGAGAGTCTGTGGGTCTTTCGGAAGCCGATGACGTCCGCTTTCTTTTCGAATAACGGCAAGTTCAGGTCCCCGGCAAGAGATCGGACAAAATCGGCGTCCGAGTCCGAATCCGCTCCTCGCAAACCGTGATTGATATGGATGATCCCGAGGCGAAGCCGCAGTTCGGACGCGAGGCCGCGCAGCAGATGGAGCAAGGCGACGGAATCGGGTCCCCCGGAAACGCCGGCCAGAACGGCTTCCCCGGGGGTCAACATCCGGTGGGCGGCGATGGTCCGGCGCACGCGTTGTATTAGTCGTCGGGCCTGCATAAGGAAAGAATATCTGGCAGGAAACAGCAGAAGTCAATACAGGCGACGCCGAAAAGGAAAGGAAATTTTCCTCATTTATCCTTGAAAATCCACCAGAGTGAATTATAATGAGGGTGGTTGTGCTAGGCGGGGAGTTAGCGGTGCCCTCTACCCGAAATCCGCTTTATGCGGGGCTGAACTCCCCCTGGAGGATCACAACCCGATCTCCGGCCGCCGTTTTGGTCGGCCGCCGTGCAACAGACAGTTGCGAACCTCGTCAGGTCCGGAAGGAAGCAGCGATAAGCAACGGCGTCCGTGTCGCGGATCGATCCCGGCCATTTCCTGGCGCCGGATGATCGGGTAAAGCATTCGATAGGGGGTGCACAACCCCTCCCGCACCCCATATTCACACCGCAAAAAGCCGGAAAATCCCGACCCCTTCTCCTCTTTCCGTCATCTTGACATTACTTCACGCCGTATTATTTTGTTGTCAATGTTGGAAGCGAGCTATCCGAAAAAAATGAGGAAAATCGAGAGGTGACGGCAACCCATGACGGATAAAGGCGACAAGAAACGTCCGGAGGAGGACGAGAACACAGGCGTGGAGCAACAGCGGTCCGAACCGGCGGATTTGGACAGCGGGCAAGAGACGGCCCAAGAGGGGCGGCAGCCGGAAGGAGACGATCCCGCAACGGATGCGTCAGGCGGCGGCCCGGAACCGGGCGACGACATCCAGGAGAAGCTGGCATCCGCCCGGGAGGAACTCAGGGAAGCACAGGATCGCGTTCTCAGGGTCTCCGCGGAATTCGAGAATTACAAAAAGCGATCCGCGCGGGAAATGGACGCCCACCGCAAATATGCCAACGAGTCCCTGATCAAGGCGCTGTTGCCGGTTGTGGACAACCTGGAACTGGCGATTCGATCCGCGAAGGAAAACGGCAAAGGGGATGAGGGGCTGCTGGAAGGCATTGAGATGACCCGCAAGGAGATTCTGAAAGTTTTCGAGAAATTCGGCGTGACCCCCGTTGAAGCGGAAGGAAAACCGTTCGATCCCTCGGTCCACGAAGCCGCCATGCAAGAATCGTCCGGGACATTTCCGGAAAATACCGTCATAAGAGAATTCCAGAAAGGGTACATGATTCAGGAACGACTGTTGAGACCTTCCATGGTGGTGGTTTCCAAAGGCGAAGACGGATCGAAACAGCAATAACTTATAATAATCAAGTTGGGTGGTGTTCTCCGATGACGACCCAAAGATGCGGCGCCCAACACCGAAAGAGATGAATGGTTAAGGAGGAGAAGAAATGGGCAAGGTAATCGGAATAGACCTGGGAACGACCAATTCCTGTGTCGCGGTCATGGAAGGCAGTGAGGCCAAAGTCATTACAAACCCCGAAGGCGGGCGGACGACCCCCTCGGTGGTGGCGGTTTCCGAAAGCGGTGAACGGCTGGTGGGTCAGATCGCGAAACGTCAGTCCATCACCAACCCTGAAAACACGGTTTTCGGCGTAAAGCGTCTCATCGGACGTAAATTTTCTTCAAAGGAAGTCCAGCGGGATGTGAAAATCCTCCCCTATAAAATCGAAGAGGCGAGCAACGGCGACATCCGTATCAACATCCGGGGCAAGCAGCACAGCCCCGCCGAGATTTCCTCGTTTATCCTGGCCGACATCAAGCATTCCGCCGAGGAATATCTCGGGGAACCGGTGACGGATGCGGTCATCACCGTTCCGGCCTATTTCGACGACAACCAGCGCCAGGCCACCAAGGACGCGGGTAAGATCGCCGGGCTCAATGTACTTCGCATTATCAACGAACCCACGGCCGCATCCCTGGCCTACGGGCTCGATAAAAAGACCGAAGAAAAGATCGCGGTTTTCGACCTGGGCGGCGGCACGTTCGATATTTCCATCCTCGAGATCGGCGACGGGGTGTTCGAGGTCAAGGCCACCAACGGCGACACCCACCTCGGCGGCGAAGACTTCGATCTGCGCATCATCGATTTCCTGGCGGACGAGTTCAAGAAGGATCAGGGCATCGACCTCAGAAGCGACAAAATGGCGCTGCAACGGTTGAAGGAGGCGGCGGAGAAGGCCAAAATGGAACTCTCCTCTTCCCTTGAAACCGATGTCAATCTCCCCTTTATCACGGCGGACGCCAGCGGGCCCAAGCATTTGAACATCAAGATCAGCCGGTCCAAACTCGAATCCCTGGTCAGCGATCTCCTGGACAATCTGGAAGGGCCTTGCCGAACGGCCATGAAGGATGCCGGAATGAGCGCCGGCGACATCAACGAGGTGATCCTGGTGGGCGGCATGACCCGAATGCCGGCGGTACAGGACCGGGTCAAGAAGATCTTCGAGCGGGAGCCGCACAAGGGCGTCAACCCCGACGAGGTGGTGGCCATCGGGGCGGCGATCCAGGGCGGCGTGCTCAAAGGCGACGTGAAGGACGTCCTGCTTCTGGACGTGACGCCGCTTTCCCTGGGCATTGAAACCCTGGGCGGCGTCATGACCAAGCTCATCGAAAAGAACACCACCATCCCGACCAAAAAGAGCCAGGTGTTCTCGACGGCGGCGGACAACCAGCCGGCGGTGTCGATCCATGTGCTCCAGGGCGAGCGGGAGATGGCGTCGGGCAATAAAACCCTTGGACGATTCGAGCTGGTGGGCATTCCGCCGGCGCCCCGGGGCGTGCCCCAGATCGAGGTGACCTTCGACATCGACGCCAACGGCATCGTGAACGTGTCGGCCAAGGATCTGGCCACGGGCAAGGAGCAGTCGATCCGGATCACCGCGTCCAGCGGCCTTTCCCAGGAGGAGATCGACCAACTGGTGAAGGATGCCGAAGCCCATGCCGAAGACGACAAGAAGAAGCGCGAACTGGTGGAAGCCAAAAACACGGCGGATTCTCTCATCTACCAGACCGAAAAGTCTCTGACGGATCTCGGCGATAAGGTGGACAGCGCCACCAAGAGCACCGTGGAAGAGGCCATCGGCAAGCTGAGAAAAGCCATGGAAGGGGACGACGCCGAGCAGATCAAACGATTGAGCGACGAACTGACCCAGTCCTCCCACAAACTGGCCGAAGCCATGTATCAGCAGGCCTCCGGCGAACAGCCCGGCGGGGAAGGCGAGGGCGGCCAGCCCGGCGGCGGCGCGGGCGGCGGCAACGCGGACGAAGACGTGGTGGACGCCGATTTCGAAGAGGTCAAAGAAGAAAAAAAATAACGACGCCCACCGTCGCAAAAAAATCCCGCGAGCGCGTTGTCGCCGCGGGATTTTTTTGGTCCTTGACAGCGCGGAACGGGTGTGGTTTGACCCTCCCTATGGACTGGGATACGCTCATCCACAACGGGACCATCGTTACCGTCAACCCGGATTTCGACATCATTGAAAACGGCTTCGTCGCCGTAAAAAGCGGACGCATTGTCGATATCGGCGCGCCGGCCCCGGACGTGGACCGGCCCGCCGCCGGAGAATGCGTGGATGCGGAGGGCGGCATTGTTTTCCCGGGCCTTGTCAACACCCACACCCATCTGCCCATGACGTTGTTTCGGGGGCTGGCCGACGATCTGCCGCTGATGACCTGGCTCCAGGAGCACATCTTTCCGGCGGAAGGGCGCTATATCACGCCCGAAACGGTCGGACCCGCGACGCTCCTGGCGTGCGCCGAAATGATCCTGTCGGGGACCACCACGTGTTGCGACGGCTATTTCCACGAGGACGCCGTGGCGGAAGCCGTGGATGCGGCGGGCATCCGGGGGGTCCTGGGGCAGGGGGTGATCGATTATCCCGCCCCCGGCGTGGCGGATCCCTCGGAGAATGTCGCCCACGCCGTGGCCTATGCGGAGAAATGGCGGGACCGCTCCCCCCTGATTACGCCTTCCATTTTCTGCCATTCTCCCTACACCTGTTCCCCCGGGACGCTCCAGCGCGCCAAAAAGGCCGCCGGGGATCTGATTTTTCAGATCCATGCGGCGGAGACCTGGCCGGAATGCCAGAGAATCCAGGAAGAGCAAGGCCGGTCGCCCATCGCTTATCTTGATCGCCTGGGCGTGCTGGATGAGCGCACCCTGGTGGTTCACGCCGTCTGGACCCATACGGACGATCTGGCCCTCCTGAATCGCCGACGGGCGGCGGCGTCCCATTGCCCGCTCAGCAACATGAAGCTGGCCAGCGGGATCGCGCCGGCGGTCGGGATGCTCCGGGCCGGCATCCCGGTGGGATTGGGCGCGGACGGGTGCGCCAGCAGCAACACCCTGGATATGTTCCGGACCATGGACATGGCGGCAAAGCTTCATAAAGTCGCCGCCTCCGATCCCACGGTCATGGACGCGCGAACGATCCTGGAAATGGCGACGATGGGAGGCGCCGAGGCCCTGGGGCTGTCCGACCGCATCGGGTCGCTGGAAAAGGGCAAATCGGCGGACATCGTCATCCTCGACACGGGAAGTCCGCATCTCCAACCGGTGCATCGTCCTGAATCCCACCTCGTCTACTCGGCCGGCGGGGCGGATGTGCGAGATGTTATGGCGGCGGGGCGATGGGTGCTGCGGGATCGTCGTCTCAAAACGCTCCACTGGCCCGCCATCCGGGATGCCGTTGACGGCATTGCCGCTTCCATATCCACCAACGGCTGACCACCCGAAGGATTCTCCATCATGAACATGGCCCGCATGATCCGCTGTGCAAAGGGAGAAGAACCCGCCGATCTGGTGCTGACGAACGGGCGCATCATCAACGTCTTCTCGGGTGAGATCATCCCCGGCGGCGTCGGCGTCGCCGAGGGACGCATCATCGGCGTCGGCGACTACAGAGCACCGAACACAGTGGACCTCGGCGGCCGGTACCTTTGCCCCGGATTTATCGACGCCCACGTCCACATCGAAAGCGCCATGACCGCCATCCCCGGGTTCGTCCGGGCCGTCCTGCCCCGGGGGACCACCACTGTCGTCGCCGATCCCCATGAGATCGCCAATGTGCTGGGGACAGACGGCATCCGTTACATGCTGTCCGCCGGCGAGGGGCAGCCCATGAACATTTATTTTACCCTGCCCTCCTGCGTGCCGGCCACCGATATGGAGACATCCGGCGCCGATTTGCCGGCGGCGGCGCTCATGCCGTTTTTCGGTGAAGCGCGGATCCTGGCCCTGGGGGAGATGATGAATTATCCGGGCGTTCTCGGGGGCGCACCGGACCCGTTGCTGAAAATCAAAGCGGCGCGAACCCATCGGAAACGTGTGGATGGGCACAGCCCGGGCGTGACGGGGTATGATCTGAACGCCTACATATCGGCCGGGATTTGGAGCGATCATGAATGCACCACGCCCCGGGAGGCGGCGGAAAAGCTGGCCGCCGGCATGCATATTATGATCCGGGAAGGGACCGGCGCCCGGAATCTGGATGATTTGCTGCCCGTGGTGACTGAACGGAACCATCATCGCATCATGTGGTGCACGGATGATCGGCATCCCCACGATCTGTTGGAAGAAGGCGGCATCGATTCGATGGTTCGGCGGGCCATTGCCGGGGGCCTCGATCCCATCATCGCCATCCGGATGGCGACCCTGAATCCGGCGCGGTATTTCGGCCTTTCTCATCTCGGCGCCGTCTCTCCCGGACGGCGGGCCGATATGGTGGTGTTCTCCGACCTGGCCGAACCCCGTCCGGAAATGGTGTTCAGCCAGGGCATCCAACGGGTCGTGGACGGCGAGTGGGTTGAAGGGACGACGGTATCGGAACCCCCGTCTCCCCCTTCCGCCATGGCGGTTTCACCGGGACGCATCGACCTGAGAACGCCCGCGAGCGGCGCCCGCATGAGGGTCATCGAACTGGTCCGGGACCAGATCGTAACCCGCCAGGCGGTCGAAGAAGCCGCCCTGTCGGGAGGCCTGGCGATAGCGGATGTGTCCCGCGACCTGCTTAAAATCGCCGTGGTGGAACGCTATACCGGAAAGGGGGGCTTGGGCATCGGGTTCGTCCGCGGCTTTAAACTGACGGGAGGCGCCATCGCATCCAGCGTGGCCCATGATTCCCATAACCTCATCGTCGCAGGGACGAATGATGCGGACATGATCGCGGCCCTGGAAACCGTGGTGGAAATGGGCGGCGGTTTGGCGGCGGTGAGGGATGCCGGCGGACCGCAAGAGCTGCTGGAGAAGTTGCCGCTTCCCATCGCGGGATTGATGTCGGAAGCGCCCATGGAGGACGTCCGAGATGGGATGGACGGGGTGATCGGCGCGGCCCGGAAAATGGGCTGCCCGCTGGCCGATCCCTTTATGATCCTTTCTTTCCTGGCATTGCCGGTGATCCCCTCGCTGAAGATTACGGACAGGGGATTGGTGGATGTCGACCGTTTCCGGTTCGTCCCGCTTTTTATCGACTGAGCGCCGCGCGGGAGTGAACTCCCACGCTGTTTGATGATGTCCCTACAGGACATTTTGATGCAATTCCAGTCCTGTAGGGACGACGCATAATAGCGTGGGAATTCATTCCCGCGCGGCCTTAATCGTACAAATGGCAGCTCCTGCTCAACCCGACAAACCGCTGGAGATCCTGCCGCCAACCCGCCTCTATTGCTTCGATATCTTCACCCCTTTCGATGGCTTCCCGGATTCCCGGATCGCCGGTGATCAGATCGAAGGGCGGCTTATCGAATTCGTATTCGTAGGGCGGCGCTTTCCACTGGAAATCTCCGGCGTTCAGATGATGTATCGCCTTCAGCAGTTTCAGGCCGACGGTGTAAGGTCTGAAGCGGCGTCGATCCTGAATATGGATTTGGAACCCCCGGCACAGTTCTCCCGCCCACTTGTTGGCGGTGGGCTCGAAAGCGACCGGGCGAAGGATGATCCCCGGCTGTCGTCTCCCGCCAACGGCCTTCAGCGTTTTTTCCGTGTCGATAAAGGGGGCCCCGAACAATTCAAAGGGTTGAGTCGTGCCGCGGCCCTCTGAAATGTTGGTCCCTTCCCATATCACCTGACCCGGATAGACGCATGCCGCCGTCGGCGTCGGGAGATTGGGGGAGGGCGGTATCCAGGGAAGGGCGGTTCCATCGAAATACATTTCGCGACGCCATCCCTCCATGGGGACCACCCGGAGATCGCAACCGATGCCGAAGTGGTCGTTGAACAGGCACGCCAGTTCACCGATGGTCAGGCCGTGACGCATGGGGATCGGATAGCGGCCGACAAATGAAGCATGATCCGGCTTCAGGAGATTGCCTTCGACGGTTTCTCCTCCGATGGGGTTGGGCCGGTCGAGAACGATCACTTTTTTCCCGGAGCGCTTCGCGGCCTCCATACAATAGGACAGGGTGTAAATGAAGGTGTAGACCCGGGTCCCGGCATCCTGGAGGTCCACCAGGAGGATGTCGATAAGATCGAACATCTCCCCGGTCGGGCATCGGGTCTCCCCGTAAAGGCTGAAGACGGGAAGATCGAGGATCGGGTCCATGATGTGGTCGGACTCGATCATGTTGTCCTGCTTTTCGGCGAAAAACCCGTGTTGGGGGGAAAAGAGGGCGGTCAGTCGCCCTGGAAATCGATGGTTGACGGCGATCCGTGAATGGTGGAGATCGGAATCGACCGATGCCGGATTGCAGAGCAGTCCCAGACGGGCAGACTCCCCGATTTCGGCGCGGGACCCGAGGAATACTTCCAGGCCGGTTCGGACGGCCATGACCTTAAATCCGTTTCCAGGGCTTCAGGCCGTCCCTGATCTGGCGATAGCGCTCCGGGTCGTCGGTCTTGATCCGTCGAATGAATTCCAGGAAAAAGGAGAGGAACACCGCGAAGAAAAAGGCGACGAAAACGGAGAGGATGCAGATGATGGACCGTTTCGGCGCCACTTTTTTGTCCGGATCGGGAACGATCGGGGGGTCGATGACCTGGAAACTGTAGTATTTCTGGGCTTTGGCAAAGGTCTCTTTTTCGATTTCCTTTGCCAGCATATTGTAAATCTTTTCTTTCAGCAGCGCGTCGCTGGTGCGATCCAGTTGCTCTCTGAAAAACCGTTTGTTTTCATTGGCGTCGTGGAGCACCTCGGCCCGGAGCGTCCCGCTGAGTTCCTTAACGTAATACTCGACCCATTTTTTAGCGATTTCCGGATTCTTGTGCTCAATGCCAACGGTCAGGGTTCCCTTTTCAGGGGCCGAGCTGACTTTGAGCATGCCGTCCTTGACGGCTTTCATCCCGTCTTGCAGCGTGGGAGGTTCTTCTACCTCGGCGTTCCAGGTCCCTTTTTCTTCGTCCCACTGCTCCTGGAATATAATGGGCATGAGATCGTACTTGTTAATGATCTTGAGGGTCAATTCCCGGCTGTTGAGAACGACTTCCAGTTTTTCCAGGCTGCCGCCGCCGCCGAGGCCGAGCTGCCCGGCCATCATGCCGCCCAGACCGCCGAGGGAGGGGATTGACGGGCCGCTTTTTTCTTCTTCCCTGGGCGTCAGGGTCGCATCGGACCGGTAGATGTTCTCCAGGCTGAGACTGTAAAAGACGGCGCCCGCCCCGGCAACGATGACCAGAAAAAGGATCAGAAACTTGTGTCGCAACAACACCAGAAAAAGATCGAGAAGGTTGATCTCGTCTTCTTCCGCGGTTGGCGCCGCCGGATGGTCTTTTGCGGGGATCAGCTTGACGGCCGGGTCGTCTGTTGGCGTTGGTTTTGTTGTCATTTTTTAGGCTTTATTTCCGAACATTAAAACAAAGCGGCCGTCACGCCCGCGGTGGTGGCGATCTGGTAGAGAATCTGCGTAATGTCCTTTGTATCCCGCATCCAGTTGGACCGGACCAGCTTCTCCGGCACCAAAACCGTGTCGCCCGGGTAGAGTTCGATGTTTTCGAATCGTCTCCACCAGGAGCGCTCCCGCATCTTGCTCACCACCGTTCCGTCGCCGCGGATCACATAGATCAGATCTTCGTCCGCGTTTTCGGTGGGCCCCCCTGTGCGCTCCAGGTAATAGGCCAGTTCGGGGTTGTCTCTGTCGAAGATGATCGCCGTGGGGTTGTACACCGACCCCATGACGTTGACCGTGTTCATCTGTTTGGGAATATGGAGGGCGTCGCCGTCTTCCATCGTCAAATCGGTGCTGCTCCCCCGGAAGTTCGAAAGGGAACCGAGCGAGATGATCACCCGTCCCGTGGCCCGGCTTTGTTGCAGTTTTTCGATCAACATCTGCTGGGCGTCGATGAATTCCGACTGCGCCGCCAGATCTTCCTCGGAAAGCGATTTTTTAACCTCTTCGGAGGACAGCCGTGCGATTTCAAGCTCCAGTTCCTGGAGCATTTCATTCATGCGCTGCTGCTGGATTTCCCGCACCGATTCACGGGTAAATCGGGCGCCCCGCGGATAGGCGTATTCCGTGAACCCGCCGGCGCGTTCGATGACGCTGCTCAGCAGCTCGTCTTTCTTGATCTGGTAGGTCCCGGGGAAAAAGACCTCGCCCGTTATGGCGACCAATCGTGTTCGTTCCCACCAGTCCGGGATCTGTTTGATGGTGACCACATCCATGGGTTTGAGTTTGAGGTTGTGTTGGGGATGGTCCTGCTGGGCCAGCCGGATGTTGAAGGTGATGATGTTGGTCTCGACGGTCCGCCCGTCTTCGATGGTGAACCGGATCAGTTCCGCTTCCTCCATGTAGGCCGCGTCCCGCACATTGCCGGCCAGCAGGATCAGATCATGGATCATCATGTTCTCGGCATAGGGATAGTCCCCGGGATTGCGCACCAGCCCGTTGATGGCGACCGTGTATTTTTCCTTGTAATCCCAGATGCTGTAGATGATGATCTCATCCAGATCCGACAGCCGCGGGTTGTGGTCCGGATCTCCGGCCATTGCTTTCGCGACGTCGAAGGAGTGAATGGTGATCTCTTTGGTCATCGGCGCCGTCCTTCGGAGATGCCCCATTTCCATGTACGCGTCCCGGGTAAAGCTTCCGGATTTGAAAATGAGATCCCGGAGGCGCATGCCTTCCGTCAAGGTGTATTCTCCCGGATTGTTGACCTCGCCCATCACCGAGACGATTTTCTCCCACTGGTCTTCCAGCACGGAATGGATAATGACTTCGTCCTGGTGGCGGACCTTGATGTTCTGGGCCGGATCTTCAGCCATGACGGCGGCCACGTCGAAATAGATGGTGTGCTGGTTGCGGTCTTTGTCGTAGCGAATGAGTTCCGCCCGCGGCATATAGGCGTTGGGCGTGAGTCCTCCCGCTTTAAGGATCAGGTCCCGGAGGGTCATGTCGTCGATGGCGTACCGGTCGGGTTCCCGGACCTCTCCCTTGACGTCGGCATAGGCCTTGTCCTGGAACTGCGACTGGTTGAATACATAGATTTCGTCCCCGGGCATCAGGGCGATGTTCTGTCGGTTGTCGCCGGAAAACAGCAGAAGGCCTAAGTTGAAGGGGATCAGCTCGGCCTGGGATTCCGCGAACCGATACCGCTTGATCAGCGCATAATCGAAATAGGTGTCGGGAAGGACGCTCTCTGCGTCTCTCAGGACATCCCCAAGACGAAGACCCGTATGGTAGGCATATCGACCCGGTCGGGCGACGTTGCCGTACAGATACACGGCATTGACGGCGGCGGGAAGAATGGAAAAGATCCGAACCACGTCGCCGTCTTTCAAATCGACGGTTCGGCCTCTTCGAAGCTGATCGTCGGATATGTCGAGGACAATCAACTCTTTATTGTCCACGGACCGTTCTATCTGAATGCGCTGGCTGTATGCGCTCGGCGCGAGACCGCCGGCCATGTCCAGGGCGTTCTCCAGGGAGACGATGTCTTTGAGTTCGTAGATCGCCGGACGCTTTACCGTCCCGGAGATGGCCACCAAGGGCCCGGCCTGGGGTACGAAAATGACGTCGCCGGACATCAGGGTCGTGTCCGCCGACACATCGCCTTTCAGCAGAAGGTCGTATAGATCGATGACGGCGACGATCTGCTCCCGTCGCTTCAGCTGCACCCGCCGCAGGGACCCCATTTTCGTCGGGCCGCCGGCGGCCAGCAAAGCGTTGGTTACCGTCGAAAGGGAACTGACGGTATGGATGCCCGGATTTTTCACCTCCCCCAGGATGAATACCTGGAGGGTTTTGAGCTTGCCCATGGAGACGTTGACGTTGACGCCGGTGATGGCCTCGGCCCGGTCCCGGATCAGTTCCTTGAGTTCGCCGAAGGTGAGGCCCGCGACGGTAAGGGGCCCGATCTTTGGCAGGTTGATGACGCCTTCGGTATCGACTTCCAGGGAATGGGATTCGTCCAGTCGGCCCCACATGTAGACGCGGATCTCGTCCCCCGGCCCGATGATGTAGTCATTGGAGACCGGCATCGATTTGATGGGGGCGAAGGCTTCAGGGGCATCCGAAAAAAGGTTGTGACCGAAGATGTTCAAACTCGGTTTTCGAGCTTTTTTCTCGGTATCGCTTCCGGCCTCCTCCTGATCGTCGCCGTCGAATGTCTCATCGGCCGGTTCGGTTTCTTGCGCATCCCTTCTCCGGCGTTCCATCAGTTCTTTTCCCTGCTGGATTTCCTGGGGCGTCAGGGAACCTTCGCCCATCTGTTGCTGGGCTTGTTGGAGCTGGTCGGCGCTGACATCGCCCCTTTGCATTGCCTCCGTGGCCTGCTGGACCTGCTGTTGGCTGACTTGACCGGAGCGAAGCGCCTGCTGGACCTGCGGGGAGTTTATCGAAGCCGGCGGTCCGCTTTGTTGCGCGGACGCGGGCAATGCGGCGGCAAAGGAAAACATCATGAAAGAGACGATGATCAGGGATAAGTTGGTGGCGTTTTTCGTCATATCTTCAACTTTGAATTTCATTGGGTAAATGGTCATTCTTTCAAAAAGGCATCTTTTTGAAGCGCGGAAACTTTGACAGAATCCATCCATAAAGGAAACATAATTATAGATAAAGGAAGGATTTGTCAAACAGTTTTAGATCTGATATTTACAAGCGGATCAGAGGTCGGGGCGAATGAAAAATCAATCCCTTTGAGACAGGACATCCCCATGAAAAAACCGATTCCGTATTGGATGTTATCGAGATTTTCGTTTGCCCAAATATCGACACAATATATGCCGCCCTTGCAGGGCGCCGCGGATCGATGGCGCCGTTCCCGGGGCGCTGCCCTGGCCTGGCATGTGGGTGTGGAAGGAGGCGTCGTCAAATGATGAATCAGGAAGAAATCAAAGCGGTCATAAGGGACCAGTGTCCGTCGCTGCTGCGCGGCGACCCGGAGTTTCGGGAATATGTCCTTGACGTGTCCTGGAATGTCTTTGCCGACAAAGAAGAAACCCGTGACCGTTTCTGGGAAGTTTTGGCGGAGCTGCGGAGGGATCGGGAGGAGAATGTTCGCAAATGGGAGGCTCAAGAACGCAAAAGGGAGTTCAAGAAGGTAAATGGGAAGAGCAGGCGCGGAGATGGGAAGAAAACAAGCGCCAATTTGATCGCGTGCATGAAGAGATCATGGCCCAGGCCAAAAAGCCTGATCGAAGCTTCGGCGCGTTGGAGGCCAGATGGGGCATTCGGTCGGAACGATCGTTTCGGAATATGCTGGCCGAGATACTGGAAGAGAATTTCGGCGTTAAGGTCCTCAATGTCAACGAGTACGACGACGAGGGGGTCGTTTTCGGCCGGCCGGAGCAAGTGGAACTGGATGTCGTGGTCAAAAACGGCTTGTTGCTCATTTGCGAACTCAAATCGTCCATGAGCCTGTCGGACATGTACGCTTTTGAGCGGAAGGCGCGGTTTTACGAGCGGCGTCATGACCAGAAGGCGGATCGGTTGATCGTGGTGTCGCCGATGGTGGACGCAAAGGCGGAGCGAGTGGCGGAGAAGTTGGGAATCGAGGTGTATGGGGATTCGGAGGATGTGCCGGCGATTTGAGAAAGAGGGGGAACATCGGGTGCCGGCGTCGTGCGAAAAACCGTCTGAACCGCTGATAATCATGATAAATATGATGCCGCGGATGGTGGGCGGACATCCCGGTTCATCCGCGTCATCATGATTATCAGCGGTTCAGATGCCTTTCAATATCAAGCGCTCCGCTTCGGCTGTCCAATTCATTTCCGCCATATTTGGATCCGGTGCGCCATTTCTTTGTTTGAAATTGTGTCGCCGGCTCGGGAATCTTCCAGACCGCGGTCTATCATCCGGGCAAATGCCAGTTCCCGAAGGATTTCATCATAAGTGCTGTCTTCGGGTTGATCGTGGATAATCCTTGTCATTTTCTCTTTTACGGCAAGCATTTTTTAACTCCTTCTGGGGTCAAAAGATTCGGTTATTATCGTTGAAAATAACGATAGCATATGTGAAAACAACAATCAAAGGCGTTTTGAATAAATGGCGGATGTGCCGACGATTTGAGAAATTGAGAAGGAGGGGGGGAATGGAAACTCAATATCCGCGTTTGGATCGCATAGAAAAAGAGATGGAAGCGTTTTTTAAAGGAATGTCCGAGCTTCGGATCGCGCAATTGAAGACCGACGAGCAGATATCCGAGCTTCGGGCCGCTCAGTTGAAGACCGATGAGCAGTTGAAAATAACCGAAAAAGTGCTGAGAAACACTACAAAACAACTGGCCGAGATCGGATTGGTGCAAGGCGAGGCGGCGGATTTCGTGCCGTAGGCATTTGATTAAAGGGGGCGTCATCAGGATTTTAATAAAAAAAGGATATTCAAATGATCGGAAAAACAATACGATGGATGATGGCGGGGGCGATGTGTCTGGCGATTTCTTGTTCAGCATGGGCGGAAACTGGTTTCCACAATGGGTTGTCTTTTCAAGGCTATACCGGTCTGTTTAACGCGCCGAATGCGGCGGTGACGGCGGAAGGGCGGCTTTATTTCCTCTTTTCCGATCAGGTAGAGCCTCACCGGAGGCATCTCCAGGACAGTGCTGAAAATTATATGTTTTCCATCGGCCTGTTGCCCTATTTCGAGATCGGCGGTCGATTTACCGAAGAACATCCTGACGGCATGCGGGATCTGTCGGCCAACGCCAAAGTGCAGGTTCCGAGATTTTTCGATAATCCATACATTCCCGATTTGGCGTTCGGCATTCAGGATTTGGGCGGCGGCTCGGCGCATCTGGAAACCAAATACGGCGTGGTGTCCGAGACCATCGGGCCGGTGCGCCTGAGCCTTGGGCTCGGCATCGGTCCCGACCGGCTTGACGGCCTATTCGGGGGGGGCGAAGTCCGGCTGTTCGACTGGCTGTATCTTCTGGGGGAATATGATACCGAAGAGGTGAACGTCGGCTTCCGGGTGTTTACGCCGGATGATCTGTTCCCGATTCCCGTCAACATCGGGCTGACCGCTAAAACGTCCCTCGAACATGATGCTGGCGAATTCGACCTGGCGGCGACGGTCCAGTTTCCGCTGGGGTTGGGCAAGTATGAAAGGGAGAGGCTCCCGGAAGAGCTGGGGCCTTCGGCCGGCGTAACAGGCGGCGGCATTGAGGCCGGATCCCCGGACATCGTTTCTGGAGATGTGGACGGTACAGACGATTCGGCGGATCTGGAAGATCCGGTGGCGGATGTGCCGGATATGGCCGAATCGGTGGATGAACCGATTCGACGCATCAAAGAAGCCCTGGTCGATCTCGGGTTCGAGAATGTTAAAGCCGGCGTTTTAGGGACGGATGGTCTTTTTGTGGCCTATGAAAACAATCGTTACAACCACAATGCCCTGGACGGTCTCGGGCTGGTCATGGGGGTGGCGGCCCGGATGGCCCCGGTGAGTCTCCGACAGATGACGGTCGTCTTAAAGCGGAATCGCATCCCGATGATTTCGATGTCGGTACCGGTGGATGCCTGCCGGAAGTTCCTGACGCCGGTGAAGGTGTCTTTGCGCCAGAAAGAAACCTTTCTAAACACCATATCCATTTCAAACGACGCAACGGCCGATGAGGATGTGAGGTTTGTCGGCGACAGAAAAAACTCCAGCCTCTTCCGGCCCCGTTTGGCGCTGTATCCAGGGCTGAGAACTTTTTTAGGTACTGAAATCAGCACCTTCGATTATTTGGTTTCTCTCAGACCGGATTTGAAGCTTCCCGTGTGGCCCGGCGGCGTTTTCAATGCCCGATGGGATATCCCGATTTTTTGGTCGGAAGAATTCGACGACGGAGAGGCATATGCCGGTCAGCGGGAGGACGCCCGGTTAGATCGCTTCATGTACCATCAGACGTTCAAGTTGCTGCCCGATGTCGCCACACAATTTTCTTTGGGCCAATATACGGAGGGTAATTATGGCCTGTTCTCGGAAACCTTCTGGTCTCCGGGAGAGGGACGCCATCGACTCGGCGTCAAACTCGGGTATTTCCGTGATGAGGATCTGTCGCTGGACCGGGAGATCTACCTGGCCACCTATCGGTTCTATTGGGAGCGTTTAGACCTGTTTCTTGAAGGGACCTACGGACGATACTGGTATCAGGATCAGGGCGTGACGGCCGAGGTGAAGCGGTATTTCGGCGACACGGCAATATCCTTCTTTTACCGGCATATCGGGACCGGCACAGGCGAAAGAGCGGGGGGTATAAGGGTGACATTGCCGCTAACGCCTCGGAAGGAAATGAAGCCATGGCATGTCCAAGTGACGGGATCGGATTCCTGGCGTTATGAACATTCCACGACTGTTGCCGACGAAGGTCAGCGCAACCCGGTGGTGACAAATTTGGCGGTGATCCCGAAAACCACTCATGATCTTGCGGAAGCCTACTTCAATGACGATCGGTTGAATGAGCGATATATCCGGGCCCATTCTATGCGGCTGCGGGACGCCTATCAGAGGTGGGGGGTGGAGGTGGATCGGCAATAGAAAAAAGAAGCGGCTTCAACTCTAAATGCTCATGGCGGCAGAGATCTTATGGGTTGAGGAATTTGATATTGATGAAGTTAAAAGAGAACTTTCGTTGGCGCGTTATGCCGAAGGCGGATGGACGAGTTTCCTTTGCTTCTGCTTTAAATATCAACTGGGGGCAGTTCGGCCAAGCTTCTCGGGGATTGCGACAAATCCGGTTAGGCGGTGAGCGACGAGTTAGAGTCGAGTCGATTTCGATTAGTGCTGTTATAAAAATGGCGATAAAAAAAGTCGGCGGGAAATCGCCGACTTTTTTATTGCCTTGTTAGATCAATTTAGAAAGTGACGCCGCCTGAACCAGTTTCGCAGCGAATGCTGAAAATTCTCTCGACCGTTTGAACGTCGGAATTGGTCCCGCTGCTGTAGAATACATTCGACCGAACATGGACGCGCACTCTATCGTCACCCGACACTACGCCGTTGAGGCGGAGTCTGTCATCGGCCAGTACGGTCGTGTCTCCCCAGGACAGGGGTGAAATCGTCCACCATGTAACGTCGGTTACGTTGTAGTCGCTGTCATCGACTCGGGCAGTAACGGTGACATCGCAATTGTTGTCCGGAGTAGTGGCCTTCAAATCAACGTCAACGTCATCAATGGAGCCCATCACGGCTACGATGTCGCCATCCGTGAATTCGATATCATCAACCCCAACATAGCTTACTGTGACCGTCCCATCGGCGTTTGGCGTCAGGTTAATATCGTCAGAATCGATAACCGTCCACGTGTCCGTTTCTTCGTCGTAGAATCGGACGGTGGGTTTCATGCCCGAAGTCACCCAGTCAGAAAGCGTACGGCCGTTGACAACGACACTGCCCGGCATTCTTAGACTGATGTTGTCAAGGGAAATAGGATTGTCGGTACCGATTCTTCCGAATCCGGCCACCTGCCATCTGTTGCCGTCTCCGGCGCCTTCGTCAAATGCTTCGTCGAATTCATCGGAAAAAGATGTGTCATAATCACCTGTCTGGATCGTCACATTCGCACCGGCGCCAGTTGCAACCCTGGCAGAAAATTCAGCATCTGCGTCTCCGTCAAGGTCGTCTGCGGTGATTGTTTGGCCATTTGCCACATTATTCCATGTTTCGGTGTTAACACCAACAGCAACGCTTTCTTCGTCCGTGTCTGCGCTGATACGTTCCGTCGAGTCGCTGTCGTCGCACCCCACCACCGCAAACATCAGCAGCAACGCAGACAGAATGAAAAACCCTCTACCCAATCCTCTCACTTTCTTCATCATTACCTTTCCTCCTTCTTGTTTGTTGATGACATCCCAAATAATGCCTACTCTATCATCCCTGCCAAAAAATTAACATCTGTTTCAGCGCCATTTGCAAATGACGGTTCGGTGCGCTGAGGTTCCCTCAGTTTATGCAACGCAGTTACATTCTTATAATGGGTGAAGTGGCGATTGTCAATATAATTTCCGGTCTAAATCCGCATTGGACGCTAATCGCCTTCAAAAAGAAGGGTAAACCCCAAGTAAACTTCAAATGCTTTTCGGTCAAATCCGCCCTCGGTGTTTTCGTTGAACAGGAACGGGATAACCCCATTGAGTTCCCGGTGGTAATAAACGCCGCTGGCGTTCAGAATGAGTCGCTGGGTCACGAAATAATTGAAATCCGCCCTGAGAATGTGATTCGCCGCCGGGCCGCCCAGCCCTTCGTCGCGCAACATGCGCAGATAGCTGTACTCCGCCCGGATCAGGGCGTCATACGGAAATTTCCAGAGAACACAGAGGCCGGCTTCCAGGTAGCTCTCCGTCCGGTCCAGCCCCAAACTCAATCCCGATGGGCCCGCATCATCGCTGGCCGTCGCGTCGATGTCGGTAAACCCGTATTCGAGATAAGCGTTAGGAAACAAATTGCCAAATATTTCACCCCCTGTCAATCGGATAAACAGCGTTTTATCATCTATTTTGTCATGATAGGCGAGGTCGTCGGTGTAATTCGTGCGCAGTCCGGCGTCCATGGCGATAAACGGGAACCAGCCGAACATCCGGTCGGACAGGTTCTGCTTGACCGATATATCGAAGCTCGCCACCTCCAGGTCGTCCGGGCCGTAATCCAGATTCCGGTACAAAAAACCGGTTTGCAGCGTGGTGCGGTCAAACAAGCCGTAATTCAGAAGAATCCGGCCGCCGTTGGTTTCCTCCGGACCTGAATTGAGGTAATGGGCGTTCGCCGGCCGGGTTTTGTCCGAAAACAGGCTGTCGTCGATCCGGGCGTAATCCAGGCTGATTTCCACCCGTTTTTTAGGCAGGGTCAGGGACACGGGATAGTCCCGGAGCAGTGAATCACCCAAATCGACGGCGCCGGCAATGGCCGGCAGGATCAGGATCGCCAATGCGGCTACCCACCATTGTTTAAAAGAAGCGATGAAACCGCGGCGAGAGGAAAAATCGTGGCGCCGGGCGGCCCGGGCATCGGTTTGCCGGTCCGAAGGATTCAGGTCGTCATCCGCCGTGGGTGTCAGATTGAAAAGCCGTAAAAGGTACCGCACAATGAAAATTTCCCGGAGATCGCGCCAGTGTTCGTATCTTCTTTAACCGCTTTTATATCCCTAAGATATTTTCTTCCGTGATGTCAACACAATAATGACAGGTTTGCGAGAAAATAAAAATTCTTGACAGGGATGGAGGGTTGGCTTAATAAGTTTAAATAAGCGTTGGATCAACCCATGGCGAGGAAAGAAATACCCGAAAATGACCAGTTTTCCCCCAGGCGTCGGTTTTGGTTTTTCCTTTTTTATTTTTTCCGGAAAGGGCCTGCCTGGGGTGCGCTAAAGTTCAACAGAGCAAAGCGAAAAGCCGCGGGGAGGCCCAAAAGGCCCCGCGGCTTTTTTATTTGGGAGGCGTTCGACCATGAAAAAGATATGGGTCCACATCGACCCCTGGGACAAAGAGATGGCGACCACGGCCCTGGAAGGGGGCGCGGACGGGATCATGGCGCCTTCGGGCTGCGCGGAGAAGATCAAGACCCTGGGCAAGATCAAGGTCATCGCCGGGGACGGCGATCTGAAGCCAGGCGAAGACGTGGTCTTCTTTACCGTCCGGAGCGGGGCCGACGAAGCCGAGATCATCAGGATGGCCCGGGACCGACGGGTGATTCTGGACTGCCCGGACTGGTCGGTCATCCCTTTGGAAAACCTCATCGCCCAGGGCGCCGACGTGATCCCCCGGGTGCGCGGCCTGGAGGAGGCCCGGACCGCTTTCGGCATCCTCGAAAAGGGTGTCGATCACATCCTCTACGAGCCAGCGGATGCGATGGACCTGAAGGCGGCCCTGACGGCCCTGCGAGCCCATGAAGAGACCGTTCCCCTGGAAACGGCGGAGATCACGGAGATTCGCCCCGTCGGAATGGGAGACCGGATCTGCGTCGACACCTGCACGGCCATGGGCATGGGCGAGGGGATGCTGGTGGGCAACAGCAGCGCGGCCCTGTTTCTGATCCACGCAGAAAGCATCGACAATCCCTATGTATCGCCCCGGCCGTTTCGGGTCAACGCCGGCCCGGTTCACGCCTACACCCGGACGCCGGACGGCCGAACCCGATATCTGTCGGAACTTTCGGCCGGCGACCCGGTGCTGGTGGTGGATTACCAGGGAAAGACCACGGCCGCCGCGGTGGGACGGATCAAAATGGAGCGGCGGCCCCTCATGCTGATCAAAGCGACCGTCGGCGACCGGGAAATCTCCGCCATCGTCCAGAACGCCGAGACCATCCGGCTCACGGGCCCGGACGGGGCGCCCCTGTCCGTGGTCGGGTTGAAGCCCGGCGACCGGGTGCTGGCGGCCTGCGAGACCGGCGGCCGCCATTTCGGCCATCATATCCAGGAAACCATTACCGA
>CAZZBE010000035.1:0-11907 GCA_964652715.1 uncultured Desulfobacteraceae bacterium
TCCCTTTGTCCCTCTTTCCCTATCTCTTCACCACCATCGCCACCGCTTCCCCGCCGCCCAAACACAACGACGCCAGCCCCGTCTTTTTGTCCTGCCGGATCATCTCATGGAGCAGCGTCGTCAGCACCCGGCACCCGCTGGCGCCGATGGGGTGGCCCAGGGCCACGGCGCCGCCGTTGACGTTGACCCTGGCGGGGTCCAGCTTCAGTTCCTTGAGGATGGCGACGGTGGTGCCGGAAAAGGCTTCGTTGATCTCGTAGAGATCGACGTCGTCCGGTACGATACCCTCTTTTTTAAGGCATTTGGGGATGGCCCAGATGGGGGCCACCAGGACGTATTTCATGTCGATGCCGTAGGAGGCCTGAGCCCCGATGGTGGCGAGAATGGTGCAGTCCAGCTCCTTGGCCTTTTCCCGGGACATCACCACCACGGCGGCGGCGCCGTCGCTGATGATGGAGGCGTTGCCGGCGGTGCCCACGCCGTCGTCCTTGAAGGCCGGTTTCATTTTTGCCAGGGCCTCGTAAGGGGTTTCCCGGGGGCATTCGTCCACGTCGAAGACCTTGACGCCGCCCTTTTTCTGGGGGATTTCGATGGGAAGGATTTCGTCTTTGAACTTATCCTGATGGATCGCTTCCAGGGCCCGGCGGTAGGATTCGGCGGCGTATTTGTCCTGGTCCTCCCGGCCGACCTTGTATTTTTCCGAGCAGAGTTCGTTGGACATGCCCATGTGAAAATCGTTGACGATGTCCCACAGGCCGTCGTGGATCATGTGGTCCTGGAGGGTTCCGGCCCCCATCCGGTACCCGAACCGGGCCTTTTCCAGGTAATGCGGCGCCATGGACATGGTCTCCATGCCGCCGGCCACCACCACGTCGGCGTCGCCGGTCTGGATGGCCTGGGCCGCCAGCATGACCGATTTGAGGGATGATCCGCAGACCTTGTTGACGGTGATGCACTCGGCCTCCCAGGGCATTCCGGCCTTGACGGCCGCCTGCTTGGCCGGGTTCTGCCCGTATCCGCAGGGCAGGACCTGGCCCATGATGACCTCGTTGACGGCTCCTTTTTCAATCCGGGCCCGCTCCACGGCGCCGTTGATGACCATGGCGCCCAGTTGGGTGGCGCCGATGGTTCCCAACGATCCGTTGTAGCTGCCCAGCGGCGTTCGCACGGCGCTGACGATGACGGCTTCTTTCATATGCGGTTCCTTTCTCTATGGTGTCGATGGATCGGTCGCCTATTCGGAGACCGGGTTTTCGGTTTTTAAAACGGCCAGATGACCGGGATCATCGCCGTGGCGATGATCCAGAAGATCAGGTTGAGCCCGGCCCCCACCTTGGTGAAATCGGTGAACTTGTAATGGCCGGGGCCGTAGATGAGGGTGTTGGTCTGGTAGCCCATGGGCGTCATGAAGCTGAGAGAGGCCGCGAAGGTGATCCCCAGCAGGAACGGCCGGGGATCGACGCCCAGATGGCCGGCCGCCTGGATGGCGATGGGCGCCAGCAGGGCGGCGGTGGCCTGGTTGGAGATCATCTCGGTCAACAGCATGGTCAGGAGGAAAAACCCTGACAGCACCGCCTGGGGGCCCCAGACGCCGAGGGATTCGAGAATGAAATCGGACAGCATCCGGGCCGCCCCGGTCTTGCTCATTGCCGTCCCCAGCGGGATGACCCCGGCCAGCAGAAACAGCACCTTCCAGTTGATGGACTGGTAGGCCTGCCGGCTGGTCACGCATCCGGTGACGATGAGCAGAATCGCGCCGCCGGCGGCGGTGGCCACGATGGGGGCCAGATTCAGCGCGGCGCCGCCCACCACCCCGACGAGAATGGCGATGGCCAGGGGCATCTTGTTCTTTTTGTAGTCGGTGACGCTTACGTCGGAGACAAAAACGAAAGAAGGATCGTTTCTGAGATTGGGCAACTGGTCGTAGCCCACGGTCAGCAAAAGCGAATCGCCGCCCGAAAGCTGGATCTTCTCGATCTTTTCGTGTTGCAGTTCCCCGCGACGCCGGATGCCGAGCACGATGGCCCCGAACCGTTCCGGGAAGTTGATCTCTCCGATGGTTTTGGAGGCCAGCTCCGAATCCGGCGCGATGACCCCCTCCACCAGGGCGTAATCCCCTTCGGTCAGATGCCGGTCGCCCCATTTTTGGGGCGGATTCAGCGAGATGGCCTCGGCTTTGATCAGTTTGTCCAGCTCCTGGGGGTTGCCGCGGATCCGGAGGACATCCCCCACTTCCAGGGCCGTCCGGCAACGCGGTGTTTCGGGCGCCTTTCCCTTCCGAAACACCCGCACCACGTCCACATCCACATCCCAGTGCCGGACGATCTCATCGGGGGTTTTGCCTTCTTCTTCGAATGCCTCCTCCAGGGTGACGTCCGTGAGGTATTCCTTCATCTCGAAGCTGTCGGTCAGGCTTTCGTCCTTCCGGCGGGCGGGGATCAGCCGGAGCCCGACAATGAAAAGGAAGGCGAACCCGGCGGCCAGGAAGATCAGGCCCACGGGCGTGAACTCGAACATGCCAAACCCTTCCAGCCCGTTGTCTTTGGCGATGGAGCTGACCAGGATGTTGGTGGACGTCCCGATAAGGGTGCAGACCCCGCCGAACATGGAGGCGAAGGAGAGCGGCATGAGCAGTTTGGACGGACTTACCCCCATCTCCCGGGCCGTGGACATGATCACCGGAATAAAAATGACCACCGCCGCGGTGTTGTTGATGAACGCGGAGATCACCGCGACGATCAGCATCATCAGGGCCAGGGCGACCCAGTAATTGAGGCTGCCCAGGGTGCTGAAATAGTCCCCCACGATCTCCAGGGCCCCGGTCCGCCGGATGCCTTCGCTCACCACGAACATGGCCCCGATGGTGATGGTGGCCGGGTTGCTGAAGCCGGACAGGGCCTCGTCCGTGGTCAGAATCCCGGTGTACATCAGGAGGGTCATGATCATCAGCGCCACCACATCGAAGGAAAGGATCTCCGATGCGAAGAGGATCAGGGCGGTGAGGACCAGGGCGAAGACGATGATGATGTCGATGGACATAAATTGGGAACCTGAGAAATACTGAATTCTTAATGAAAAAGGCTATGCCACTTTGAAAGATGTGCCCATGGGTTCGAAGTCGGACACATCGTACGTTTTCAATTTTTTACGGATCTGTTCAAACCGTCGGACGGTTTCCTGATCGTAAACCCGCTCGCCGCAATGAAGGCAGACCTCCGCTTTGGCTGCCGCTACGGCAGTATGGGCGCCCCCTCTCAGGACTTTTTCGACTTGTTTTTCCATGAGTTCGCCGCCGCATACCGGGCATTTTTTAAAGGGCCTCGTCGCCATTGGGCTTCCTCCTTGGCGCCTCAATCAGAAATCGAACATGCGTTGCAGTAGCGCGATGACTTTTGTTTGGGTTTCTCCGTCAATGGCGCCAATATTTTTGATCAGCCGTGATTTATCGATGGTCCGGAGCTGGTCCAGGACGATTTTGGCCGATTTTTCCTGAAAATCGCAGGCAACGCGCGTTGGATAATCCCTACCCGCCGTGGTCATCGGCGCGACGATCACAGTGCGGATGTGGCGATTCATTTCATCCGGCGAAACAATTAGGCACGGCCGCGTCTTTTGGATTTCACTGCCGACCGTCGGGTCGAGGTTGACCAGATAGACGTCAAAGCGTTTTACCGCCATTCCCATTCTTCCTCGTCCCATGAATGGAAAAGGGCGTCCGCATCGTCGATCATCGCATCGTCGCCAGTTTCGGCCATGGCCTTGAATGCCGCGTCCCATCCGGCCCTTGGATTCGATAACGCCCGGATAATGATCCGCCCCTTATCGACCTCCAGTTCGACATCCTCTATGATTCCGGTTTGATCCAGCAACGGCTTCGGCAATCGGATTCCCCTGGAATTTCCGATCTTGACAATCCGTGACTTCATAAATTGACCTCCTGATAAATGTTTCTACATTGTAATTACGCAATGAGGTCAAGTCAATGCTTTCTTTAAGATAAGGATGGTCAGGATGCTTCCCCCATCCCGGCCATCCTGTTCAATATCCTGGTCATCCTGATCTACATATTCCGCCGATATTTTCCCCCTACATCATACAACGCCCGGGTGATCTGCCCCAAACTGCAATATTTCACGGTCTCCATCATCTGTTCGAAAATATTCTCGCCGGAGAGCGCGGCTTGCTGCAACTTTTCCAGTGCTTCCGGAGCCTTGTCTTCGTTTCGCTCATGGAAATCGGCCAGTCGTTTGAGCTGGGATTCTTTCTCCTGGGGGGTGGCCCGGGCCAGCTCCACGGCGCTGGAGTCTTCGAACAGTTCCTCCTCGGAGACGTCCGGGTCCCGGAAGGTGTTGACGCCGACGATGGGCAGCTGGCCGTTGTGCTTCAGGGTCTCGTAGTAGATAGATTCTTCCTGGATCTTGGACCGCTGGTAGCCGGTTTCCATGGCGCCCAGGACCCCGCCGCGCTCCGCGATCTTGTCGAACTCCATGAGCACGGCCTCTTCCACCAGGTCGGTGAGTTCCTCCACGATGAAGGCCCCCTGGAGGGGGTTTTCGTTCCTGGCCAGCCCCCACTCCCGGTTGATGATGAGCTGGATGGCCAAAGCCCGGCGCACCGATTCCTGGCTGGGGGTGGTGATGGCCTCGTCGAAGGCGTTGGTGTGGAGGCTGTTGCAGTTGTCGTAGATGGCGCACAGGCCCTGGAGGGTGGTCCGGATGTCGTTGAACTGGATATCCTGGCTGTGGAGGGACCGGCCCGAGGTCTGGATGTGGTACTTGAGCATCTGGGACCGGGAGGACGCCCCGTATTTCTCCCGCATGGCCACGGCCCAGATCCGCCGGGCCACCCGGCCGATGACGTTGTATTCGGGGTCCATGCCGTTGGAGAAGAAGAAAGAGAGGTTGGGCCCGAATTTATCGAGATCCATGCCCCGGGAGAGATAGTATTCCACGTAGGTGAAGCCGTTGGACAGGGTGAAGGCCAGCTGGGAGATGGGGTTGGCCCCGGCCTCGGCGATGTGATAGCCCGAAATGGAGACCGAGTAGAAATTGCGCACATTTTTATCGATGAAATACTGCTGGATATCCCCCATCATCTTGAGGGCGAACTCAATGGAGAAGATGCAGGTGTTCTGCCCCTGGTCCTCTTTCAGGATGTCCGCCTGGACCGTGCCCCGCACGTTGGCGAGCACTGAGCTTCGGATCTCGTCGTATTCATCCGGGGTCGGGGCCCGTCCGGTCTCGGCGGTGTGTTTTTCCACCTGCTGGTCGATGGCCGTGTTGAGGAACATGGCCAGCATGATGGGCGCCGGCCCGTTGATGGTCATGGAGACCGATGTCGTCGGCGCGAAGAGTTCGAACCCGCCGTAGAGCACCTTCACGTCGTCGATGGTGCAGATGGAGACCCCGGAGGTGCCCACCTTGCCGTAGATGTCGGGCCGTTCGTCCGGATCGTAGCCGTACAGCGTCACGGAGTCGAAGGCCGTGGAGAGCCGCTTGGCCTCGGAATCGGCCGACAGGAGCTTGAACCGGCGGTTGGTCCGGGCCGGGTCGCCCTCGCCGGCGAACATCCGGGTCGGGTCCTCGCCCACCCGCTTGAGGGGAAAGACGCCGGCGGTGTAGGGAAAATAACCGGGCAGGTTCTCCCGCCGGAGCCACCGGTAGGTTTCGCCGGGGTCCGTAAACCGGGGCAGGGCGATCTTGGGGATCTTTTTATGGGACAGGGACTCGGTGAAAAGCGGCACCCGGATCTCCTTGCCGCGGACCGTATAGACGAATTCATCGCCGCTGTAAGCGGCCCGGGTTTCTTCCCATTTGTCCAGCATCTCCCAGGTGTCCGACCGGACGGCGGATTTGGCCTTCTCCACCTCGTCTTTGAGTCGGGCGAGGAGTTCATCCGCGTCCCCTTCCAGGTCGCCGAGGTTCCGGGCGGCTTCCTCCAGGTGCCAGACCCGTCGAACGGCGTCGGCCTGGGCGTCGGTGTCGGCGTGGTAGCCCCGGATCGTTTCCGAAATTTCAGCCAGGTACCGGGTCCGCTCCGGCGGGATGATGATGGTTTTGGAGGAGGGAACCCGGCCTTCGGGCCGGGGCAGGGACGATTCGTACCGGACCCCGGTGCGTTCGGCCACCAGATCCAGCAGGGCGTGGTAGAGGGCGGTGACGCCGTCGTCGTTGAACTTGGAGGCGATGGCGCCGAAAACGGGCATCTCTTCCGGGGATTGGCCGAAGGCGTTCCGGTTCCGCTGCACCTGCTTGCGGACGTCCCGGACGGCGTCCTCGGCGCCTCGCTTCTCGTACTTGTTGACCACCACCAGATCGGCGAAGTCGAGCATGTCGATTTTCTCCAGCTGGGAGGAGGCGCCGAATTCGGCGGTCATGACGTAGAGGGAGAGGTCCACCATGTCCGTGATCAGCGAGTCCCCCTGGCCGATGCCGGCGGTCTCGGCGATGATGAACTCGAAGCCGGCGGCCTTGAGCACTTCCACGGCCTCGGTCAGGGCCTCGGGGATCTCGGTGTGGGACCGCCGGGTGGCCAGGGACCGCATGTAGACCCGGGGATTGTCGATGGCGTTCATCCGGATCCGGTCCCCCAGCAGGGCCCCGCCGGTCTTCCGCCGGGACGGGTCGCAGGAGACGATGCCCACCCGGACATCCGGGAGGTCGTGGAGAATCCGGATGATGATTTCGTCGGTGAGGGAGGACTTGCCGGCGCCGCCGGTGCCGGTGATGCCGATGACCGGCGTCTTGTTTTGGGCGATCCGGTCGGCCAGTCGGTCCCGAAGCTTCCGTAGATGGCCGTTCTCCCTGACCTTGGCCTCTTCCACGGCGGTGATGAGGTTGGCCACCAGAAGCTTGTTGTCCGGTGAAAGGGACTTCAGGTCGAAGTCGTCCCTGACGGTGGAAAAATCCATCCGCTCCATCATGTGGTTGATGATCCCCTGGAGCCCCCGCCGGGCGCCGTCCTCGGGAGAGTAGATCTTGGTCACGCCGTATTTTTCCAGCTCCCGAATCTCTTCGGGCACGATGACTCCGCCCCCGCCGCCGAAGACCTTGATGTGATCGGCGGACCGCTCCCGCAGCAGATCGACCATGTACTTGAAAAATTCCACATGCCCCCCCTGGTAGGAGGAAACGGCGATGCCCTGGGCGTCCTCCTCGACGGCGGCGTCCACGATCTCCCGGACCGACCGGTTGTGGCCCAGGTGGATCACCTCCGCGCCGGTGGCCTGGAGGATGCGGCGCATGATGTTGATGGAGGCGTCATGGCCGTCGAACAGGGAGGTCGCCGTCACCACGCGGATATGGTGGGTGGGTTTATGGACTTGGACTTGGGTGTTCATGGCTCCTTCTCCTTGAAAAATAGTGGGTAGTGGGTAGTGAATAGTGAGCAGTGGTTTCAAGCCACTGCTCACTATCCACTACCCACTGTCCTTACCCAGGATGAACCGGGTCTGGTGTTCAATGTATTCGTCGATGCTGTAATGGCGGGAAAGAAACCAGCGCCTGAAGGTCCACATGTGGCCGAGAACGGTGATGTTGTGGGCCGCAAGCTCCACGGCGTTGTCGTCCATCCGTGGGAGGTCGCCCGAAGAGACCACCCGGGCCAGGATGTCGACAAAGACGCCGGTGATGGCGATCTCGTTCTCCAGCACCTTTTTCCGCCACTGGTGCGGCAGGGACTGGGTTTCCTGATAGATCATCAGAATGTGGTCGCTCATCCGGTGACAGACCAGAAAATATTCCCGGATCACGGCCGCCAGGGCGTCCCGCCCCTGCTTCGTGTGAGCGAGAACGTCGCCGACGGCCCGTTTGACTTCGGCGTGGATCGCATCGCAGACCATATAAAGAACGTCTTCCTTGCAGGAAACGTATTCATAGAGGGAGCCGATGGAGAAGCCGGCGGCGCGGGCGATCTGGCGCGTGGTGGTCTTGTGAAACCCCTTTTCGATGAAGAGCGGCACGGCCGCATCCACGATTTGGCGGCGACGGCGCGCCACCAGTTCGGCGTTTTTGATCTGGGTCGGGATTTCTTTGGTGTTCATGGCCCTTCCTTCTATGAACGAGCGCTCAGTCAAGCACTTGATTAGCACCCCGAGCCCGCGGTTGTCAAGCCCCTAATTGGAATGGCCGCCGGGGTCCATTTTGTGCTTGACCGCGGCTTATACTTTTATTATGGTCTAACACATTGAATCGGATTCAGAGATTCAAGTTGACTGTAGAAAGTTAAGAATATGAGAATTCGGGCGTAATAAAAGGTCTCTGGCGCCTGATGAACGCGATGGCGGACCGAAACGCGGGAGGCGTGCAACATTGAACGGAGCAACGGCATCACATACGGAAGAAGTTCTTCTGGAATTGGACGGCATCTCCATGTCCTTCGGAAAGGTTCATGCCCTGGCCGGGATCGACCTGAAGATCGGAAAGGGGGAGATTCATTCGGTGATCGGCCCCAACGGCGCGGGGAAAACGGTGATGATGAACTGCATCAACGGGATCTACCAGCCGCAAGTGGGCAGCGTGAATTACAAAGGTCGAAAAATCAACAAACTCCGCCCCCACAAACGGGCTGCTTTGGGCATCTCGCGGACGTTCCAGAAAATCGAACTTTTCGGGGGGATGACGGTGCTGGACAACATCCGCCTGGGCCGCCACATGCAGCTGAAAACCGGCCTCATCAGCGGCGCCTTCTGGCTGGGCAAGACCAAAAAGGAAGAGATCGAAGCCCGGGAATTCATCGAAGAGGAGATCATCGATTTTCTCGAGATTTCGCATATCCGGAAGAAGACGGTCCACATGCTGCCATACGGCCTGCAAAAGCGGGTGGAACTGGGACGGGCCCTGGCCTTCGATCCCGAACTGCTGCTGCTGGACGAACCCCTGGCGGGCCTCAACCTGGAAGAGGTGGAGGACATGGCCCGCTTCATACTGGATCTCAACGAGGAGAAGCGCTGGAAGATGACCATCATCCTGGTGGAACACGACATGGGCGTGGTCATGGACCTGTCCAACCGCGTGCTCGTGTTGAATTTCGGCAATACCATCATGGACGGAACCCCCGACGAAGTGCGTCAGAATCCTGAAGTTATCAAGGCCTACCTGGGTGAAGAGGATTTATATGCAACGAGACGATAGCAGCAGCCAGAGACGCATCGAGATCACCAGGGAGCTGACGATCCCCAAGCTGTTTCTGGAGCAGACCCAACATTACGGCCGCGATAAAGTGGCCATGCGGGAAAAGGAATTCGGCATCTGGCGGCCCATCACCTGGCACGATTATTACGAACGGGTCAAATTCATCGCGCTGGGCATGGTCGAGCTGGGGCTGGAACCGGGCGACAAGGTCTCCATGATCGGCGACAACCGGCCCGAGGGTCTCTGGGGCGAGATGGGGGCCCTGTGCGCCGGCGGCGTGGGAGTGTGGCTTTTCCAGGACTCGCTCATGGAAGAGGTCAAATACATCATCAACCACTCCGACACCACGTTCCTGGTGGGGGAAGGCCAGGAAGAGGTGGACAAAGCCATCGCCATCATCGACGACTGTCCCAGGCTCAAGAAGGTGATCTGGGACGACCCCAAGGGGATGCGCAACTACCACCAGGACTACCTCATCAGCCTCCGGGAGGTGATGGAACTGGGGCGCCGGCTCGACGCCGAGCAGCCGGACCTGTTCGGGAAGCTGGCCGCCCGGGGCCATGGCGACGACGTGGCCCTCCTTTTTTATACCTCGGGCACCACTTCCCTGCCCAAGGGGGTGCTGCTCTCCCACTGGAACATGCTCTCCATGGGCAAAAACCTCATGGCGGTGGACCCCCGGTACGACACCGACGATTACGTCTCCTACCTGCCCTTCGCCTGGATCGGCGAGCAGATGATGTCCATCTCCTGCGGACTCCAGCGGGGCTACACCCTCAACTTCCCCGAGGAGCCGGAGACCGCCCAGGAGAACATCCGGGAGATCGGCCCCCACGTTATGTTCGCCCCGCCGCGGATGTACGAACAGATGACCCGGACGGTCCAGGTGAAATACCTGGACAGCGGCTGGATCAAGCGGAAATGCTATGAGATGGCCGCCAGGATCGGTTATCGCAACGCGGATCTGAAATTCAAAAAGCAGCCGATCCCCTGGCACTGGCGGGCGCTGGGCTGGCTGGCGGAGATGGGGGTCCACAAAAAGCTGAAGGATCACCTTGGCCTCTCCCGGGTCTGCCACGCCTACACCGGCGGCGCGGCCATGGGGCCCGACCATTTCCGGTTTTTCCACGCCATGGGGGTCAACCTGAAGCAGATCTACGGCCAGACGGAGATCGGCGGCATCTCCATCGTCCACCGGGACGGCGACATCAAATTCGACACCGTGGGGCTGCCCATTCCCGAAACCGAGGTGAAGATCACCGAAGAAGGGGAGATCATGGCCAGGAGTCCGTCCGTTTTTCTGGGCTATTACAAAAGCCCCGAGGCCACCGAAGAAACCCTGAAAGACGGCTGGCTGGCCTCCGGAGACCGGGGGTTCATCGACGACGACGGCCATCTGGTGGTCTTCGACCGGTCCAAGGACGTGATGACCCTGTCCGACGGCCGGCCCTTTTCGCCCCAGTACCTGGAGACCCGGCTCAAGTTCAGCCCGTATATCCGCGATTCCTGGGTCATCGGCGACAAGCGGCCTTACGTCACCGCCGTCATTTGCATCGACTATTCCGTGGTGGGCAACTGGGCCGACGAGAAGAAGCTCACCTACACCAGCTATCCCGAACTGTCCCAGAAGACCGAGGTGTACGATCTGGTGGAACAACAGGTGGCCCAGGCCAACAAGGACCTGCCCGAAACGGCCCGGATCGTCAAATTCGTAAACCTTTACAAAGAGTTCGACGCCGACGACGACGAGCTGACCCGGACCCGGAAGCTCCGGCGGGCTTTCGTGTCGGAGCGGTACAAGGATATTCTGGAGGCCCTTTACGGCGAGGGGGACATGGTCCACATCGACACGACCATCACCTACGAGGACGGGCGGAAATCCCATATCAAGACGGATCTGAGAATTCGAAAGCTAATATAGGAGGAAAGGGGCAACCATGGATGTGACACTGCTGCTATGGGCCGTCGCCAACGGGGTGATGGTGGGAAGCATCTACGGCTTGATCGCGCTGGGATGGGTCCTGATCTACAAATGCTCCGGGGTCCTCAACCTCGCCATGGGCGAACTGACCCTCATCGGGGCCTACCTGTGTTTGAGCATCTATACCTTTTTGATTAAAATCGGCCATCCGCTGCCGTTCGCGTCGGCCCTGTTTTTGACCCTTCTGGCCTGCATCGTCATGGGGTACCTCACCGAACGGATTTTCCTGGACCGCCTCATCGGCGAACCGGTGCTGACGGTGATCATGATGACGGTGGGGCTCATGTTCGTCTTCCGCGGGCTGGTGGGGCTGATCTGGTCCACCGACACCCGGATCTTCGACCCGCCGGTCTTCTCCTACGACGCCTTCATGGTGGGGGGCATCATCATCGAACGGGTCTATCTCTGGTCCATGGTGGCGGCCCTTTCGCTGTGGATCATCTTCTATCTTTTTTTCAAGTTCACCCCCTGGGGCCTGTCCATGCAGGCCACGGCCGACGACGAGATGGCGGCCCTGTCCCTGGGCATCAGCGTCCGGTTCGTCTATTCCGCGGCCTGGATCATCGCGTTCATGACCGCCGCCGTGGGCGGGGCGTTTCTGGGCGCCAAAAACGGGCTCAACATATCGGTGGGCGAATTGAGCCTGCTGGTGCTGCCGGCGGTGGTGCTGGGGGGGCTCAATTCCGTGCCCGGCGCCATCGTGGGGGGCATCGTCATCGGGGTGCTTCAGGAGTTGTCCGGGTTTCTCCTGGACCCCTATTTCCCCGGCGGGGTCAAGGACACGGCCCCCTATGT
>CAZZBE010000035.1:12007-24641 GCA_964652715.1 uncultured Desulfobacteraceae bacterium
TCATGGTGCTCTTCCTGCTCTTCAAACCCTACGGCCTGTGGGGATGGGTGCGCATTGAGCGGGTATAACGGATTGAGACGACCTTTGAAAAACGGAACCGATTTCGGATCAGGAGGACATTAGACCATGTCGACATTTTTGCCGTGCGGCGCATACCATGAAACCTATGCCCAGGACCATGCCTTCTGGCAGACCAAGTTCATCCGGGGAAAGATGATTTTGCTGGCCCTGGTCGCGTTCATCTTCATTCCTTTTTTTCTCACGGATTACCTGTCGGAGTTCATCCTGCTCATTTACTGGAGTCTGGGCGCCCTGGGCGTGCAGCTCCTCATCGGCTACTGCGGTCAGCTCACCCTGGGCCACGCCGCCTTCCTGGCGGTGGGGGCCTACGCCAGTTTTCTCATCATGGCCATGCCATGGCCCCAGTTCATGCTGGACATGGGGGTGGTCTATCCGCTGGTGCTGCTGATTTCCGGGATCATCGCCGGCATCTGGTGCGTGATCTTCGGCCTGCCGTCGGCACGGGTCAAAGGGTTTTACCTGATTCTGACCACCATGGCGGCCCAGTTCATCACCGTCGATTTTTTCATCGCCAAATACATCAGCCAGATCGGCGGCCGGCAGCAGGACCTCACCCTCAGTTCCGACCTGGTCAAATTCGGTCCCTGGACCGTGGACTCCAAGCGGGACATCTATTACTATGGCCTGATTCTGGCCATCCTCATGACCTTTATGGTGCTTAACTATATCCGGTCCAAGCCGGGCCGGGCCTGGGTGGCCATCCGGGACAACGACATCGCCGCCGAATCCATGGGCATCAACATCACCCTCTACAAACTCCAGGCGTTTTTCGTCTCCGGGTTCATCGGCGGCGTCACCGGCGCCTTCTGGGGCGCGTCCCGCAACATCATCAGCGTGGAGGATTTCACCTTCGGCAAATCCCTCTGGCTGGTGGGGATCATCCTCATCGGCGGGGTCGGCTCCATCCACGGCGTCTTTTTCGGCGCGGCCTTCATGGTCTTCATGATCTGGGCCCTCCAGGAGATCGTGGGCATGGTGGGGGGCACGGGCAACATCATCTACTATAAAGAAATCGCCTTCGGCCTGGCCATCTGCGGTTTCCTGCTCTTCGAACCCAACGGGCTGGCCTACCGGTGGTGGCAGTCGAAGAATTATTTTAATTTGTGGCCGTTTTCGTATTAGTGAAAATTTAATAATTAAAGAGTTGATATGCAGGTATATGCCGATGAAACGACAATGGGCAAGGGCGGAATGTTGACATTGAAAAATCTGCCCTTTAAGGACGGCGAAAAGGTCGAGGTGATTGTCATCCCTCGTTCCCGTTCACAATCCACCCGAAGTAAAAAGCGCCACCCTTTTTGGGGTGAACCCATTACATATATGAACCCAACTGATCCGGTGGCTGAAGATGATGAAGCCACCCAGCTTCCAGGAAACTTCCACCGTGATCCGGCGGATCAAATCATTGTCGCCACTGCTCGCATACATAGATGCCCCTTGTTGACCGTGGATGAAAAAATTATCGATTATCCGCATGTTGAAAAGGTTGAATGAAGCGTCTGTGGCAATGAGCATCGAAAGGGATCGCATTTAACATTAAAAGGAGGTGATAGCCCAGACGAACGACCTGAATCGATGTAAGGCAGGGTTTGGAAGAGGCGATTCATTCTTTGAAAGTCGCTTCTGGCGTTGAGTAAAGAAAAAGGTGAACTTTATGAGTGCAAAATCCTCCTATGAAAAGGGAGCTGTTTATGGATAACGCTCTTTTAGAAAAAGCGCTTCAAATGCCGCCCAATGAAAGGGTTGTGTTTGCCGAGCTAATTCTTGCAAGTATTGATCATGAGGATGAAGAAATCCGCCGGTCATGGGTTGGAGAAGTCGGCAACCGGATAAAAGCGGTGAACGAAGGCAGGGCGAAATTATTGGACTTCGATGAACTATACAATGAAGATTCACATTCATGAGAAAGCGGCCGAAGAATTTGACGAGGCGATTGAATGGTATGAAATCCAGTCAAAGGGGCTTGGAAAGCGGTTCAAAAGCGCGGTAACCGATCAACTTGGAAAGATCAGGAAAATCCGGACTGGTTTTTGAAAGAATCCGACGATATCTATAAAGCGTTCATCCCCAAATTTCCCTACAAAATTCTTTTTACATCAGAGAAAGAAAGAATCGTTGTTTGGGCAATTGCTCATATGCATAGAAAGCCATGGTACTGGCAGTCCAGAATGAGCTAATTGCATGGTTTCGAGGGATGCAATCTTTTAGACAAAGAGGAGGTGGTAAAAAGCAGCAAACGTCACAAATGTATGATGAGTCATAGGGTTTCACAAGCAGTATTCACTTTAAACGAGGGAGGTTGGCGCATGAAAGGCAAGATTTTCTGGTTGGCGATGGCAACATCCATGATATTCGCACTGACGACCGGCGTCGGCATGGCCGCCGATGTAATCCATGTGGGCGGCATCACTGATCAAAGCGGCGCCACCGCGGACGTGGGCAAAGATTACGCCCTGGGTCTGGAAGAGGCGGTGACCTGGGTCAACGACAACGGCGGCATCAATGGAAAGATGATCGAGTTCCATATGTTCGACTACGGTTACAAGCGGGACGAGGCCGTAACCCTGTACGACAAACTCAAAACCCGCGAAGATGTCATCGCGATTCTGGGATGGGGCACCGGCGACACCGAAGCGCTCTCTCAAACGGTGAGCAAGGACAAGATGCCCTACGTGTCGGCCTCCTACTCGGCCCATTTGACCGATCCGGACAAAACGCCCTATAACCTTTTCTTTTCACCGGATTATTCCTCCAGCGCCAGGGCCGCCATTACGGCCTGGTACGACGAGATCTGGATGAAGGACCCGAAATACAAGAGCCGTCGGGAAAGCGGCGACAAGCCGAGATTCATGTGCTTTTACCACCACGCCCATCCCTACTGCAGCGCCCCCATCAAGGCGGTGAAAGAACAGGCCGAATTGCTGGGAATGGAAATCGGACAGGATCAGGACCTCTCCCTGAAGGCCCTGGACGCCAAGACCCAGATCCTGGCGGCCAAACGGTATAAAGCCGACCTGATCTGGCACGGCAACACCACCCAATCGGTTTCCGTGGCCATGAAAGACGCCCGGACTCTCCAGCTGGGGGCCTATCACGCCATCAACGTGTGGGGATTCGACGAGAACCTGCCCCGCCTGGCCGGACCGGGCGCCGAGAACGCCATCGGCGTCTCCCCCTGCGCCTTCTATGGCGAGGATGTCGAGGGCATGGACACCGTTGTCGAATATACCAAAAAGGTCAACCCGAATGTACCCCAGGAAAAGCGGCTGATCCGCACCATTCAGGCCTGGGGCGCTGTGAAGTTGCTGGCGGAAGGGATGCGCCGGGCCGATAAAACCGGCGAACTCAACGGCGAGACCATCCTCAAGGAAGGCATCGAGACCATGCGGGGCTACGACCTGGGCCTGGGCGCCGCGCCGGTGAGCTATACTTCCGAGGACCATCGCCCCACGTCCAAGGTCAACATCTACATCTACCGGAACAAAGACTTCGAGCTGCTCTCCCAGATCAACCTGAAGGAGCGCTGGCCCGACAAATGGAACAACCAATGGCTGGGCTACTAATCTGACAAGGACATGGGGGGCGACGCATGTCGCCCCCCTATAACCCATCACCTATAACCGATAACCTATTACCTTTTCATCCTGGAGGTTCTCTTTGGCGACGGATCCGATTCTGAAAATCAACAACATCGAGGTGAAGTATCACGAGGTGATCCTCGTTCTCAAAGGGGTGTCCATCGAGATCCCCGAGGGCGGCATCGTGGCGCTTTTGGGGGCCAACGGCGCGGGCAAGTCCACCACCCTCAAGTCCATTTCCGGCCTGTTGAATCACGAGGACGGCGCGGTGACCGACGGCAGCATCGAATTTACCGGGGTCCGCATCGATCGGAAGTCCGCCGAGGAAATCTCCAAAATGGGGATCGTCCAGGTTATCGAAGGCCGCCGGGTGTTCGAACACCTGACCGTGGAGGAAAACATCAAGGTGGGCGCCCATCGACGGGAGAAAGGCGTTTCCGTCAAGGACAAATTGGACAAGGTCTATCATTATTTTCCGCGGTTAAAGGAAAAACGCAATGAAGTGGCCGGCTTCGTCTCCGGCGGCGAACAGCAGATGACCGTGGTGGGTCGGGCCCTGATGACCAACCCCAAACTGATGCTGCTGGACGAACCGTCCATGGGACTGGCGCCCATGCTCATCCACGAAATCTTCAACATCATCACCCAGCTCCACCGGGAAGAAAAAATCTCCATCCTGCTGGTGGAGCAAAACGCCAAGCTGGCCCTCAACGTGGCGCCCTACGCCTACGTCATGGAAACCGGCCGCATCGTCATGGACGACAGCTCCGAAACCCTGCGGGAGAACCCGGACATCAAGGATTTCTACCTGGGGATGACCGACATCGGCGGCCGGAAGAGTTTCCGGGACGTGAAGCACTATAAGCGGCGGAAGCGGTGGTTGTCGTAACGAAAAGGGGCCGGCTAAAGCCTTTCGGTTGATCGAGCCGCGCAACGAAAGAAAAAAAGGAAATGCCAAACGTCTTGGTTTCGGACGCTTGGCGTTTCCTTTTTAGGACGTTTGAAGGCTTCCCGGTGAGATTTCATCGGCACTTTCAAGCAGAGACGAGCACCCCGTTCCTCAATACGGCGGCTCCGCCGGCCCGCTGTACCCGCACATGCCGACCCGGGGCGAATTGACGATCGGGGTGGGGGGACCGTAGTCCTCGTGGGGGTGGTCCTTGACGTGCTTGTCGCACAGCAACCCGCTTGCGTCGTCTTCAATCTGGCATTCCATGCAAAAATGTCGGGCCGGCTTCCCGCACTCCATGCAGGGGTATTCCGGAGGATGGTTCCTCGCCATCAGGGCGATGGGATGTTTCGTGAGGGGCCGCCCCTCCCGGACGTCGGCGACTTCCACCATGGTTTCCGACGACGTGCCGAAATCGTAGATGTGGAGCAGTCGCGCGGTTTCATTGAAAACGTCGCGGGCCGCATGGTCCATTTCCAGTTCCGGGTCCCGGTACGCCTTTTTGCCAGCGAAAAAGGTGCTCATGTGCCCGCAACACTCCAGCCAGATGGCCCTCAGGTATTGATCCAGCTCTTCCAGGGCGGCCAGCCCGTTCATTTCCAGGTGGAGCCAGTAATTGCTCTTGTTGTAGGCGTCGTAGACGATCAAATGATAGAGAGGCTGGGACTTGCGTTTCGACGCGTCGGCTTCCTGGATCGCCTTTTTCCGATCGTCGCAGGCGGCGAGGTGTTTCTTCATTCCGCCCCGGGTGTAGTCTTTGCCGCAAAAGGCGCAGGTCCCGCGGTTCTGTTTCTGTCTGGCCATGCATAACTCCTTTCTTTTTTGTTCCTACTCAAAAGCATTCAATCCGCATTGTCAAGAAGTATATGGGAATTTTGACATCCTTCGGCGACGTGCTATATATTCCATTCATTGCGCCGGGCCACGACGGCGCGAACCCGAACCCCGAACCGGAGGCGAAACGATCCCATGTCCGACGAACCGCGACGCTCCATCCTCTGCCCCAACTGCCGGAAGCTCATCAGCTCCGACGAGCCCCGATGCCCCCACTGCGGTACCGGCCGTCCAGGGTCGGCCCTGAAGAACAACCCCTGGACCCGGGCCTTCCGAAATCCGGCGGATCTGATCAAGATCGTCATCGGCATTAACGTGGCCATGTATGCGCTGTCCATGCTCCTGTCGCCCGGCGGCATCCGGCTCTCCCTGGCCAACCCCTTCATCGCCTTTTCACCCGGCGCCGAGAGCCTGTTCATGCTGGGCGCCACGGGGACGATCCCCATCGCCGGGTACGGCCGGTGGTGGACCTTGCTGACGGCGGCCTATCTCCACGGGAGCCTGCTCCACATCGTCTTCAACATGCTGGCCTTCAGAAATCTGGCGGGGTTCATCGGCCAGGAGTACGGCGCCTATCGGATGCTCATCCTCTTTACCCTCGCCAGCGTGGTCGGATTCGCCACCTCTTACATTTTCGGGGTCCAACTCACCATCGGGGCGTCCGCGGCCGTCTGCGGCTTTATCGGCGCCATCGTCTACTATGCCTGGAGCCGGGGCGGGACCTACGGGCAGGAGTTGCTGCGGCAGGTGAGCGGCTGGCTTATCGGGCTGCTCATCATCGGGATGATGCCCAACATCAACAACTACGCCCACGGCGGCGGTCTGGTGGCTGGATTCGCCCTGGGCTGGCTGTTGGGTTACCGGGACCGGGACCGGGTCCGGGAGCGGATCTTCCACAAGTCCCTGGCCGGCCTCTGCGCCCTGGCCACGGTGCTGGCGCTGCTCTTTGCCTTGGGCAGCGGCGCGTATCTGCGGTCGACGATGTGAAGGGGTAGGGGCGGCCCGGTCCCCGGTTCCCGGCCGGAGAATTGATGCTTCCCGATGGAAATCGCAGAAAAACAGATAGCTTTCGACAATTCGAAATGACCGGCATATTACCGAACCGGAGCGTTAATCCATGAGGAAGGCGGCAATAATGGGCGATCCATCCACTCCCCAACCAATAGATGCCCTGGCGGCCAGAACCCGGTTTGGCGAGCCGATGAACCGGGTTGAAAAAGAGAATGTCCGGTTTATGGTGAGTCGAAGGGGAAAGCAGCCAAGCGCGGTCATATTGGGCGTGGAAGATTATTTGAAGCATATTGTTCAGCAACCGGAGCTTTTAACGCGGATACAGAGAATCTGAATCTCGCATTCAGACTTCCCCGACTATCGCTGCCTGCAGATCGCATACATTGGTATTCGTCGGCCCGGTTTTGAGCAATCCCCCAATCTTTTGGAAAAACGAATAGGCGTCGTTGTTGTTCAAAAATGCCTCCGGATTCAGTTTTCGGCGTTCGGTCTCGAACAGCAGGTCCCGGTCGGCAAAAGCCCCGGCCGCGTCGGTAGGCCCGTCGTTGCCGTCGGTGGCGGCGGAGAGGAAATGGATGCCGTCGAAATCATCCGGGCGGCGGGCCATTTCCACCAGGAAGGCCAGTGCCATCTCCTGGTTGCGGCCGCCTTTGCCGTCGCCCCGGATCGTCACCGTGGGTTCGCCGCCGGAGAGGATGCAGGCGGGCGCTTGGGTCAGCAGGCCATGCCGGGCCGCGTCCAGGGTGATGGCGGAAAGGAACCGGGCCGCGTCCCGGGCCTCGCCGGTGATCCGGGAGGTGAGTCTGACGGGCGCGTACCCCAGGCGGCGGGCCTCGTCGGCGGCGGCGTCGAGGGCGCCGCGGTTCGTGCCGATGAGCAGGTTGGTCGCCAGGGCTTCGGCCGGGTCGCCGGGTTTGAGGGTTTCGGGGAGTTTGCCGGCTTTGCCCAGTTCCAGTGCCCGGACGACCGCTTCGGGAACCTTGTCGCCGATGCCGTATTTTTCGATGATGGCCAGGGCGTCGCCGTAGGTGGTGGGGTCCGGCGCCGTGATCCCGGAAGCGATGCTGGACAGGTCGTCGCCCACCACATCGGAGAGGATGAAGTTGAGGCTCCGGGCCGGGGCCAGGCGGGACAGCAGCCGACCGCCCTTGACGCCCGACAGGTGTTTGCGGATGCAGTTGATCTCTTCGATGGCCGCGCCGCAGGCCAGCAGAGCCTTGGTGGTCTGTTGTTTGTCTTCGATGGTGAGCCGGAGGGGCCCGCCGTTCACCGTCGCCTCCAGGGGCAGGGGCAGCAGGGCGGATCCGCCCCCGGAGATGAGACCGATGACCAAGGTCTTTTCATCCGCTCCGTCCGCCAGTTCCACGATCCGTCGCGCCCCGGCGACGCCGTTTTCGTCGGGCACGGGGTGGTCGGATTCCAGGGTTTCGACGATGTCGAGGGGAACGGTATGGCCGTATTTGACCACGATGAATCCGCGATCGATCCGGTCCCCCAGGATCTCTTCGATGGCCCGGGCCATGGGCGCCGCGGCTTTCCCGACGCCGATGACCACGATTCGGCGAAAATCGGACAGATCGATCCCGGCGCCGCCCGCCTCCAGATCCACCGACAACCGGTTCCCCGAAAGCGTCGCCCGGTCCCGCATCATCCGGTAGGGATCGACCCGGGCGAGGCCCGCTTTGAAAATTCGGGTCAGATGGGATCGGGCGGTCTGCGTGTCCATCTCAGTAGATCCTGGCGATCACGGCCGGCGCCCGCTTGTGGTCGTTGGCCATGACCATGGTCCGGATCCGCTCCACTTCCGCCGGCGAGGTGTCGGCGGCGTCGGCGATGGCGTTGTCCGAGAACTTCTGCTCGATCCCGGACAGGACGACGTCGAGGGTGGCGTAGGTCATTTCCAGCTCTTTTTCGTCGGTCTGGCCCTCGAACAGGCGGGCGGACGGCGGTTTGTCGACGACGGGGGCGGGCATCTTCAGATAGCGCGCCAGCGTCCAGATCTGGGTCTTGTAGAGATCGGCCAGCGGCATGATGTCCACGCCGCCATCGCCGTATTTGGTGAAATAACCGACCATCAGCTCCGATTTGTTGGACGTGCCGCACACCAGCCGCCGGCCCATGTTGGCGCACTGGTAGAGCAGGATCATCCGGACCCGGGCCTTGACGTTGGCCAGCGCCAGGATGTCCGGCGAGTCGGGGCAGTGGGCCTCGAAGGCGGAGACGATGGGGCCGATGTCCTGGGTTCTCAGGTTGAGATCGTAGGTCTCGGCCAGGAGCCGGACGTGGTCGTAATCCTCCTCCGGCGTGGCCTCGTCGGGCATGAAAATGCACTCGGCGTTGTCTTTACCCAGCTCCTTTCGGACCAGGACCGCGCCCACGGCGGAGTCGACGCCGCCGGAGAGGCCCAGCACCACGCCGGCGTGTCCGGTCTTTTCGATGTATTCTGAAACGAACCGCTGAATCTGAATGGCCGTTCTCTCCGGGTCGATGGAAAAAGTGAAGGTCATGGTCGCTCCTTGGGTCGCGTTTTGGGGCTCGGAAAGAGCCGTATTTACTTGATCAGCCGCCGCCGCATGGAGATCAGCCCCAGCAGGGTGAAAACCACCGAGAAGACGGCCAGGTAGCCGAGGCTCGCAAGCGGGCCGGTCTCATGGACCCCGATGCACAGCATCCGGGCCAGCTCCACGATGTGATGGAGGGGGACCGCCGCCGCCAGGGGCCGGGCCCATTCGGGGAGGTTGGTGATGGGGAAAAACGTCCCGGAAAAGAGGAACATGGGGGTGATGAACAGGAACATGGGCAGGTTGAACAGGTCGATGGTGGGGACGATGCCCGTGAAGACCATGCCCACGCCCGCGAAAGCCAGTCCGCCCAGAAAAGCGGCGGGGATCATCAGCAGCCCCATGGGAAAGGCGACGTATCCGAAGGCCCCCAGCACGGCCAGCATGATGGCGGCGGCCGCCGCGGCCTTGGTGGCGGCCCAGACGATCTCGGCCAGGATGATCTCCTCCAGCGACAGGGGCGTGGCCAGCATCCCGTCGAAGGTCCGCTGGTAATACATCCGGACAAAGGAGGTGTAAGTGGTCTCGAAAAAAGCGTTGTGCATCACGGCCACGGCGATCAGGGCCGGGGCGATGAACCGCACGTAGGAGAGCGTCTCGCCGCCGTACTCGACTTCGCCGATCATCACCCCCAGCCCCATCCCGAAGGCCAGGATGTAGAGGATGGGCTCGATGAGCGGGGTCAGGAAGCTGACCTTCCATATCTTGCCGTAGGTGATGAGGTTGCGCCGCCACACTTTCAGAAATCGCCACGAAATGGCGTCGAGTCGGATCATTCTCTCAGTTCCCTTCCCGTCAGCCGGAGAAACACGTCCTCCAGGGTGGAGTTGCGATAGGTGCACTTATCGACGCAGAACCGGTCGATGATGGTGTTGTTGAGATCGGCGGCGTCTTTGGGGGTGTAAAGGATGAGTCGATCTTCCAAATCGTCGTATTCGATGCTGTTTTCCCGGACGAAATCGACGACCTTGTCCTCGTGGCCGGCGATCTCGATGACGTTGCCGCCGGTGTGTTCGTCGATAAGGGCCCGGGGACTGCCTTCCACCAGGATCTTGCCGTGATCGACGATCACCAGCCGGTCGCACAGGTTCTGGGCCTCCTCCATGTAATGGGTGGTCATGACCACCGTCAGCCCCTTGCCCTTGAGGGCGTCGAGCCGGTCCCACATCTGGTAGCGGGACTGGGGGTCGAGGCCGGTGGTGGGTTCGTCCAGGATCAGGAGGTCGGGCCGGTTGATGAGGGATCGCGCCAGGGTGAGCCGCCGGGCCATGCCGCCGGACAGATCCGCCACCTTGTCCTCGCCGCGGTGGGAGAGGGCGAAAAATTCGAGGAGTTCGCCGGACCGCTGAAGGGCCGTCTCCTTGGGGATGCTGAAATAGGAAGCGAAAATGGCCAGGTTCTGGGAGACGCTCAGGTCCGGGTCGAGGCTGTTCTCCTGCTGGCAGACGCCGATCCGGGACTTGATCTCCCGCCACGCCTTTTCGATGTCGAGCCCGAACACCTCCAGGGTCCCGCCGGTGGGGGGCGAAAAGCCGTAGAGCATCCGGATGGTGGTGGTCTTCCCGGCGCCGTTGGGGCCCAGCAGGCCGAAGAACTCGCCCTTTTCCACCGAAAAAGAGATGCCGTCCACGGCCGAGAAGTCTTTGAATTTCTTGGTCAGATCCTTGACATCGATGATGGGGTCCACGCGAATCCCTTCCCTGAGTGGTTATGGCGTCCGTTTTGCCGCTGTTGAAACCGATTATAGTACGGCGGCGGGTCGGTGGCAACCGCCGGGCGACGATGGAACCGTTTTCCGCGCCGACGTTCCGATTTTCGGCGATGATCCTTGACAATTGTCGTTCAAAAGAATATGAATCGTATTCGTCAAATGAGTTTTGTTCACAAATTTGATGAAAAATGGGATATGTGAATAAATGAACATCCTCGAGGTGGACACCCTCAGCCTCTCCTTCGGCGGGCTCCAGGTCCTTTCGGACGTGAGCCTCGACGTCCCCGAAGGCCAGATCTTCGCCATCATCGGCCCCAACGGCGCGGGCAAGACCTCCATCCTCAACTGCATCGGCGGCTTCTACCGGCCCGACGCGGGACGGATCGCCTTCGACGGCCGGGACCTGTCCCGGGTCTCCACCGATCGCCGGGCCGCCCTGGGCCTGGCCCGGACCTTCCAAAACATCGCCCTGTTCCATGGCATGACCGTCCTGGACAACATCAAATTGGGCGCCCATGCCCACCTGAAGACCGGCCTGCTGGCCTCCGTGCTTTATTGGGGCGCCGCCCACCGGGAGGAGATGCAGCTCCGCCGGGAGGTGGAGGAGGAGATCATCGATTTTCTGGAGATCGAGGACATCCGCAATCTGCCGGTGCGGGCGCTGCCCTACGGCCTCCAGAAGCGGGTGGAGCTGGGCCGGGCCCTGGCCATGCGGCCCCGGGTCCTGCTCATGGACGAGCCGGTGGCCGGCATGAACGCCGAGGAGACCGAGGACATGGCCCGGTTCATCCTCGACATCAAGGAGGAGCGGGACGTCACCATCATTCTTATCGAACACGACATGAACGTCATCATGGACATCAGCGACCACGTGGCGGTGATCAATTTCGGCCGGAAGATCGCCGAGGGGACCCCGGAAGCGGCGGCGGCCCATCCCGAGGTGATCAGGGCCTATCTGGGGGAGAAAAAGGGCTGACGTGGACATTCTCCTGCAACTGATGGTCAGCGGCGTGGCCGTGGGCGGGGTGTACGCCCTCATCGCCCTGGGGTTCGTCCTCATCTACAAGGCCACCAGCATCCTCAATTTCGCCACCGGCGAGTTCATGATGATGGGCGCCTATTTTTGCTATACCTTCCTGGTGTTGCTGGGGCTGCCGGTGATCCCGACCTTTCTCATCGTCATGCTCTGCGCGGCCCTGCTGGGGTTCCTGGTGGAGCGGCTCATCCTGCGCCACATGCTGGGCCAGCCCACCATCAGCATCGTCATGGCGACCATCGGCCTGGGGGCCATCCTGACCGGGCTGGCGGAGATCGTCTGGAGTTCCGACTTCAAGAGCTTTCCCCAGATCTTTCCCCGGGCCCCCATCGACCTGGGATTCGCCATTGTCCGGTCCAACATGTTCTACGGGTTTTTGATTTCCATCACGGCGGTGATCGTATTTTCCCTGATCTTCAAATACGCCAAGGTGGGCATCGCCATGCGGGCCACGGCCAACGACCAGATGGCGGCCTATTCCATGGGCATCAACGTCCGGTCCATGTTCACCCTGGCCTGGGCTTTGGGGGCCATCGCCGCTGGCCTGGGCGGCGTGGTCATCGGCAACATCGGCGGCATTCAGCCCAACCTGGGCCAGATCGGCCTGAAAATTTTCCCGGTGGTGATCCTGGGGGGCCTCGACTCCATCGGCGGGGCCATCCTGGGCGGGTTCATCATCGGGGTGGTGGAGAATTTGGCGGGGGGGTATCTGGATCCGTATTTCGGTGGCGGGGTGAAGGATTTGGCCCCTTTTGTGTTGTTGGTGGTGATTTTGATGGTGAAGCCGTATGGGTTGTTTGGGAAGCGGGAGATTGAGCGGCTGTGATGGGCTATTTGATGAACGATGCCCCTCGGCAATGCCGCGAGGGGATA
>CAZZBE010000036.1:0-24278 GCA_964652715.1 uncultured Desulfobacteraceae bacterium
TAAACTATCTCGACCGCGTTTGTCAACAAGTTTTTGCCGCCAACCTCATTTTTTTCGGCCAGCGACCTTGTTGACTTTGCTGCGAAGACCCCTGTAATCTATTTCTTCTGGGCGGGGTTGTCAAGATGTTTTTTCGAAGAACTTTGATAGGGGGGCCGGCTCTCTCAAACCGGTTCCCCATCGGCAACAACGTCTTTTATATGCTTTCCCCGAGGGTGTCAAGCATTAATTTTCGACAACGAGTTTATGAAACCGTTTTTTCCCGGCCCTTAGGAGTATTTCCCCGTTATCAATCTCTTTTTCGCTCAGCATCTCTTCGGCGGAGTTTATGCGCCGGCCGTTGATATACCCGCCCCCCTGGGAGATCAGGCGCCGGGCGGCGCCGCCAGAGGTCGCCAGACCGGCTTCCAGAAACAGCTTAAAGACCGGCACCCCCTCCTCGAGGCGGGACCGCTTCAACGGCGAAGTGGGCGCCGATGCGTCGCCGGCGTCCCCCGCCTCCCTTGGAATGGCGCTGGACGGCAGGATCTCCGGCGGCGTTTGTCTATCCCCGAAGACCGAGGCGGCGGCCTTATGGGCTTCAACGGCCGCATCCCGGCCATGGGCGAGGGCGGTCGCCTCGAAGGCCAGGATCGCCTTTGCGCTGTTCAGCTGAGCGCCCGCCAGGTTGCCCACGCCCTGAATCTCTTCCAAAGGCAGGAAGGTAAAGAGGGACAAAAACCGCGCCACATCCCGGTCATCCGAATTGATCCAATACTGATAGTATTCATAAGGGCTGGTCCGTTCGGGGTCCAGCCATACGGCGCCTTCCGCGGTCTTGCCCATTTTGGCGCCGCTGCTGGTGGTGATGAGCGGAAAAGTGAGCCCAAAGGCCGGCCGCCGACGCATTCTTCTGATAAGATCGATGCCGGCGACGATATTGCCCCACTGATCGCTGCCGCCCATTTGCAGCTGGCAGCCGTAGGTATCGGACAACACGAGAAAATCATAAGCCTGGAGCACCATATAATTGAATTCGATGAAACTCAGCCCGTCCTCTGAATCCATCCGCATCCGGTAGCTTTCCGCTTTGATCATCCGATTGACGCTGAAATGCCGCCCGATATCCCTGAGAAACGGGATATACTCCAGTTCCGTCAACCAGTCGGCGTTGTTGAGCATCAGCGCTTGGCCGTCGGAAAAATCGAGAAACCGCGAAAGCTGCTTTTTGATGCCGGCGACATTTTCCTCGATGGCTTCGAGGGTCAACAGTTTCCGCATTTCGGTTTTACCGCTGGGATCGCCGACCAGGCCGGTACCGCCGCCTACGAGCGCGACAGGGCGGTGTCCCGCTCGCTGCATGTGCGCCAGGGCCATAATCGGGATGAGACTGCCCACATGGAGGCTGGAAGCCGTCGGATCGAATCCGATGTAACAGGTGGCCCGTCCCCCTTCGATATAGCCATCCAGTTCCGTTCCATGGGTCGTCTGTTCGACAAAGCCCCGCTCGCGAAGTGCCGTGACCGCATTCTCCATCGCTTCATCCTCTTCTATTTGTTGGCATATTCAACCGCCCGGGTTTCCCGGATGACCATCACCTTGATCTGCCCCGGGAAGGTCAGGGACTCTTCGATCTTTTTTGCAATGTCCTTGCTGAGCAACGTGGCCTCCTCATCGCTCAGGATGCCGCTGTCCACCAGCACCCGCATCTCTCTCCCGGCCTGGATGGCGTAGGAATTGCTGACCCCCTTGAAGGAATTGGCGATTTTCTCCAGATCCTCCAGCCGCTTTACATAATTTTCCAGCAACTCTTTCCGGGCGCCGGGCCGCGCTCCGGACAGGCCGTCCGCGGCCTGGACCAGAAAATCATAGACCGAGGAAGGGGGCACATCTTCATGATGGGAGGCGATGGCCTGGATGATCTTCTGGGATTCTCCGTACTTTTTGGCGAGTTTGGACCCGATCAGGGCGTGGGGTCCTTCCACTTCGTGATCGATGGCCTTGCCGATATCGTGGAGGAGTCCCATCCGTTTGGCCAGTTTCTGGTTCAACCCGAGTTCCGCCGCCATGATCCCCGAAAGAAATCCCACTTCAATGGAGTGCTGGAGGACATTCTGCGCGTAGCTGGTGCGGAATTTCAGTCGACCGATGACTTTGATCAGTTCGTTGTGGATGCCGTGGACCCCCAGATCGAAGGCGGCCTGCTCCCCCGCCTCTTTGATCACCACATCCACCTCATGTCCGACTTTTTTGACCACATCTTCGATGCGGGCGGGATGAATGCGCCCGTCCGATATCAGCCGCATCAGGGACAGCCGGGCGACCTCTCTTCGGACCGGGTTGAATCCCGACAGGATCACCGCCTCCGGGGTATCGTCGATGATCAGGTCGATGCCGGTGGTGGCTTCCAGGGCCCGGATGTTGCGCCCCTCCCGGCCGATGATGCGGCCCTTCATCTCGTCGTTGGGCAACTGAACCACGGAGACCGTGCGCTCGGCGACAAAATCTCCGGCATACCGCTGGATCGCCGTGGCGATAATTTTCTTCGCCCGCTTGTCCGCCTCTTCCTTGGCCTCGTTTTCGATCCGCTTGATCAGCTTGGCGCCTTCGTAGCGGGCCTCGTTTTCGATGGCCCGGATCAACAGTTCCTTGGCCTGTTCCGCGGTCAGCCCGGAGATCTTCTCCAGCTGTTGCTTCTGTTCCTCGATCAGTTCGCTGTATTTCAGCTCGGCCTGTTCAACCTCGGCCTCTCTTTTAGCGATCTTTTTCTCTTCCCGGCTTAACTCCCGCTCCTTGCGATCAGCCTGTTCGATCTTTCGATCCAGATTCTCTTCTTTCTGGATCAGTCGGCGTTCCTCTTTTTTGAGTTCGTTGCGCGTTTCCCGGGTTTCGGCATCGAATTCGCTCTTCATCTTGAAAAGCTTATCCTTTGCCTCCAGCTTCGCCTCCTTGAGGAGGGTGTCCGAGCGCCGTTTGGCGTCATCGACGATCCGATGGGCTTCTTCTTCCGCCGCCCTCATCTTTTCGGACGAAAGCTTCTCTTTCATCCAGTAGGCGACGGCAAAGCCCACGCCGATGCCGATAACGCCGATGATAAAACTATATTCATTCATGCCTTTTTCTCCTCATCCGAGAGCCTATGAATTAACGCCGTTGTGCCGCCGGCGTTTATAAAAACTACGGGTATGTCCATCCATTGAGTTTGGGGACGTTTTGCACAGCAGGCAAAGCGATGTGCAACCGCATCGCCCTATACGATAGGGATGAGGCGAGACAGAGCGGCTATCCGCCGCGAAGAGCAAAAAGGTATGGCGGGGCCAGCCCCCATCCTTGAAAAGGATACAGGACCGCTTCCGAAGGGGTAAAATCGGTTGTATTGGAGAAAATGAGGGAAAATCCCCCACCCTTGTGCCGTGTTGGCAAGGTCTTTGAACCGATAGTTCAAAGTGGGCGCCTTATCGCTTCTTCAGGCTTTTCTGTACGAGCAGAACTTGCACACCAAAGCGAGGAAAGGCCCCCTTGTCAATTAGCGTTGGGACAAAGAACATCTTCCAATCACGAACACGGCAGGGGATGTGCTTGATCTTTACTCTATGGCTTTCAATCCTTCAAGTGGCCATCATGAAGCAGCTGGTGATCAATTTTGATATGTCTTGGTTCTGGTCACGCAACAAATTGCGTTTTAAAACTTTTTGCGCCGTCAATTCGAGATGCGCGATACAGCATTGCCCTGTATTTTTGGCGCCATATTACCGTTGGCCTTGTCTCCCGGCATTGATTGTGTGATTTCTCTTAATGAAAACACAATTTTATAAAGTTCTAGCGTACGCCTTTGTCACGCCGCCGACCGAAATAACCGGCCGGGTTTCAAACACACGTTTCGTTATCCAATTTAATCAGGCTGTTTCATATAGCCAGCAGGGCATCGATTTCGGACGAATTCCTTATCTTTTCTCGAATACGGCACTCCAGGGCGATTTTACCCGGTGTTATTTATCCATCTGCTCAATCACTGACAATATCAGTCCGTCGTTATCCGCTACCAGCCTAAATGATGAGCGATGACGCATCCGCGCTTCCCCCATGTTGATGAACCTGGATTTCGCATTGAATGCGTCGCCTCATCCGTGTGAAGTCACTATAATCTTTCCTGCGCCGTTTCGTCAAGAGCTTTTCCCAGCCCCTCCCATGATCGCGGTCACCTTCCGCAAGTCCTCCCGGGTGTTCACGCCAATAAATTCTTCCACATTACGGGAGACCAACGCGCCGATCTTCCGCCCCTTTTCATGGCCGATTCGGATGATATCCGTCAGATAGAGTTCGCCTTGCTGGTTGTTCGTATCCAACAATGCCAGCACGCGGGTCAGAAACGGCTTTCGGACGCAATAGATCCCGGTATTGATGGTGCGAATGGCCTTTTGTTCATCCGTTGCATCCGCCTGTTCCACTATGCCGCGGACCGCTCCCGTTTCATCGAAGACGACGCGCCCGTATCCACTGGGGTCCTCCATGTCCACCGCAAGGATTGAAACATCCCGTTTCGCGGACATATGGTCTTCCACCAACCACTGCAGCGTCTCGTGACGAACCAACGGCACGTCGCCGCACAGGATCAAGACGTTTTCAACATGATCCCGGATGGAGGGGACAGCGCACTGGACTGCATGTCCGGTGCCCAACTGTTCCGCCTGTAAAGCATAATAAACCTGATAGCGGGGCGTTACCATTTCTTTAACTTTTTCCGCCTGATTGCCGATGACCAGCACGATGTCGTCGCCCGAAATGCGTTGGGCGGCGTCAAGGACATAAAATACCATCGGAATTCCGAGAATTTCGTGCAACACCTTGGCGCGTCCCGATTTCATGCGGGTGCCGAGTCCGGCGGCCAGAATGACCGCTGCGATGTTATGCTTCATGAACCGTTCCTTGGCTTTATAAAATAGAAAAAGGGGCATGCCATATCTGTATATGGCGCGCCCCTTTTTGGCGTTTCAGTCGATATCGGGTACGACGCTATTTATTGGCTTCCAATGACCTCAGTCGGTGCATGGCGCGTTCCAGGGCCGCCTTGGCCCTGGCGTAGTCGATATCGTCCTGTTTCTGAGCCAGCCGTTTCTGGGCCCGCTCCAAGGCGGACCGCGCCCGTTCGATATCGATATCGCTTCGGCGTTCGGCGGATTCGGCGAGCACCGTCACCTTGTTCGGCAGGGCTTCGGCGAATCCTCCGCTCACGAAAACGAACCGCTCGCGGTCGCTTGCATCCTTATACCGTAGGGTCCCCATTTTGAGGGTCGTCAAAAAAGGCGTGTGGCCGATAAGTACGCCAAATTCACCGAGGGAACCGGGTGCGACGACGATTTGAACGTCCTCGTCCACCACGGCTTTCTCCGGGGTAACGACCTCTAATCGTATATTTCCAGCCATAGTTTGCCCTCGTCAGCTTACTTTTATTCAGCCATGCTCTTGGCTTTTTCAACGGCTTCCTCGATGCCGCCCACCATGTAAAACGCCCGCTCGGGGAGGTCGTCGTGCTTGCCGTCGACGATTTCCTTGAACCCTCTGATAGTGTCTTCGATCTTCACGTATTTGCCGTCCATGCCGGTGAAGGTCTCCGCGACGTGGAACGGCTGGGAAAGGAATCGTTGAATGCGCCGGGCCCGGGCCACGGTCACCTTGTCTTCGTCGGAAAGCTCTTCCATCCCCAGAATGGCGATGATGTCCTGGAGTTCCTTGTACTTCTGGAGGATCTGCTGAACCTGCCGGGCGACGTAGTAATGCTCCTCGCCGATGAAGCTGGCGTCCAGAATCCGGGAAGTGGAGTCGAGCGGGTCCACCGCGGGATAGATGCCCAGCTCCGCGATCTGACGGGAGAGCACGACGGTGCCGTCAAGGTGAGCGAAGGTCGTGGCCGGCGCCGGGTCGGTCAAGTCGTCCGCCGGCACGTACACGCACTGAACAGCGGTAATAGACCCCTTGTCGGTGGAGGTGATCCGCTCCTGGAGTTCGCCGAGGTCGACCGCGAGCGTCGGCTGGTAACCGACCGCGGAGGGCATCCGGCCCAGCAGCGAGGACACCTCCTGTCCGGCCTGGGTAAACCGGAAAATATTGTCGATGAAGATCAGCACGTCCTGACCCTCTTCATCCCGGTAGTATTCCGCGGCGGTCAGCGCCGACAGGGCGACCCGGGCGCGGGCGCCCGGCGGTTCGGTCATCTGACCGTAAATCAGGGCCGCCTTGGGCAAAACGCCGGAGTCCTTCATCTCGTGGTACAGGTCGTTGCCTTCGCGGGTCCGCTCGCCCACGCCGGCGAACACGGAGATGCCGCCGTGCTGCATCGCGATGTTGTGGACCATTTCCATCATGATAACCGTTTTGCCGACGCCGGCGCCGCCGAACATCCCCATTTTACCGCCCCGGGGGAAGGGCACCAGCAGGTCGATCACCTTGACGCCGGTTTCCAGAACCCGAACCGTGGTGTCCTGCTCGGTAAATTTGGGCGCCGAGCGGTGGATCGGCATCATTTTTTCCTGACTGACCGGTCCCAGTCCGTCCACCGGCCGTCCCACGACGTTGAGCACCCGGCCGAGACCGGCCTCGCCCACCGGCATCATGATGGGAGAGCCGGTGTCCTTGACGGGAGCGCCCCGCACCAGCCCGTCGGTAACGTCCATGGCGATGGTCCGGACCACATTGTCGCCCAGATGCTGCGCCACTTCAACGACAAGGTTGTCCTCTTCGTCGCTGATAGTGGGGTTGGAGATTAAAAGCGCCGTAAGGATCGTCGGCAGCTTGCCCTGTTCAAATTCAACGTCGACCACAGGCCCCAAAACCTGGGTAATTCTTCCTATATTTTCAGCCATTTAAAGATCTCCTGTATCCTTTCGTGCAGTCAATTGTTTCAGCTAACCCTTCAGCGCCTCGGCGCCGCCGACGATGTCCATCAATTCCCCGGTGATCGCGGCCTGCCGGGCTTTATTGTAGATCATGGTCAGATTTTCGATCATATCGTCGCAGGCCTTGGTGGCGTTGTCCATCGCGGTCATCCGCGCGGCGTGCTCGCTGGTGGACGTCTCCAGCAGGGCGCTGTAAATCTGAACGTAAACGTTCCGGGGCAGCATTTCGTCGAGCAGTTCATCCGCCGACGGCTCGGTGATGTGTTCGGCCAGGTAGGGTTCATTCTCGTCGGCGGGCGCGCCATCCTCGGTTTCGATGGGCGGGATCGGCAACAGCTGTTCGATCGTCGGAATCTGTCTCGCCATCCCCTGGAACTCGGAATAGAGGACATAAACCTCGTCATATTCCTCGTTCAGAAACGCCCGGATCAGCTTCAGGCCCGCATTGGACGCCACGTTGAATTCGAATTTGCCCCCGACCACCCCCAGGTATTCATCGGCGATGGTTATCCTGTTCTTTCGGCACCAGTCGCGCCCCTTCTTCCCGAAAGCGGTGAAGGAAGCATCGACGTTGCGGTCCTTTTGTTCGGCGACGAAAGCTTTGGCCTTCTGATTCAGGTTGCTGTTGAACCCGCCGCACAACCCCCTGTCGGAGGTGCAAAGGATCATATGCACCTTTTTCACCTCGTCCCGGGGCATTAAAAGCGGACTCGCCTCCTCGCCGGCCTTTTCCGACAGGCTGCCAAGGACTTCGGCGAACTTCCGGGCATAGGGACGAAACGCTTCCATCCTTCCCTGGGCCCCGCGGAGTCTGGAAGCGGCGACCATGTTCATGGCCTTGGTGATCTGCTTCGTCTTCTTGACCGCGTTGATCTTTGTCTTGACATCTTTTAATGTCGCCATACGAATCAGCCCTTTTACTTAATGGTGTCCTTGAATTCCTCGTCGTATTCCTTCAGCGCCTGGAGCATCATGTTTTCCAGATCGTCGTCGATCGCCTCCTTTTCCGCCAGGGTCTTGAACACCTGGGGGTGGCGCTCCTCGACGAAGGAATAGAGACCGGACTCGAATTTATCCAGGACATCGACGGGGTATTTGTCCAGGAAACCCCTGGCGCCCGCGAACAGGATCATCACCTGCTTTTCCATGGGCAGGGGCTGATACTGGGGCTGCTTCAGGATTTCCACCAGCCGGGCGCCCCGGGTCAGCTGCTGCTGCGTCGACTTGTCGAGGTCGGAGCCGAAGGCCGCGAAGGCTTCGAGTTCCCGGTACTGGGCCAAATCGAGCCGCAGGGTGCCGGCCACCTGCTTCATGGCCTTGACCTGAGCGGCGCCGCCGACCCGGGAAACGGAAAGGCCGACGTTGATGGCGGGCCGGACGCCCGCGAAAAAGAGGCTGGGCTCCAGGTAGATCTGCCCGTCGGTGATGGAGATCACGTTGGTGGGGATGAATGCGGAAACGTCTCCGGCCTGGGTCTCGATGATGGGCAGGGCGGTCAAGGAACCGGCGCCGAGTTCGTCGTTCAGTTTGGCGGAACGCTCCAGAAGACGGGAGTGGTTGTAGAAAATATCGCCGGGGTAGGCTTCTCGTCCCGGCGGGCGCCGCAACAGCAAAGACACCTGCCGATAAGCGGTGGCCTGTTTGGAAAGGTCGTCGTAAACGATCAGGGCATGTTTGCCGTTGTCGCGGTAATATTCGCCCATGGCGCATCCGGCGTATGGCGCAACGTACTGAAGGGTGGCCGGGTCGCTGGCGCATGCGGCGACAACGGTTGTGTATTCCATGGCCCCGTGTTTTTCGAGAACGGACACCACCTGGGCCACGGTCGATTTTTTCTGCCCGCAGGCCACGTAGATGCAGTAGACGTCGGTGTCTTTCTGGGCGAGGATGGCGTCGATGGCGCAGGCCGTCTTTCCGATCTGGCGGTCGCCGATGATCAGCTCCCGCTGCCCTTTTCCGACGGGGGTCATGGCGTCGATGGCCTTGAGGCCGGTGTAGCAGGGCTCATGAACGCTCTTCCGGGCGATGACGCCGGGCGCGACCATTTCCACACGCCGGGTCTCCTGGGCGTCGATGGGGCCTTTGCCGTCCACGGGCTCGCCCACCGCCGTCACAACGCGGCCGAGCACCGCATCGCCAACGGGCACCTCCGCGATGCGGCCGGTCCGTTTGACGATGTCGCCCTCTTTAATATGGATATCTTCACCCATAATGGCGACGCCCACGTTGTCCTCTTCGAGGTTCAGGGCCAGGCCGAGGATGCCGCCGGGGAACTCGACCAGCTCGAGGGCCATGGCCTTCTCGAGACCGTAAACCCGGGCGATGCCGTCGCCGACCGACAGAACCACGCCGGTTTCGCTGAGTTCGACCTTCTTGTCGTAATCCGCGATCTGATCTTTAATTATCTGACTGATTTCTTCCGCTCTTAGTTCCATTAGACACTCTCACCCCTTTTTAAAGATTCTCTCATATTGAGCAATTGCGTTTTAACGCTGCCATCCAATACAAGGTCCCCTATCCTCGTTACGAGCCCGCCAATGAGCGACGGGTCCTGTTTCACCTCAAGGAGGACTTCTTTTCCGGTCCGCTTCGCCAGGGCCTCGCGGATCTTGTCCACCGTTTCGTCCGGCAGTTCCGCGGCCGACACCAGATCGGCCCGGGCCACGCCTTTCAGCTCGTCGGCCAGCATCTGGTAGAATTCGTTGATGCTGTCCAGGGACCCGATCCGGTTCTTGTCGAAAAGCAGCAGGATGAAGGCCCTCATGACGTCGGACAGCTCCAGTTTTTCGACGACCGCCTTCAGAACCCGCTTGCGGCTAGCCGTATCGTAGAGCGGATTGGTGATCGCCGCCTCCAGCGACTTTTCTCCGGAGATGAGGTCAACGAGTCCCTCGAGTTCCTCCCGATACGTCTCCGCCTGACCGTCCTCTTTCCCGATCAGCAGAAGTGCTTTGGCATAACGCCTTGCGATTGCGAAATTCTTCATTACGCTACCACCTTCTCTAAGTATTCATCAACCAGTCGTTCCTGATCCTCGTCGGTGATTCTCTGTCGGATAATCTCTTCGGCCTTGGCGATGGCTCTCTCAAGCACCTCTTCCCGCAATCTCTTCCTGGCCTGGGCGAACTCGTATTCGATGTTCCGCTTGGCCTGTTCCTCCAGCTTGCCGGCCGCGGATTCCGCTTCTTTGATGATCCGCTCCTTGGCCTCTTTGCCCTGCTGGATGTACTCCTCGACGATCTTTTTGGCCTCGTCGTCCAGGTTGGCGATTTTGGCCTCGTATTCGGCCAGCGCTTTCTCCGCCTCCCGTTTCTTGTTTTCCAGATCCGCCAGCTGTTCCCGAATGCCCTGGACCCGGGAACCGAGCGCCCGGGAAACCGGTTTGCGGAGAATGAAAAACAGCGCGATGGCCAGCACCGCGAAGTTCATCACCCTGTAGGTGTCGGTGGCGACCCAGCCCTTCGCCTCGCCGTGTCCGTCCCCTCCCGCGGCCGCCAGCGCGACGGACGCGCTCATCAGGAGCAACGGGACAAGGCAGAGCAACAGCGCTTTCCGAACCGTCGTCCACCCGGCCTTGCAGCGATCCCCTTCAGATCGAATTGCCCGCATCAGACTCATTAAACAGCCCTCCCCAGAATTTTTTCACCAATATCACTTGCAAAGGCATCGACTTCCTTCATCAAGGCGTCTCTGACCTCCTGAGCCTCTTTTGCGATCTTTTCTTTCACCTGGACGAGTTCCGCCTGGGCTTTTTCATTGATCTTGCCGACGATCTCTTTTTCTTCGGCCTCCGCTTCCTTGATCAGGGAATCCTTTTCCCTGAGCCCCTTGGCGCGGGCCTCTTTGACGCCCTTGGAAAAGGCGTCGTCTTTTTCCTTCATCCGGGTGTTGGCCGCCTCGATGTTGCCCTCGAGTCCCGAGACCTTTTCTCTGCGTTGAAGCAAAATATTGCGAATAGGCCGATAGAGCACTATGTTGAGAATCCAGATGAGAACAAGGAAATTGACGATTTGAATAAAAACCGACCCATCTATGCTTACCATAATCGCTCCTCCAATAAATACAGTTAGTTAGACCTACCCAACATCCGTTGGTTCGCGGTGCGCCCGCTCATAATTTGGGCGTATGTAACATCAGCCCCGTTATTTTGTCAAAGGTTTTTTGAAAAATGTGCATTTCATCCCATGGCCCCGTCCCCCTTTTGGATTTCCGGGGAATCCGGCGCCTTTTCCTCCGGGCGCCGGTTTTTTTTCATGCCGCAGTTGCCGTTGAACACCGCCCCCGGATCGATGGAAATGACCGGCGCGTACATCTCGCCCGTCACGCTGGCCGACCCCGTCACATCGATGCTGGATTTGGCCTCGACGATCCCGGTGACCGCGCCTTTGATGATGGCGCTGTCCACGACGATGCTGGCCTCCACGGCGGCGGACTCCCCGACGATGAGAGCGCCGTCCTCGCTCCGGATCTCGCCCTTGACGGTCCCTTCCAGATGGAGCACTCCCTGAAATCCCACCGTCCCCTCGATGACGGCGCCGGCCCCGATAAAGGTGGATATCGCCCCGATTTTTCTTTTCTTTTCCGCTTTCCGCTTTCTCATCCGATCCCCTGTCCGTCCCGGGTAATAAACCGCCGGGTGCTGACGTTCAACAGAATGCCCACGCAGATGATGACGGCCACGATGGACGACCCGCCGTAGGAAATAAACGGCAGCGGCATGCCCACCACCGGCATCAGCCCCATGATCATGCCGATGTTGATCACCACCTGCCAGAAGATCATGGCCGCGACCCCCACCGACAGGATCGTTCCAAATGGATCCCGACACTCGTGAGCGATGCGAAGCCCCCAGATAATAAGAATCATAAAGGCCAGAACCACGCAGGCGGCGCCGATGAAACCGACCTCCTCGGCCCAGACCGAGAAGATGAAGTCGGTGTGCTGTTCGGGAATGAATGAGAGCGTGTTCTGGGTCCCCTGGAACAGCCCCTTGCCGACAATCCGCCCGGAGCCGACGGCGATTTTGGACTGGATGATGTGGTACCCCGTCCCCAGGGGATCCCGATCCGGATCCAGAAATGTCATGATCCGCTGCTTCTGGTAGCCTTCGAGAAAAAAAAGCCAGGCCATGGCCGCCGATCCGGCGCCGGCGAATATAAAGAAGATAAGCGTCTTCCACTCGATTTTGACAAAAACGGTTATGGAGGCGGAAATCAACACCACCAGCATGGCCGTGCCGAGATCCGGCTGTTTGACGATCAGGACGAAGGGCAGTCCCACCAGAATTATCGGTTTGATCAACTCCCGCAGGGTGAGCCCCCTGGGTTCCATGACCCGGGAGTAATAATGGGCCAGAACGAAGACCACGGCGATCTTGACCAGCTCCGACGGCTGGATATGGACCGGGCCGAACCCCAGCCACCGTTTCGATCCGCCGCCATAGCGGCCGAAGAGCAGCACCGCCCCCAGCAGCATCAGGCATGCGCCGTAAACGACATAGGCCCATCGATCGAAATGACGGTAATCGATCATGAAAACGACCGCCAGGATAAAAAGGCCGATCCCGTACCAGGTGATCTGCTTGATGTACAGGGCGCTGGGCGGGCCCGCGGTCCCCACAGCCACCGCGCTGTAAAGGGTCACGATCCCCACGCAAACAAGGGAGAGGACCAGCCCGAAAAACCCCCAGTTGAAGTAGATGAGCAGCCGCCGGTCAAACATCCGCCGCCTCCGTCCTCTGGCCTCCGGAGACAAGGTGCATGCGGATCAGTTCCCTGGCGATGGGCGCCGCCGTACCGGACCCGTGTTCGCCGTTTTCCACGATCACCGCCACGGCGATTTTGGGGTTTTCCGCCGGCGCATAGGCCACGAACCACGCATGGGGCATGAGGTGAGCCGGCAGCGCCGCATCCTGGACGTCCTCGCTCCGCTCCCGGCCGATGACCTGTCCGGTGCCGGTCTTCCCGCAGATCTCGAGCCCCTCGATTTTAGACCCTCTCGCCGTGCCATGAGGCCCGTTGACCACCCGCCGCAGGCCTTCGCGAACGAGATCGAGGGTTTCCGCGCTCACCGGGAGAAACCCCATCTCGGTATCGGCCGCTTGCGGATCCTGCCCCTCGACGACCTGTCCGTCGGCATTTTCGATGCGATCCAGAAGGGTCGGTCTGGGGATCGCCCCCCCGTTTCCCACCGCGGAGATCAGACGCGCCATCTGCAGCGGCGTCGTCAGGTTAAATCCCTGGCCGATGGCCACGGGCAGGGTCTCCCCTTCGGCCCAGGGCTCTCCGAACCGGGCCAGCTTCCAGCGCGACGTAGGGATCAGTCCGTCCGCCTCCCGATCCAGCTGGATGCCCGTGCCGCGCCCCAGGCCGGAGGCGAGGGCGTAGGAGGCCAAACGATCCACGCCCAGTTTTTCCCCCACCTGATAAAAGAAGACGTCGCAGGACTGGGAAATGGCGGAAACCACGTTGACGGTTCCGTGACCGCCTTTTTTCCAGCAGCGGAAAATCCGGTCGCCGAATTCGTAGTAGCCGGGGCAAAAGGCCGTGGTCTTCTCGTCGATGACCCCTTCTTCCAGCCCGGCCATGGCGGTCACGATCTTATAGGTGGAAGCCGGCGGGTACTCGCCCTTGATGGCCCGGTTTTCCAGTGGGCCGTGGGGATTGAGCAGCATCTCGTCCCAAATGGCGGCGTCGAGCCCGCCGACAAAATCATTGGGATCGAAAGAGGGGGAACTGACCAGCGCCAGCACATGGCCGGTGGCCGGCGCCATGGCCACCACCGAGCCGGCGATCCCGTCCATCAACGCTTCGGCCTTGGCCTGGAGATCGTGGTCGATGGTCAGAAAGAGGTTCAGGCCCGGTTTGGCCTCCACCGTCCTGAGCACCTTGACCACCTGACCGGTGGCGCTCACCTCCACCTGCCGGCCGCCGGGTTCTCCTCTTAAGATCCTGTCCATGGACTTCTCCAGGCCGAACTTCCCCACGAAGTCGCCGGAGGAGAGATCGGCGTACAACGCCTCATCCGCCAGTTCCTCGGGGCTGACCTCCCCGATGTAGCCCAGCAGGTGGGCCGCGCTGGGCCCGTGAACGTAAAACCGTTTGGGTTGAGGGTCGACCACCACGCCGGGCAGGTCGTACCGATTGACCTCGATGGCCGCCAGCACGTCCCGGGAAATATCCGCTTTCAGCATCACCGGCTTGTAGGGATTCGGCCGGTTCCGGAGGCGGACGGCCTCCAGAAGCTCCTCCTCGGGAAGGCCCGTATATACCGACAACCGGTGGATCGTCTCCTGGACGGGCGCCGCGTCTTTCAGCACCATCAGGAGGTTGAAGGAGGGACGGTTGTCCACCAGCAGCTTGCCGTCGCGGTCGAAAATCAGGCCCCGTGAAGGGGGGACGGGCCGCAGCCGGATGCAGTTGTTGATGGAAAGCCGATGGTATTCCTCGCCCTCGATGATCTGGAGGTAAAACAGTCGGGCGATCAGAATCGAAAAAGCGGCGACGACGCAGAGGATGCCGCCGTTGAGGCGCTTTTTGTACCATTCCCGGTCGCCGGATCGGATATAGGGGCTCATGCGCGGCCTTCCTCCCGTTCACTCCCTCCGGGAAAGAGATCGTCCATCCAACCGGTCCATAACCGGTGGAGAAAACGGATTCCCCTGACCAGGACCGCGCCCGTCAGCAATCCCCACAGGGCCTGTTCCCCCAGGGACGCCAGGCCGTCGGACGGGGGCCGGACCACCGATCCCGGCAGCAGGCATACGAACCAGAAGACCAGGTTTTCCACCGCCACGCCGTACACGACAAAGAATGGCAGCAGCCAGCGGTTTCCGGACTGGAGAAACCGCACGATCCACGTTCCCGATATAAGCACCAGCAGATACGTCGTGGAATAAATGCCGAAAGGCCCGGCGGACATGCTGTCCATGGCGGCGCCGACGAACACCGCCCCGAAAAGGGTCTCCCGAAACGGCCGAAACAAGACGAGATAGAGCATCAAAGGGATTTGGAGGTCGTACATATCGCCCGGCAGGGCGACGAACGGGGCGAAACAGGTCTGGAGAACGATCAGGACGAACCCGATAACGATATAAAATCCATAGGTCATCGGCCGACATCGCGCAGATCCGTCGGCCGCGGCAACAGGACCATCACCTCTTCCAGTTTCTCGAAATCGACAAAGGGTTTGACGTAAACGGTCTGGAACACGCCGGCATTTTTCTTGATCACCTTTTCCACCTTTCCGACCCGCAACCCCTTGGGAAACACCCCGTCAAGCCCCGAGGAAATCACGGCGTCGCCCACGTCCACTTCATATTTCCGCAACACATAATCAAGGCTGCACCGATCCGCGGACGCCCCTTTGGTCACGCCCCGGGCCCGGTTTTTCTGGAGCAGAACGTCCACCGCGCTGTTCTGATCGATGATGAGCAGGACTTTGGCATAATGGTTGGCCGCATCGGTCACCATGCCCACCACCCCCTCGGCCATGACCACCGGCGCGCCCCGCGCGACCCCTTCGGACACCCCCTTGTCGATGGTGACGCTTTTAAACCAGGGGGACGGATCCCTGCCGATGACCTCCGCCGCGATGAGCGGTCGGGGGTTTTCCTCCTTGAAATTGAGCAGATATCGGAGCCGCTGGTTGGAGAGGGCCAGCTCCATGCACTGGTTCCGATACTGGGCGGCGCCTTTCAGCGCCGCCTCCAGCCGGTCGTTGGTCCGGGCCACGGCGACAAGATAGAAATAGTGATGCCAGATTTCCGATGCGAACCGAATGGCGTGGGCCGCGATCTCCTGGAACGGCCCTGTAAAGGAGACGGCGACGTTGGCGGGCCCGGCGAAGTAGTACCGACGGCTGGCGGACACGCTCAGGGCCATGAGGTTGACCGCGATCAGCAATCCGACCCCCGCCGCCATGGCCGTTTTTTTTGAAACCATACCTTAAGTGATGACAACCTGCCTGAGGATTTCGATGCTGTCGAGGGCCTTCCCGGACCCCAGGGCCACGGTGGACATGGGGTCGTCGGTGACGGTAACGGGCAGGCCGGTCTCCTCCCGCAGGAGCTTGTCCAGGTTCTGAAGCTGCCCGCCGCCCCCGGTCAGCACGATGCCCCGGTCAACGATGTCCGCCGACAGCTCCGGAGGGGTCTGCTCCAGGGCGATCTTGACGGTTTCGATAATGGCGTCGATCTGCTCGGAAATGGCCGTCCGGACCTCCTCGGTGTCGATGGTCAGAATCTTGGGGATGCCGGACACCAGGTCCCGCCCCTTCACCTCGATGGATTCGAGTTTCTGGGGGTCGGGATAGGCGTTGCCCACGGTGGTCTTGATAATCTCGGCGGTGCGTTCGCCGATGAGCAGGTTGTATTTCCGCTTGATGTGCTGGATGATCGCCGCGTCCATTTTATCGCCCGCCACCCGGATCGACCGGCTGTAGACAATGCCGGCCAGGGAGATGACCGCCACCTCGGTGGTGCCGCCGCCGATGTCGACCACCATATTGCAGGTGGGCTCCGTGATGGGAAGTCCGGCCCCGATGGCCGCGGCCATGGGCTCTTCGATCAGGAACACTTCCCGGGCGCCGGCGGATTCCGCCGATTCCCGGACGGCCCGTTTCTCCACCTGGGTGATGCCCGACGGCACCGCCACGATGATGCGGGGTCTCACGAAAGTCCGCCGGTTGTGGACCTTGTGGATAAAATGGCGGATCATGGCTTCGGTCACCTCGAAATCGGCGATGACGCCGTCCCGCATGGGCCGGATGGCCACGATGTTTCCGGGGGTTTTGCCCAGCATGTTTTTCGCTTCCAGGCCCACCGCCAGAACCCGGCTTTTGAGCCGATTGTCGGTCCGAACGGCCACCACGGACGGCTCGCTGAGGACGATCCCTTTGCCCTTCACATATACCAGCGTATTGGCCGTGCCCAGGTCGATGGCCAGGTCATTGGAAAAAATGCCTAAAATGGTATCTAAAAACAGACTCATGTTTCCTCGATCCGCAAATGGGGTTCCCGAAATTCCGCTATCGTCTCATCATCCATGCCCGCGACGCCCTCGACAACCGTCTGGCTACCAAAATCCGTTTCCCATTACAAGCTTAAAGTAGGGGAGGATACGCGAATTATGATCCCTCCGCAAGGGTTTTCATGATCTCGTCATGGACCAGAGGCCGAAACGCTTTGATTTTCAAGTTTTTCCGCGAGGGGTGGACCCGGTTGGTCAGGAGAATGACCATCGCGTCCCGGTCGAGATCCACCCAGAAACTGGTCCCCGTAAACCCCAGGTGGCCGATGCTCCGGGGGCCGAAGAACCGTCCCGCGCCGGAGCCCGTGGGGGACGGCGCATCGAAGCCGAGAGGCCCCTCCCCTCCCCCGCCATTGAAAAACCTCGCCGCGGTCTCCCGCCGAAGGCTCCCTGCTGCTTTTGTGCGGCCTTTGTAAAGATTTGTCAAGTCAACGAGGAACCGCCGCACCGCCCCGGCCGTGCCGAACAGTCCGGCATGACCGGCCGCGCCGCCCAGGACATAGGCGTTCTCGTCATGGACCTCCCCCTGAATGATCCGCCGGCGCAACCCGCATCGCTCGGTGGCGGCGAAAGGCAGGGTCGTTTTTCGGCCGAAACCCGGAAAGAAAAGCCCTTGGGCGCCCATGGGGTCATAGACCGTTCTCTTTACAAACCCGTCCAGGGATTGTCCGGTGATCGATTCCACCACCCACTGGAGGACCATGAAGCCGACGTCGCTATACAGACGCTTCTCTCCGGGACGGCCGATCAAGGGTTCCCGGAGGAGGAATTCCCTGAGAACCGGTTGCCGGCGGCGGGGCTCGAGATTCGACAGCGGGATGAAATAAGGCCGGTAGGCCGGCAGGCCCGACCGGTGGGCGAGCAGTTGCCGCACGGTGATCCCGGATTTGCCGGATCCGTGAAACGGCGGCAGGATGTCCCCAAGACGATCCGCCAGATCCAATCGCCCCGACGCGATCAGCGTCATCACCGCCGGGGTCGTGGCCAAAGGCTTGGTCAGCGACGCCAGATCGAACACCGTATCCCGGGTCACGGGCGTTCGGGTCCGCAGGGATGCGACCCCGTAGGTCTTGAAAAAACGAATGGTGTTCCCGCGGGAGACCAGAAGCACGCCGCCCGGAAACACCTCCCCCGCCACTGCTTGCCGCATCAAGTTATGGACGCGCTTCACGCAAATCCCCCTTCGGTCCCTGCCCGACCCCCGCGGTCATAGACAAGCCGCCTGGCGGCCGTATCCAGAACCGCCCTCATGCCGATGGGCATCGTCAGGTTGACCGTTCCGTGCCCCACATCGACCCCGGCCATGATGGGGATCTCCGACGCATCGAACAGTTCCGCCACGACCTCGAAGATCGCCTCCATGGGACCGCAATCCGTAAACGTCCCCAGCACAAGCCCCGACAGGTCCTCGAAACATCCGGCCAGCTTCATCTGGGTGAGCATCCGGTCGATCTTGTAGGTGGGTTCGTTGGTGTCCTCCAGCATCAGGATGCAGCCGCCGAAGCGGGGCGCGAACGGGGTTCCCAGCAGGTGACTCAAAGTGCTCAGGTTGCCGCCCACCACCGGCCCTTCCGCTTTTCCTTCCGTTATGACGGCGGCGCCCTTCAAGTGAACCGATCTCCCGGAGCAAAGGACCCGCGCCAGGGCGTCCCGGGTCGACGGGTCGTCCCCGGCCAGGGAAGTGACCACCGGGCCATGAAACGTCGCCAGCCCACAGTATCGGTAAAATGTCCATAGCAATGCCGAAATATCGCTGAACCCGATGAAGGGCTTGGGATGGCGGCGGATCAGGGCCGGCTCGAGATAGGGCAGGAGCCGCAACGCCCCATACCCGCCCCTGGCGCAGATGACGGCGTCCACGGCGTTGTCCGTGAAGCACCGATGGAGGGCGTCCGCCCGCCGGCGATCCGTCCCGGCCAGATATCGATGGCTGCCGAAGACATCCCCGTGCATCCGCGTTGAAAACCCCATGGATTCGATAACGGCGACCCCTTGTTCGAACCGGTCGCGGGGAACCGCGCCCGACGGGGCGACGATGCCGATCCGGCTTCCCGGCCCGATGCGCCCGGGTATCCGCACCCCGTTTTCAATGGTCACGGCGCCTCCTTTCAACGGCGGCGCGCGGGGTCGTAAAAAATCCATAACACATATTGACATGCTCCGGAGATCGTACTATATATCCTTCCAGCGTCGGGGCGTAGCGCAGTCTGGTAGCGCACTTGAATGGGGTTCAAGGGGTCGGAGGTTCAAATCCTCTCGCCCCGACCAAAATTTTCCAGAAAATAAACGGGTCGGCCGGTGGCCGGCCCGTTTTTTTATGCTGAAGCCATCTCCATCCATCTTGCCATCCCCCTGATCACTTGCCGACAGTCTCTAATCGATCATCAAATATTTCCGCGGGCAAGTGTTGACAAAATTGAGATATGCTGTCTAAACAGTATCTAGTGGCGCGGAATAATACCATCGCCCTCATTTTTTCATGCCTGCTGATGCGATGCAACCTTCACGCCCCCGGTGACGCGCATGGAACCTTATTATCTCCTACAGAAACGCCCCACGGACGACAACGGGAGCAGGATGACCGCCATGACCAAAATCGGAAAAATCCAAGTTGCCAGCGGACTCTATCTCATCGAGATCCCCGAAGCCAGCCTGTCGGTGCTCTGCGGCTGCCCGGCGGACAGCGTCAAGCACCTCATGAAACGGGGCCTCATCGTCACCAAGGAGAAAGACGGGGTCTATTTCGAAACCGGTCCCAACGCCGTGCTCCTCTCCGACGTGCTGGTCCAGAACGGGTCCTTTTCCAACCTCGCCGAATTCCCGGTACTACAGATGCTCTACCGGCAGGGGATGATCATCCCCAAACACCCCAACAACACCGGGGTCAAACCCATGCTCATCGGGCTTCCGGAACAGGTGAACGCCCAGATCCAGTACATCTACCGGGGCAATTACGGGCTGGTCGCCGAAGAAGAGATCATGGAAACGGGCATTGATCCCGAAACGGCCCATGAGATGATGCGACTGAAGCTGAAATTCGCCTTCGGCCGCATCAGTCCGGCCGAAGAACTGCTCGATACCCGCCTCGTGGACGCCGAACCGGTGGAGATCCGAAACGGGGTCGTCATTCACCGGGAGCGCCTCAACGTCTTTCGGTTCGAATACAAAGGGGAGACCGTTACCGTCGACCTCAACCTCGCCCCCAACGAAAGCTACGGCGCGCCGTATCCCCTCGGATTCCACCTCATCCGCCGGGAATATTTCGCCGTGATCCACTCCGGGGAGGGCGACGGATGGAATCCCAACCGCCCCTGCATGTCGAGCATCCTCATGTTCCAGGGGAAGGTCTACCTCATCGACGCCGGTCCCAACGTCCTCTACAGCCTGATGGCTTTGGGCATCGGGGTCAACGAAATCGACGGCATCTTCCACACCCACGCCCACGACGACCACATGGCCGGGTTCACCACCCTGATGCGGTCCGACCACCGCATCAAGTATTTCGCCACCCCGCTGGTGCGGGCCTCGGTGACCAAGAAACTTTCCGCCCTCATGTCCATCTCCGAGCGGGACCTCTTCAACTATTTCGAGGTCCACGACCTGGAGTTCGACGTCTGGAACGACGTCGACGGTCTGGAGGTGAAGCCCATCTTCTCCCCCCATCCGGTGGAGACCAGCGTGATGATCTTCCGGGCCCTGTGGGAGGACGGCTACCGGTCCTACGCCCATTTCGCCGACATCGTCGCCCTGAGCGTGCTCAAATCGATGATCACCGAAGACGACAACGAGATCGGCGTCTCCGCCGAATATTACGAGAGGGTCCGGCGGACCTACCTGGCCAGGGCAGACATCAAAAAGCTGGACGTCGGCGGCGGGCTGATCCACGGCGACGCCAAGGATTTCCGGGAGGACCCCTCCGACGTGATCTTTCTCTCCCACACCTCCCGCGACCTGACCGACGAACAGAAAGAGATCGGTTCCGGGGCGCCCTTCGGCATGGTCGATGTGCTCATTCCCACGGCCCACACCTACCTCAACACCTATGCGGTGGAGTTTCTCCGTTCCTACTTTCCCTCGGCGCCCAAACACCATATCCGGACCCTCCTGAACAACGAGCTGGTCACTTTCAATCCCGAGTCGATCCTCCTCAAGGACGGCCAGGTCAACGAGGACATCTTCCTGGTGCTGACCGGCAACGTGGAGCGGATCCAGACGGAGATCGGCATCCACTGCATCCTGTCCGCCGGGGCCGTTCTGGGCGAAATCTCCGCCCTGGACCGGGCGCCCCTGACCGGCACCTACCGGGCCGCCAATTTCGTCCAGGCCCTTCGGCTGCCCATCTATTTATATGAGGAATTCGTCCGGCGCAACAAGCTCTACGACGAAATCAAACAACTCCAGAACAACCGGGAATTTCTGCAGACGACCTGGCTCTTCGGCGAGGTGGTCTCCTACCCCAGCCAGAACCGGCTGGCCCAGGCGGTGCGGTTCCGCCACTACGAAAAAGGGGCGGTCTTCCCCCGGGAGATTCTGCCGGCCATTTTCATGGTCAAGAGCGGAAAGCTGGAGCGATTTTCCCAGGAAGGGGCGGTGGACACCCTGACCGACGGTCAATTTTTCGGGGAGGAGTGCGTCCTGTTCAAGCGGCCCACGCTCTGCGAAATCCGGGTCGCGGCGCCGTCGGACATCTACCAGATCCCCGGCCATCTGCTCCTGGGGATCCCGGTGGTGCGATGGAAACTCTTCGAAACCTTCCAGAAGCGGATGGAAACGGACGTCAAGGCCCGGTACGGGAAAAAGGCCGTTAAGAATAAACCGACGTAATCATCCCCTCCCACCGGCGCCGCCGACCGGGCCGGCGGGTTAAAACCCCGCCGCCTGCCCGTCCTTACGGGGATCGGACCCCGTGCAATATCCCTCCCCCAATTTCATGATGAGCTGCGCCCCGCCGTAGCCCCAGTCCGGGTCGCCCACCACGATCCGATGGCCGAGGCGGCGAAGTTGACCGATCACCCAGGGATTAAAACCGCCCGCTTCCAGGTAAACGGACATGTCCTTGCCGACCTGCCACCGGGGCGCATCCGCCGCCGTCTGGGGGTTCTGCCCGTAATCAAAGATCCGGGTCATCATCTGGACGTGGCCCTGGGGCTGCATGTGACCGCCCATGACGCCGAAGCTCATGACCGGTTTCCCGTCCCGGGCGACGAAGCCGGGGATGATGGTATGGTAGGGCCGCTTGCCGCCGCCCACCTGATTGGGATGGCCCTTCTCCAGGGTAAATCCGCACCCCCGGTTCTGGAGGCTGATCCCGGTCCCCGGAACCACGATGCCCGACCCGAACCCCGTGAAATTGGACTGGATGAAGGAGACCATCATCCCGGCCGCATCCGCCGCCGTCAGGTAGACCGTGCCCATTTCCGGGCGAATCTCGCGGGCCGGCTCGCCGGCTTTGTCCATCCGGATGGCTCTGGCGGCCGCCTCCAGGCGGCCCTCGTCCAGCAACTGTTCGGGCGTATGGCGCATGAAAGCCGGGTCCCCCACGCACTGGTGGGCCAGCCCGAAGGCGGCTTTCATGGCTTCGATCTGCAAATGGAGGCTGTCCGCCGAATCGCGGGGGTAGTCGGCCAGATCGAACCACCGAAGGATCCCCAAGGCGATGAGCGCCGCGATCCCCTGCCCGTTGGGCGGGATCTCGTGGAGCGCGACGTCCCGGTACTCCTGGGAGATGGGCGTCGCCCACTCCGAGGCATGGCCGGCCAGGTCCGAGGCCGACAGCCATCCGCCGGTGTCCGCCGCGTGGGCGGCGATCCGCTCCGCCAGGGCGCCGCGGTAGAAGGATTCCCCCTTCGTTTCGGCGATCTCCGTCAGGGTCCGGGCCTGATCCGGACATCGAAAAAACGTCCCGGCCCCGGGCGCGGCGCCGTTTAACAGAAACGTCCGCTCGAAATCCCGAAAACCTTTATACGTTTGGGCGGCATCCGCCCACCGGGCCGCCGTGACGGGCGAAACCATGAACCCGTCGTGGGCGTATTGGACGGCCGGCTCGAACAGATCGCCAAAGGGCAGGCGGCCGAACCGTTCCGACACTCTCGCCCACAGGTCCACCGCGCCGGGCACGGTCACCGGGTCCCAGCCGTACATGGGCATCTCCGCCATGCCGTCGAACCGGGATGGGTCCAGGGACGCCGGGGACCGGCCCGACCCGTTGACGCCGTAAAGCGATTCGCCGTCCCACACCATGGCGAAGCCGTCGCCGCCGATGCCGTTGCTGGTGGGCTCCACCACCGTCAGGGCGATGGCGGTCGCCAGCGCCGCATCCACCGCATTGCCGCCTTTGAGCAGCATCCGGAGCCCGGCCTGAACCGCCAGGGGCTGGGAGGTGGCCACCACGTTCCGGGCCAGGACCGGCATGCGTTGGGAGGGATAGGGATACTCGTTCAGGTTTATCGCTTCCATGTCAATGCACGTAAAGGGGCAGCATGAGGTCGGAGAGCTTGTCCGACGTGCGCCGGAGGTGGACGCTCAGGGACCGGGCGATGCCCTTCAGGAGCTTGATGCCCAGCTCGGGGTTCCGGTCCACGAGGAACTCGAACTCCTCCCGGGTGAAGATGATGAGCGTGGATTCGGTTCGCGCCTTGACCGTGGCCGACCGCGGAAAATCGTCGATGACGGCCATTTCGCCGATGGTGTTCCCCTTGGCCAGGGCCGCGATGACCACGTTGATGCCGGTCTGGGACGTCTTGATCACGTCCAGCACCCCGTCCGCCACGAAGCAGATGCAGTTGCCCACTTCCCCTTCTTCGAAAATCTTGTCCCCCTCGTCGAGTCTGAACACGTGCATGTGCCGGGCGACGTACCGGAGTTCCTCGCCGGAGAGTTTCGAAAATATCGCGATATCGGTCAGAGATTCGGCGATCTTCTTTTTTTCATAATATTCGAGCTGTTTCATATTCCCTCGGCGCTCCTCTCGTGGTTTTTGGCGTCATTCCCCGCCGGACGGTTCGTCTGGACGCTTCTATAGACCCGCCCTGAATATGATCAAATATCGCCGGAATTGCAAGTATTTTGCGGACGACGGGATCGCGGAAAATCTGACCACGATCCTGCCGACTTACGGGCAGGGGCTGTCGTTTTACACCGACGAGACCGTGGTACAGACCGGATCGGCGGCCATGAAAAAGACGTTCCCGACGTCCACAAAAGCCGCCATGGGCGCCGGCCTGCCTAAAATGCCGCGGTACGGAACCCGGGACGCCTATCTCCAGGAGACGCGGCAAAGGCGCTAGTACCGATCGGCCCAAGTCTTTGAACACCATTTCCAGGTCCGGATATCCCCATCTTCAATGCAATAGCCTGTTCAATGATTTGCGCCGCGCTG
>CAZZBE010000037.1:0-23915 GCA_964652715.1 uncultured Desulfobacteraceae bacterium
TGAAAACAATCCCCGTGAACGACCTTCCGCCTCCCCTGCCCCGTTTCCAGGATCAGCGCGCCGCTCTCGTCCACGTCCACGGCCCGCCCCTCATAAATCTCATTGACGGTCGCCACCCGGACGTGCCGGCCGATGGTCAGCGTATAGTCTTTCCATTCCTCGATGATGGTGGAGAGGTCGTCCGCCGCCATCCGCTCCTCGAAGGCGTCCAGGAATCCGGCCAGCACTTCTTTCCGGCAGACCGGGGCGCCCTTGATCCGGCGCAGAGAGACGGCGGATGGCTCCACGGCGGTCGGATCATTGTTGACGTTGATGCCGATGCCGATGTTGATGAAGGAGATCATGTCGGACCGGGTCTCCATCTCCGAGAGCAGCCCCGCCAGCTTTTTCCCGCCCACCAGGATGTCGTTGGGCCATTTGACCCGGGCGGGCACGTCGAAACGCTCCCGCAAGCTTCCGGCCAGGGTCAGGGAAGCGCAGAAATTGACCCGGTACCCGAGCACCGGCGGCAAATCCGGACGGACCACCACCGTAAAATAGAGGCCGCCGTCGGTGGAATCCCAGTTCCGGTCCAGCCGTCCCCGCCCTTTCCGCTGCCGGCCCGCCGCCGCCGCGGTGCAGGCCGGGCATCCCTTCCGGGCCAGGTCCCGGGCCACGTCCATGGTGGAATCGACTTCCGGATAATAATGGATCCGGTCCGTCCGCTCGGGAAATTCCCAGGGCGAGATCACGTCGAAGCTGTCCTCGAGGCGATACCCTTTGGGCGTCGCCTCGATGGCGTAGCCGTATTCCCGGAGCTTTTGGATATGCTTCCAGACCGTGACCCGCGTGACCCCCAGCCGGGCGCTGAGCGCTTCGCCTGAAAGAAAGGCATCGTTGTTGGCTTTGAGGATGGCGAGGATGTCGGATGTCATGCCGGACGGACTCCTTTGCGTTAACTTCAATCTCAAGACGAGTTAACGAAAAAGACGCGGCGTGTCAACCGGAATCCTCGGTTCAGATTTTGATTGAACTCTTTTCCGGATTTCTCTAAGGTTCCAGGGAAACATTAGGGGGGATTGACTGAAGAGGCCGTTATCCATATTCTTAAAGAAGATGCCATGTCGAACTTTTTTGGGAGATTATTCAACATCGCGCGGGCCAATGTCCAGCAGGCCTTTGGAAATTTGCTGGAAAGGACCGAAGACCGGCTGGACGACTGGGAAGAGCGGGTTTTCGGAGAGGGAACGGAGGATCAAGAACGATCCCGCGGTCAGTACCGGCAGGAGGACCATTCGCAATCCCGGACCCAGCAGTCCCGGCCCCATCCCGGCGGCTGCCCCCAACAGGTGGTGGAGGATCTGGGCCTGTTCGATCTCTCCCCCCCGTCGTCGCTGTCCGAAGTCAAGCGGGCCCGCAACCGGGAGATGAAGAAGTTCCACTCCGACCGGTTCGTCAACGACCCGGCGAAGTTCCAGACCTCCAAGGAGATCATGCAGATTTACAACGCCGCCTTTGATCGGCTGCGGAGATTCTACGAAAGCCGGTCCGGCTGAAGGAGGCCATTTTGGAAAGCGACGCCCCCCATAACGCCATCCTCTGGAGCGAAACCGGGGAAAAGACCGCCCCCCAGCGCCTCATCGGCGAGGAGCCGCTCTCCATCCGGGTCCAGGGCAACCCTTACGCCGTGGTCATGCGGACGCCCGGAGACGAAATCGCCCATGTGGCGGGGTTCTGCCTGGGCGAAGGCCTCGCGGACCGGCCGGACGATCTCGGGTCCATCGCGTTTTGCGACGGCGCCGACACCAACGTCGTGACGGTGGCCCTGACCACCGAACGCCGGTCCGCGGTTTCCGACCATCTGGAGCGGCGCAACTACATCAGCCAGAGTTCATGCGGCCTCTGCGGCAAAGAGATGGTGGAAGAACTCTACCAGCTCATCCAGCCCATCGGGGACGACGCGACCCGCATCCCTCCCGCGGCGGCCCTTTCGCTCATCGAAGGCCTCCCGGATCACCAGCCCCTCCGGGTTCGGACCCGGGCGGCCCATGCCGCCGCCCTGTACGGCCCGGACCTGGAACGGCTCTCCGTTGCCGAGGACGTGGGCCGACACAACGCCCTGGACAAAACCATCGGCAAACTCTTCCTGGAAAAAAAGCTGGATCGCGCCAAGGTGCTGGTCATGTCCTCCCGGATCAGCTACGAACTGGTCCAGAAGGCGGCCCGGGCCCGGATTCCCATCTTTCTGGCCGTTTCCCGGCCCACCGCCCTGGCCGTGGAGCTGGCCGCCTCCCTCAACATGACCCTGGCCTGCCTCGCCAAAGGAGAAGGCTTGTTTATTTTCTGTGGAAAAGAGCGATTCCAGGGAAACCCCACGGAGGATTCATGAACGTCGCCCAGTTCCGCTATTCCGCCGACAATCTCGCCTATCTTGTGTACGGCCCCAAAACCGCCCTGGCCATCGACGGCGGGGCCGTGGAGGAGATCCTCTCCTTTTTGCAGGAAAAGGCATTGTTTTTGAAAGGCGTCGCCAACACCCACGGCCATCCGGATCACACCATGGGCACGGAGCAACTGGCCAGGCGGGCCCAAACGGAACGACTGGACCACCAGGCCCTGGCGCGGAAAGGCGCCATCAACATCGACGGCGAACCTCTTAAAATCTTCGCCACGCCCGGCCACACCAGGGACGCGGTCTGTTATTACACCGGGTCGGCCCTCATCGCCGGGGACACCCTGTTCAACGGCACGGTGGGCAACCCGTTTTCGGGCGATCTGGACGCCTTTTACCGCTCCGTCCAGCGGTTGCTGGCGCTTCCGGACGACACCATCGTCTACGCCGGCCACGATTACGTCAAAGCGTCCATGGCCTTCGCCAGACACCTCGAACCGGACAACCCCGACATCGACGCGTTCCTGGCCGCCTACGATCCGCGCCATGTGCGTTCCACCCTGGACCGGGAAAAGCGGGTCAACCCCTATCTCCGCTACAATGCGCCGGCCATCGTCGATCTGCTCAAACGCCAGGGATACGACGCGGATACCGAACTGGACCGATGGCGCTCCCTCATGGCGGTGGAGTGAACCTTCTGAACGATATCGTCCGTCAGCCCAACCGGTACGCGCCTTTCATGGACCGGCTCCGGGCGCTGTTCTCCGATATGGACCGCGAATACGGGCGCGTCGCCGCCCGGTATGGATTTTACTGCCAGGGATGCGAGGAGAACTGCTGCCTGACCCGGTTCCACCACCACACCCTTGCGGAATACCTTTATTTGTGGAACGGATTCCGGGAACTGCCGGAACCGGAGCGGCAAGCGGTTCGCCGGCGGGCGGAAAACGTCATCCGGCAAACCGCCGAACTCGAAAACAAAGGAGAACCGGTTCGGATCATGTGCCCGGTCAATGTGGACGGATGGTGCCGGCTCTACCCCCGCCGCCCCATGATCTGCCGTCTCCACGGCCTGGCCCACGAACTGCGCCGGCCCGGCGGCGGCGCCGTCCGGGGGCCGGGATGCGACCTTTTCACCCGGACGGCCGGGGACAAACCCTACATCCCCTTCGACCGGACCCCGTTTTATACGGAGATGGCCCGGCTGGAACAATCGCTTCGGGCGTCGCTGCCGGCGTCGGAGCGGGTCCGCATGACCGTGGCGGAAATGATCGTCCGTTTCCCCGCCGGCGCGGCATCTTACAGGAGTTGAATGCGATACATCGACGACCCCGAACGCATGGAGAAGCTGCCCGGAACCCCGCTGGCGAAAGACGACCGGTTCGCCTTCCGGTGCCATCCCGACATCGGCTGCTTCAACAGATGCTGCCGGAATCTCAACCTGTTTTTATACCCTTACGACGTCGTCCGCCTGAAAAACCGGCTCGGCATCCTTTCCGACGCGTTTCTCGACCGGCATGTGGATGTGGTGATGCGGCCCGACAACCATTTTCCGGAGGTGCTCCTGCGCATGGCCGACAACGCCGAGGCCACCTGCCCCTTCCTGTCCGGCGCCGGGTGCGAGGTCTACCCGGACCGTCCCGGAACCTGCCGGGATTTTCCCGTCGAACACGGGGTTCGGTTCGACGCCGACAGCGGCCGATCGGAACTCGTCCATTTTTTCCGGCCGCCCGACTTCTGCCTGGGCAAGGCGGAGGATCGGACCTGGACCCTCGAAGACTGGGCCGAGGACCAGGAAGCGGAAAGCTACAACCGCCAGACGCTTAGATGGATCGAGATCAAGCGGCTCTTTATCCAGGACCCGTGGGGTCCCGAAGGGCCCAACGGCCGGCGGGCCCGGATGGCCTTCATGGCGGCCTACAACATCGACCGGTTCCGGGAATTCGTCTTCAACAGCTCCTTTTCGAAGCGGTTCAAGGTCAAACCCGCGGCCCTCAAGCGGGCGCGGATCGACGACGACGCCCTCCTCGCCATCGGCCTGGCCTGGATCGAACTGTTTGTATGGGGGAAGCCGTCGCCCATCCTCAAGCAGAAACGGTAACCGCCACTTACAGCACGCCGGGCGGCATGGGGCCGACCGTTTCCCCGCCCAGAACATATCCCCCGTCGAGCCGGATCACGCCGCCGGTCATAAAGGGCGCCTCCGTCAACAGAAACCGCACCGCGCGGCCCACGTCGTCGATGGCGCCGGTCCGGCCCAGGAGCGTATGATCCGCGATGGCCGCCTTCTGATCCCCGGTGAGCAGCCCCCACCCCCGGGTTCCTTCCGCGTGCCGGGTTTCGAAGATCCCCAGCATGATCTCGTTGACCCGGACCTCCGGCGCCCCCATCCGGGCCCAGGTTTCGGTCAGAAGAGAGACGCCGCGGTTGGCCGCGGCATAGCCGTCGTTAAAGATCGCGCCCGCGGGACCGGATCTTCCCACCAGGCCCGCGATAGAGGACAAATTGACCACCGCGCCGTCCCCCGACGCCTTGAGATGGGGAAGGGCCGCGTCGAAGACCCACCGCTTGGCCCGGAGGGTGGTGGCCATTTCCAGATCCCACTGGTCCCGGACGTAGGGGCCGTGGACCACCGGCCACCCCCCCCGCTCGATGTTGTTGATCAGGATGTCCAGACGGCCGAAGCGGTCCGCGACCCGGTCCACCATCTCCGGAATGGCGTCGGTATCCCGAAGATCGATGCGCAGGAGGAGCGGATCGGCCCCGATGGCGGCGAAATCGGCCTTCATCCGGTCCAGTTCCTCCTCCCAGTCCCAGTGGGTGACCGCCACCCGAGCGCCCTCCCCCGCCAGGGACAGGGCGATCCCTTTGCCGATCCCTTTGACGGCGCCCAGCACCAGCGCGGTTTTGCCTGAAAGAATCATCGGTCGGCGCCCGCGTTTTCGTCGTCCGCTTTAAACAGGCTCTCCCGAATCCACTGAAAACCGATTCGCAGCAGGGCCTCGTCGTCGGTTTCCGCCCGTTCCAAAAGATCGGGGTCAACGGGAAACTCCCGGAGGAGGTTCTCCTGGAATACCTGGGGCCGAAAGCGGTCGAGATCGTAGAGGGCCATTTGAAACGCGTGGCGGGCCGCGAGGCTCAGCGGCGCCGGGGAGCGCCGGTTTTTGAGGGCGATGACCGCCATGAGCCGATCGTTCATCTCGTTGTAGGGCGCAATGCCCTGATCGGCCATCCATTCCGCCGCGGTCCACTCCCGTCCCCGGTCGAACCCCCCGCAGTGAGGCTCCCGGAGCAGGGCGAAATGTTCCGTGACCGCCCCGGTCTCCCGGCACCGGGAGAGGAGCCGGGCCACGGGATAGATCCGGCACGACGAGGGGCGATTTTCGTAGACCGCGCAACCGGAAGGGGTCACGAAGGGGCAGGGATGGTCCCCCTTTGCCCCCTGCCGGAGAACGGCCACCGGCAGACCGGTCCGGGGACCGGTGTGGATCACCGCATATTCCGCCAGAAACCGGTGGGAGGACCATCCCAGGTGGCGTTTCAACCGCAGGATATCGTATGGGGTCAGGAACTGATTGAGGTCCCGACAGCATTCATTGAAGCAGGGAACCGCTTCGCCGCATCCGAATCGAAACCGATCCGCGGGCGACAGCGGCGTCATCTCTTCCGTCATTTATCCGTCTCCTTTCCAAAAATTACGGCCCTTTTCGCTGGCCCGACGGTTGTTTAGCAAAAATCCCCGCAAAAACACAGGCCAAATCCATCAGCGGGAACGGCCTTCCGCGGGTTGCGTCCCCTCCCGGCGGGGATTATATTGCTGAATTGCCGCATCGGCCGGCGGATCGATTTTGATATTGACATAAGCCCGCGATTATGGTTATCGTCAGTGGTTAATCATTTAACAATGTCCTATCTGCGGCCGGCGGCCGGGATTGGGGGACATAGGCTGAAAATTCAATTATTAAGGGGTGTTCGTTATGAAAAGAACGTATCAACCGAGCAGAATCAAGCGTGCGAGAACCCACGGGTTCCTGAAGCGGATGTCCACCAAGGGCGGCCGGCGGATCATCAACCGGCGGCGGGCCAAGGGGAGAAAGCGGCTGTCGGCCTGATCCAGGCCCCGCGGAATGTGATCCTTGAGATCCTTCACCTTCTCCAAAGCGGACAGGCTGCTGAAGCGCCATGAATTTCTGCGCCTGTCCGCTTCGGGGAAGCGCGTACAAAACCGATATTTTATCGCCAACTTCGGACAGGGCCGCGCTCAGCGGTCCCGTTTGGGCATCACCGTGACCAAAAAAGTCGGAAACGCCGTCGCCCGAAACCGCATCAAACGCTGCGTCCGGGAATATTTCAGGTTGAATCGCCACCGGCTCCGGGGAAACTGGGACATCAACGTCATCGCGAAGAAATCGGCGGCCGGCCTCCCGTCGTCCCTCGCCTTTTCATCGCTGGAAAATCTTTTTGACAGCATTTCGAGGTGTGCGCCATCAAACGAAATTTAACGGTTCGGCCCATCGTGTTCTTTATCCGGGTCTACCAATACGTCCTATCCCCCCTGTGGGGTCCTACCTGCCGTTTTTATCCGACCTGTTCCGAATACGCCAGTCAGGCATTGGTGCGACACGGTCTGTTCAAGGGGATGCGCCTCTCTTTGAAACGCCTTTTCCGCTGCCATCCCTTCCACCCCGGAGGATATGATCCGGTCCCCTGACATACGCGCCGGCAACACCGGTCCCCCGATGTCGAATGATGTCGAATCCCACGATGAAACAACATGATCCCGAAAAACAACCGCCATCTGCCCGAGAAAGGTAGGAGAAGAGAATGGAACAAGCGCGAATACTGATAGCCATAGGACTTTCTTTCCTTGTATTTTTCCTATGGGAACTCTTCTTTATCGACAGGGACGCCGCGCCCCCCCCTGAGCGAACCCAACAGACCGCCGAAGCCCCGCGGGAGGCATCTCCGGAAACACCGCCTGAACCGCGGTCCGAAACGCCGACGGCCACACCCCCCCCGGACACGGGGACGGATGCGGTTGATTCGACGCCGACCACCTCTCCCGTCCGGACCGTTCAGCCCGCGCGCGCCATCACCGTCGACACCCCGCTGTACCGGGCGACCCTGTCCGAGCAGGGGGCGGTGATGACCAGCTTCGTTTTAAAAGAGTACCGGGAGGCGGTGGGGGAAACGGCCCCCCTGAAGCAACTCATCCCTCAAGCGGCGGGGGCCACGCTGCTGACCGATTTTACCGGCGGCGCCTCGCTGGGCATGGAAAACGCCGTTTTCAAGGGGGATTCGGGTCGGAACACTGTTTCCCTCTCCGACGCTTCCCGCGCCCTCTCCTTCACCTGGACCTCCCCCGACGGCGTGGCGGTGGAAAAAACCTATGCGTTCTCGCCCGACACCTACCTCATCGGGTACACCGTCCGGGTCGACAACCGATCCGGTCTCGCCCTTCGGGATTCCCTGGCGGTGACCCTCACCGCCGCGGACGAGAGCGCCGGCGCCTACTACGCCTTTGAAGGCCCCAGCGTGCTGGTCAACCATTCGCTGGAGCAGATCAAACCCAAGAATGTGGGAAAGGAAGGCCCCGTCGCCGGCAAGGTCCAGTGGGCCGCCATGGAGAAGCAATATTTCCTGTCGGCCCTGATCCCCCGAAACGACGGGGAGGGCCGGGTCCGTTTCAGCAAGACGCCCACCGGCATCCTCCAGAATCAATATATCGCCCCCGCCCGGCCCATCGCATCCGGCGGCGTCGAGCGGTTTCAGTTCGATCTCTATTTCGGCCCCAAAAGCCTCAAGGTTCTCTCCGACCTGAACAACGAACTGGACCGCGCCATCGATTTCGGTTGGTTCGACATCATCGCCAAACCCTGTCTCCGGCTCATGAACTTCATATACGGGATGATTCCCAATTACGGCATCGCCATCATCATCCTGACGATCCTCATCAAAATCGTCCTGTGGCCCCTGGGAAACAAAGGCTACAAGTCCATGAACGAAATGAAGAAGCTACAGCCCGAGATGGCCAAAATCCGGGAGAAGTACAAGGACGACAAAAAGAAGATGAACGAGGAATTGATGAGCTTGTACAAGACGTACAAGATCAACCCCATGGGGGGGTGTCTCCCCATGATCCTTCAGATTCCGGTCTTCATCGCCTTTTACCGGATGCTGTACGGGGCTATCGAGCTTCGGCACGCGCCTTTCGTCGGATGGATCAACGACCTGTCGGCCCCGGACCGCCTGTTCAACTTCGATGTCGGCTATGTACCGCTGATGGAACCGCCCTACGGCATTCCGGTGCTCACCATCGTCATGGGGGCCACCATGTTCCTGCAGCAAAAGATGACGCCGGCGCCGGGCGATCCGGCCCAGGCCAAAATGATGACCTTTCTGCCGATCGTCTTCACCTTCATTTTCATCAATTTTCCGTCCGGACTTGTGCTTTACTGGCTTGTCAACAATGTCCTGTCGATCGCGCAGCAGTCCTACATTGCAAAGAAAAAGTCTTAGCGAGGGAGGTTTCAGCCCATGGCGCAATTTCTGGAATTTGAAGACAAACAAGTGGAAAACGCCGTTGAAAGAGCAAGCCGGGAACTCAATATCCCCAAGGACAAACTCAAATACGATGTGATCTCCTACGGCGCCACCGGCATCTTCGGCCTTGTCGGCGCCAAGAAAGCCCGCATCCGCGTCAGCGTCTCCGCCCATAAAAAACCGGGCAAAAAACGGAGCGGCAAACCGGAACCGACGCCCAAAGCCGAGACGCCCTCCCCTCCCCATGAGCAAAAATCCGAGCAGGAGGACATCGCCGACACCATCTCCTCCCTGATGGAAGAGACCTTCGACGCGCCGACCGAAAGCGAACCGCCGGTGCGGGACGCGCCCCCTCCCGCGGCGGAGGCGACGGCCGAACCCCAGGAGATCGCCTCAGCGGCTGTTGAAGCGGAACCGGCGCCGCCCACATCGCCTGAAGCAGCGCCCCCGGAAGACCATGCGCCCGCCCCGGAAACGCGTACCGAAGAGACAACCGAGGAGAAAACAGAGGCCCAGGCGCCGATGGAACTGGACGAGGCCGCCGAAGCCGCTCTGGAAAAGGGCGTCGAGGGGCTCCAGCGGATCATCGATTCCATCACCGAGGAGGCCCGGGTCGTCGTCGAGAAAGAACCCGACCGGGTCCTCCTCCACGTCAGGGGCGGCAATGCCGGCGTGCTCATCGGCCGGCGCGGCCAGACCCTGGAGGCGATCCAGTACCTGGTGGAAAAGATTGTCAATAAGCACGCCGCCAACCGGATCCGCGTCCAGGTGGACATCGAGGGCTATCTCGAAGGCCGCCGCTCCCGTTTGGAGGAGCTTGCCGCCAAATTGTCCACCAAAGCCAAACGGACCGGAAAACCGGTGACCCTGGGGCAATTGAATTCCCACGACCGACGCATCGTCCACCTGTCCCTGCGCGACGATGCCGCCGTCCGGACCCAGAGCATGGGGGACGGTTTTTACCGGAAGCTGGTGATCTTTCCCAAGAAGAAAGGGCGCAAAAAGAAGAACGCGTGACATGGGGCCATGGACACCATAGCGGCCATCGCCACGCCGCCGGGAAGCGGCGGCATCGGCATCGTCCGGATCTCCGGGGACGGGGCCATTCCCATCGCAACCCGGCTCTTCCGCCGCACCGGCAACCGCCCCTGTCCGGACCCCCCGACCTCCCACCGGCTTTATCATGGCCACATCCTGTCGCTCGATTCCGAGGAGGTCATCGACGAGGTGTTGATGGTTGTCATGCAGGCGCCCCATTCTTACACCCGTGAGGACGTGGTGGAGATCCAGGCCCACGCCGGGCAGGCCGTGTCGCGCGCCATCCTGGAAAGGGTGCTGGCCGCCGGGGCCCGGATGGCCGATCCCGGAGAGTTCACCCGACGGGCGTTTCTCAGCGGCCGCATCGACCTGACCCAGGCGGAAGCGGTTATCGATGTGATCAACGCTCAATCAGAGCGGGCCCTGGCCGCCGCCGCCGGCCAACTCCAGGGCGCCATGGGGGATCGGCTCCGTACGGTGCGGCGTTCCCTTCGGGATATTCTGGCCCGGATCGACGCCGCCATCGATTTCTCCGAAGACGGCGTCGAGGAGATCTCATCGGATGCGTTGGCCGAACGGCTGGAAACGGAAGCCATCCGCCCCCTGACCGATTTGTGTCGCGGATACGAGAACGCCCGGCTTCTTCGGGACGGTCTCCGGATGGCGGTGGTGGGACGGCCCAATGTGGGCAAATCGAGTTTGATGAACGCACTGCTCAACGACGAGCGGGCCATCGTCACCCCGATTCCCGGCACGACCCGGGACGTAATCGAAGCGCCTCTTTCCATCGACGGCGTCCCCGCTATCCTGCTGGATACCGCCGGCCTCCACATGCCCGACAACCCTGTGGAGATCATCGGCGTTGAAAGAACGCACCAATCCATCGAGACCGCCGACGTGGTTCTCCTTGTTCTGGACGCCAGCGAACCGATCACCGAAGAAGACCGATCCGCCATCCGTTTGACGCAATCCAAAGCGCGAATTATCGTTATCAACAAATGGGATCTGATCCAGGACAATGAGCCGCCGGGATTGCCGGATGGGGTCGAAGGGGCGCGGCTTGTAAAAACCTCGGCCCTGTGGGGCGACGGCATCGAAGATCTCCGGGAAGCGATCAGCAGCCTCGCCATCGGCGATTTCCAGGCCGCTGCATCGGCGATGCCCAATCTTCGCCACCACAAGACCCTGACCCGCGGACTCGATGCACTCCGCGGCGCCCGTTCGGGAATGGACGCCGACGCTCCTTTGGAATTGGTCGCCATTGATCTTCACGAGGCCGAACGCGCCATCGGAGACGTCCTTGGGGACGCCGCGCCCCCCGATCTTCTGGACCACATCTTTAGCCAATTCTGCATCGGCAAATAGCGGCGTCGATGTTCCACGTGGAACATCGACGCTTAATATATTATTTTTAAAGGAGGTACGTCGCCATGGACATAGATTTTGAACCCTTTTTCAGGGAATACGAAGCGATCCGAAACGTCGTGGACGCCACTTTCCGGCGCGTCCAGGAGGAGTACGGCGATTGCGTTCGATGCGCCGTCGGTTGCGCGGATTGTTGCCACGCACTTTTCGACCTCACGCTCATCGAGGCACTCTACATCAACCATATGTATCACCGTCGCCTTGATGAAAAGCAGCGGGCGGCACTCACCGAAAAGCTCAACCGCGCCGACCGCGACGCCTATAAAATCAAACGGGATGCCTACAAACGGATGGAATCCGGCGAAGATCAGAACGCCATCCTCGACGACCTTGCCGAACAGCGGTTGCGATGCCCCATGCTGAACGATGAAGACCGTTGCGATCTGTACGACCACCGTCCGATCACCTGCCGCCTCTACGGCATTCCCACCGCCATCGGCGGAAAGGGACATACCTGCGGCCTGTCCGGGTTTGTTCCCGGAGAGCCCTACCCCACCGTCAATATGGACATGCTCCATGACAAACTGCATGATATTTCCAGGCGGCTAGTCCAGTCCATCCCCACCCGTCACAAGGAAATGGCGGACGTCCTCGTCCCCTTGTCCATGGCCCTGCTGACGGTCTATGACGAAAATTATCTGGGGTTGAAAACCGAAAACCCGGAAACCCCGGCATCAGAGGAGAATACCGATGGATGAGTTTTCACCCGAAGAGATTGAAGCGCGGAAACGGGCCGTGTTGGACGGGATGTCGGAGCGGCGCCGGAAACACGTTCTCAAAAGAGGGTACGAGAAGTGGGACCCGTTCCTGGAGCCCAAGGATCCCATCGATATCCGGCGGGACCCCACCCGGCGCACCACCAAAATGCTGGTCCGGGAGTTCCTCCAGAGCCTGTCCTTCGACAACTACAGCAACCAATACGGGAGCGGCGTTCTGGAGATGGCGCTGGGGCTGATCAACGATGAAGACCGGTACCGCGGCATGTACGATTTCTCGTGCTGGTATCAGGAGTTGTTAAGAAAAGAGGAACAGAAAAAGTAGCCCGGCACGGCCGGTCACCCATTCAAGGAGCGATGCGATGAAACAGAAATATACGATTGCAAAGAACGAAGAAGAGAAGACGATGACCATCAGCGAGTTTGCCGAACTCGACAAAGAAATGCTGTCCCTTCTATGCGAACAGTCCTATGATGAAGAAAAAATCCGGCAGGCCGTCCCGGGGGGAATCGGGAAAGTGATCTCCGTTCTCCATACCGTCAACCTCTACCCCCCCCGAACCTATGCCGAACGGCTTGCCGAGGCCGTTATCGATCTCTACGAAAAGGACGGTGACAAATCGTCCGTGGATGTCTTTTTCGACGATCAGGTGATCCTGGCGGAAGAGATCGAAGCGGAAGAGGAGATGGTGGAGGACCAAGACGAAGACTCCGAAGACCTCGACGAACTCCTGGAAGACGATATAGAGGACGAATTCGAGGATTCCGGTTCCATCAATCCGGTCAACTCGCCTCTGAAAATCGCCGATGACGAATCCCTGGATGTGGACGACGAGACCTGACGTTTTAAATATCGATATGCTTGATTTTTATGCCGGGTCTATAGCGCTCGAGCGGATTCGGGACGAAGGGCTCCAACCGGAGACAGTGGAGGTTGTGGCCGGGGCGGCCGGCGGCCCCAAATGGTTGATCCTGGGCCGTCTGGATGGATGGCTGTTCTCCCGCTGGTTTCGGGACCGAAAGACGCCCCTTCATCTGGTCGGCTCTTCCTCCGGCGCCTGGCGGTTCGCCGCCGTTGCCCAAGCCGATCCCTTGTCGGCCATAGATCGGTTTGAAGACGCCTACATCCGCCAGCGGTACAAATCGAAGCCGCCGCCGGCCGAGGTGAGCCGCCAGGGCCGGCGGATTCTGGACCAATTGATGGGCGGCAAGGGCGAAGAAGAAATCCTTAGCCACCCATTTCTCCGGCTCCATGCCATGGCGGTGCGAAGCCGCGATGGGATGACGGCCTCGGAAAGCCGGTTCCTCCAGGGCGCCGGGATGTCGGCGGCCTTCCTGGGCAACGCCCTCCATCGGAGGTTGCTGGGCCTTTTTTTCGACCGGGTGGTTTTTCATGATCCACGTGGAACCCTGCCCATCTCCGGCCGCGACGGGCTGCCGACCCGCCGCGTCCCCCTCTCCCGGAAAAACCTGAAACCCGCCCTTCTGGCCTCCGGCTCGATTCCCCTGGTCATGTCCGGGGTCCCTTCAATTCCCGACGCCCCTTCGGGCATGTATCGGGACGGCGGGGTGACCGACTACCACATGGATCTGCCGTTTTCACCCCAAAAAGGGATCATCCTCTTCCCCCACTACACAGACCGGATTATCCCCGGCTGGCTCGACAAACAGCTCCGCCGGCGACGGCCGGTCCATCTGGATCATACCGTGATGGCGTCCCCCTCCCAGGCGTTTCTGGACCGGTTGCCCCACGGTAAAATCCCCGACCGTGGTGACTTCTGGACCTTTTTCGGACGGGATAAAGAACGGATCGCCTACTGGCGTCAAGCCGCCGAATTGGGGGAGCGACTCGCCGAAACATTTGCGGAAGCAGTGACTTCGGGCCGCATCCGGGATCGGGTGCGGCCTTATGGCGCAGGATAGGGCAGGGGGGGCCTCGACGGTCGGGCTACACGAGAGGGGAGGGAAGAAACAGGGCGGTGTAGAGATCGAGGGCGTACCGATCGGTCATGGTGGCGATAAAGTCGGCGACGATCCGCTGGTGGGGCAGGGCGTTGCTGGCGTACGGCTGCATCTCCATATTGTCCAGTTCTTCCGCGAGCATCTCCGGTTCGTTCATAAAATACCCGTAAAGGTCCGACAGGATCTTCTTGGCCTTGACGAATTCCTCGTGGACTTCAGCCGCCCGGTAAACATTTTCATAGAGAAAATGGCGAAGATGGGTCATGGCGCCATAGACCTCCCCGCTCATGTCCAGCTTGAAATCGTCCCCCTCCAAACGGCTGGAGAAAATCAGGTCCCGGATCATGGTGGTGGCTCGTTCCGAGTGGTTCCGCCCTAAAACGGCGATGCAGGATTCGGGCGTCTGATCGGCGCTGATGACCCGGCTGCGAATGGCGTCGTCCAGATCGTGATTGAGGTAGGCCATGATGTCCGCCACCCGGACGATCCGGCCTTCCACCGTGGCGGGCTGTTCGTTGGGGTTGTCCGGGATGATCTTTCCGTATCCTTTGGAATGCTTTAAAATCCCGTCCCGCACCTCCCAGGTGAGATTCAGCCCTTCCCCCTTCCTTTCCAGCATATCCACCACCCGAAGGCTCTGAGCGTTGTGGGCGAACGCCCCGGAGAAGATCTCCTTCAATGCCGTTTCGCCGCTGTGGCCGAAGGGCGTATGGCCCAGGTCATGGCCCATGGCGATGGCTTCGGCCAGGTCCTCGTTGAGGCGCATGGCCCGGGCCGCCGTCCGGGAGATCTGGGCCACCTCCAGCGTGTGGGTCAGCCGCGTCCGGTACTGATCTCCCAGAGGGGAAAGAAAGACCTGGGTTTTGTGCTTCAGCCGCCGGAAGGCGTTGGAATAGAGGATGCGATCCCGGTCCACCTGGAAGGCGGTGCGGATAGGGCAGGGGGGTTCGTCCCGCTGTCGGCCTTTGGATTCGGCGCTCATGCAACCGTAGGGGGCGATAAACCCGCGCTCCCGCTCTTCGAAAGTCTCTCGGATGGATGTCGGTGCGTCGTTCAACCATGCCGGCGTTTTCAGGGCGTGTCGTGCATTCATTGGCGTACGGAATGGATGGTTCGTTCGAGTCAAAGTCCTCCAGCGAACCGCGGAGATAGACGGCGGAACGGGGGCGGCATCAGACGTTAAGCGCTCATTTTTTTCACAGGATCATAGAATTGTAAAGAAATATTTCGCGGTCAGCACCGATAGTGTCGCGCCAGCCGAACCGGAGAGACGCCCATCAGGTAAAGGGTCAGGAGGGTCCAGTTTCTCAGGGCGCCGTAGAGCACCCCCTCGCGCTCCCATCTTCGGGGGGAGGTGCACACCTTTTGGGGCAGGATGGCGATGGGCCATTTCCGACGCTTGATTCGCCGCATCAGGTCCACATCCTCCATGAGGGGAACCTCGGAAAAGCCGCCCAACTGTTCGAACCGGTTCTTTCTGATGAAGAGGGCCTGATCGCCGTAGGGGAGGCGGGTGATCCGGGAGCGGAGGCCGCCGACGATTTCGATCAGTCTCAGCGATATTCTCCGGGAGTCGATGCCCAGATCGAAAGCGCCGCCGATCCGACCGGATCCAGTGAGCGCTCGCCGGATAAGCCCCAGCCCATCCGGGGGCAGAAACGTGTCGGCGTGTAAAAAAAGGAGGAGGTCGCCGCCGGCCCGGTCGGCGCCGGCGTTCATCTGCTTGGCCCGCCCCGCGGGAGAGCGGACCTGGACGACCCGTGGATCGTCGATGACCGCCAAGGTCCCGGCCCGGTCATCGCCGTCCACGACGATCACTTCAATGCGCTGGCCCCCGGCATCCCGGTAGAGACGGGCGACGGCGCCATTGATGGTTCGGGCCTCGCCGAGGACCGGGATGACGACGGAAAGGGCCGGATTCAAAGCGAACGCTATCTCCTCCCCTCTTTCCGGAAGGATCGTTTGTTGATTTTCCACCGGCGTCAGGGGCCTTGGTTTATGGATGGGTTGGCATCAGCTGAAGGTGTAAAACCCGATGGCCAGATCATAGGCCTTGTCGATGGGATTGCCGGGATCCCGGGAGGTGAATTCCGTGCCCAGGCTCAGGCCGAACATCTTCCGGATAACCACCTCCCGCTGGATCAGGGTCCGCTGTTTGTTGTCCAGCCGGAACTCCACGAAAAGCTTGTCGCCGATCTCCAGGTCGCTTTCTTCCAGGAGGTCGATCTTCAGCCCGGACCGGGAAAGGTCCCGGATGCGAACGGCGATCCGGCCGTTATGCTTCAGCACCCGGCAGGTCCCTTCGATGTCCACCGGCTTCCGATAGTACTGCCGCCGCTCCAGCAGAAACGGCGTGATCTCCCCGCACCGGCATTTCCGTTTGAAGCGGACCGGTTTCTTGATGGCGAGGAACTTGGCGACATCGACGACCTTGGCGCTCCCGCAGGAGGGGCAGACAAAGGTGGCCTGATTGTGTTTGTTGATAAATGCTTTTTTCGGTACCATCGGATCTTTCCACTCGTCGGTTGGCCCGGAGCGGGGCTTCCGCCCCTTACGTTTATCAGGCGTTTAGAAGATCCAGGATCCGGGACCGAAGCTCCGGCGCACCGGCCTCGGACACCGCGTCCTCAATGGATTCAAGACAGGCCCGGAGAACGGCGGTTTTGGGCCTGGGCGATCCCAGCTGGGCGTCGATGGTCTTTAAATCGGCGGTCAATTCAGAGAGTTGATCATAGCCGAGACCCATGCCGCCGATCCGGCTTTTCAGATCGCCGGCCACCGCCTCGACGCGCCGGCGGGCGGCTTCGTCGACCACGGGCCCCTTCCCAAGGCCGGCGTCCGCCTCTCCGCCGCCCGATGCGCCGATCAGGTCCGCCCCGGCCGGGGTCACCCCGATGGCCCCGGACAGGGTCCGCACCTCCACCAGTTCCCAGCTCATGAGATTTTCAGCGGTTCGGGACGCAACGGCGCGGTCCATGCCCAAGGTCTCGCCCACTGCGTACATGGACGCGTTGCCGCCCGGATCGCCGCCGACGCTGTCATGGAGCGCCCGGAGAAACTGCTGTTCGTCGGACGTCAGATCCTGTTCAAAATCCATTCAACCTCCCTGGGTGTGGCGGGTTGGGGCAAAATCGCCGGTCAGGCGACCGTCTCTTCGGCCACGTATTTTTTCAAATGGGCAATCCCGGAGGGCCATCCATCGGGATCGGAAATGGTCAGAAAGGCCCGGATGCTCGCTTCGCTTAAATGAGATATATCCGACTGGTCGATCTTCCCCTCGCCCATCATCCGGAACCGCGATTTAATGATCTGGGCGTTGTTTTCCATCTCCTCCGTCACATTGGCCTCCTCTTTATCCTTTATTCGAATTGAACGGTTCTTTAGCATAGTCATGTCCCAATACCATAGGATATGAAGACGGAAACTTCAACCGCTTTTTATACTTTGCCGTCGGGAACCGGGAGATCACTTGCTATTTTAACCGGCCGATGTTAAATAAAATTATGGACAGTCCCCATTCACCGCCCCACAAATGGCTGGTCTTCGCCCTGGTCGCCGTCGGCGTCTTCATGTCCACCCTGGACGGCGGCATCGTCAATGTGGCGCTGCCCACCATCATGGCGGAACTCGATTCGGAGATGGCCGTCATCGAGTGGGTCACGATGATCTACCTCCTCACCGTTTCCTCCCTGCTGCTGAGTTTCGGGCGGTTGAGCGACATCAAGGGCCGCCGATGGGTCTACAGCCGGGGATTGCTGATCTTTTCTGTCGGGTCGCTCTTTTGCGGCGCGGCCGACAGCGCCGCCTGGCTCATCGCGGCCCGGGCGTTTCAGGGGGTGGGGGCCGCCATGATCATGGCCTGCACCCAGGCCCTGGTGGCCGACGTCTTTCCGACGGCGGAACGGGGCCGGGCCATGGGGATGGTGGGCGCGGTGGTGGCCTCCGGGCTCACCCTGGGACCGGCCCTGGGGGGATGGATCCTCCACCTGGCCCCCTGGCAGGTCATCTTCTACATCAACATCCCCATCGGGCTGATCACCGGCGCGGCGGCGGACCGGATCCTCCGGGGCGGCCCCACGGACGAGGTCCGCCCCGAACCCTTCGACTGGGCCGGCGCCGTCCTCCTGGTCCTGACCCTGGCCCCGGCCCTGGTGGTCGTTTCCCACGCCTACGACTGGGGATATGCATCACCCGCCGTCCTGATTCCGGCCGCCGTTTCCCTGCTGTCCGGAATCGCACTCGCGATGGTGGAGCGCCGCGCCGACCCGCCCATTCTGTCGCCTTCGCTGTTGACCATCCGGCTGTTCACCCTGCCGGTGGCCGCCGCCATGATCCTTTTCATGGGGCTGTTCACCCTGGTCTTCCTGATGCCTTTTTTCCTGATGCACCCGGCCGGGCGCGGCGTGAGCCACACCGGCCTCCTCATGGTCATGCCGTTCATCTGCCTGTTCGCCGCGGCGCCGGTTTCCGGCCACCTGTCCGATCACATGGGGTCCCGCGCCCTTTGCACCCTGGGGATGGCCATCCTGGCGGCCGCCCTTTATTCCCTGTCGCGCCTCACGCCCGGCAGTAGCGATATCGACATCGCCTGGCGCATGGCCCTGGCGGGGGTCGGCACGGCTGTTTTCATCTCGCCCAACACCGCGGCCATCATGAGCGCCGTGCCCCGGAACCGGATGGGGATCGCGGCGGCCACCACGGCGGCGGCCCGGAATCTGGGCATGGTGGCGGGGATCGCCCTGGCCGGGACCCTGTTCAACAGCCTGTTCCACGACCTGTCGGGGGGCGAGCCGTTCAAGACTTACAGGCCCAACCTGGAACCCATCTTCATGACCGCCTTCCGCACGGCCATGCTGGCCGGGGCCCTCACGGCCGGCATCGGCGCAGTGGTCAGTTTCCTCCGGGGTCCGGAATCGGGACGAGCGGCCCCGGGCCGGAAAAATGTCCGGGGAAATGGATTGTCATCCGCTGAAATCCCGGATTATAATAAACAGGCAAACGCCAACTAATGCAACCCGATCCCAAGGAGGGAATCCATGGACAAAGACGCCTATAGCCGATCCGTATCGATTTCAGGAAAACCCTATTCCCTGTTCGACATCCGACAACTTGAAAAACAAGGCATCGCCGACATCGACCGGCTCCCCTTTTCCATCCGCATCCTGGTGGAAAACCTGCTCCGGAAGATGGACGGCGCCATCGTGACGGAAGCGGATCTCAAAAACGTGGCGGGATGGCAAAAGCGATACGACGCGCCCGTGGAGATCCCCTACCACCCGGCCCGGGTCCTGATGCAGGATTTCACCGGGGTCCCGGCCGTGGTGGATCTGGCGGCCATGCGGGACGCGGTCAAGGCCCAGGGCGGCGATTCCAAACGGATCAACCCCTTCATCCCCTCGGAACTGATCGTGGACCACTCGGTCCAACTCGATTATTTCGGCGCCGAAAAGGCCCTCAAAGGCAATGTGGCCAAGGAGTACGAACGGAACGGCGAGCGGTACGCGCTCCTCAAATGGGCCCAGAAGAGCTTCGGGAACTTCGCCGTGGTCCCGCCCAATTCCGGCATCTGCCACCAGGTCAACCTGGAGCACCTGGGCCGGGTCATTATCACCGCCGACGAGAACGGCCGGACGGTCGCCTACCCCGACACCCTGGTGGGGATGGATTCTCACACCACCATGATCAACGGCATCGGCGTCATGGGGTGGGGCGTGGGCGGCATCGAAGCCGAGGCCGTCATGCTGGGCCAGCCCTATTTCATGGCCATCCCCGAGGTCATCGGGGTGAAATTCACCGGCGAACCGCCCGCCGGCGCCACGGCCACCGATATGGTGCTGCGGGCGACCCAGATGTTGCGGGAATACGGGGTGGTGGAAAAATTCGTGGAGTTCTTCGGCCCGGGGATGAAAAAACTGACCGTCCCCGACCGGGCCACCATCGCCAACATGAGCCCGGAATACGGGGCCACCATGGGATTTTTCCCGGTGGACGAAAAGACCATCCAGTACCTCAGGGCCACGGCACGGGGGGAACGGGCCGAAATCGTCGAGGCCTGCGCCAAGGAACTGGGGCTGTTCTACACCGGCGAGGCCGATCCGGAATACACCGACGTGCTGGAGCTGGACCTCTCCACCATCGAACCGGCCCTGGCCGGACCCGCCCGTCCCCAGGACCGCATCCCCCTTTCCAACCTCAAAAAGACCTTCGGCGACATCCTGGGCTGCGATTACGAGCGGGACGCGGACAAGGAACACATCTCCAAGTTCCACGACGAATCCGGCTGCGTCACCCAGCGCCAGGACGGCTGCACCCCCAGCGGCCGGCAGCTCTACGACGTGACCCTCAACGGCCGGGACGCCAAAATCGGCGACGGCACGGTGGTCATCGCCGCCATCACCTCCTGCACCAACACCTCCAATCCCTTTGTCATGCTGGGGGCCGGGCTCCTGGCCAAAAAGGCGGTCAAGCGGGGACTCCGGGTTCCGTTCTACGTCAAGACCTCCCTGGCGCCGGGCTCAAAAGTGGTCAACGACTACCTGGAGGACGCCGGTCTCTTCCCCTACCTCGAAGCCCTCGGGTTCCACCTGGCGGCCTTCGGCTGCACCACCTGCATCGGCAACAGCGGGCCGCTCCATCCGGAAATCGAAAAGGCCATCGCGGAAAACGACCTGACCGTGGCGTCGGTGCTCTCGGGCAACCGGAACTTCGAGGCCCGGATCCACCAGCGGGTGCGGGCCAATTTCCTCGCCTCCCCCATGCTGGTGGTGGCCTTCGCCCTGGCCGGCCGCATCGATCTCGACCTCGCGTCCGACCCGGTGGCCCTGGACCCCAACGGCGACCCCGTCTACCTGAAGGAGATCTGGCCCGCCCCGGAGGAGATCCAGGATCTCATTGACGCCCACGTCAAGACCGACTTCTATGCGGAAGAATACGGCCGGATCTTCGACGGCGACGAATTCTGGCGGGATCTCTCGGTGACCGAAAGCACCACCTACGCCTGGCGGGACGATTCGACCTATATCAAAAACCCGCCCTATTTCGAGGGGTTCAGCCTGGATGTGGACAAACCGGGCGACATCCGGGGCGCCCGGGCCCTGGCCTTGCTGGGGGATACCGTCACCACCGACCACATCTCGCCGGCCGGGGCCATCCCGGAACAATATCCCGCCGGGCGGTACCTCATCGACAACGGCGTCGAAAAAGCGGATTTCAACTCCTACGGCTCCCGCCGCGGCAACCATGAGGTGATGATGCGGGGGACCTTCGGCAACATCCGCATTAAAAACAAACTGGTGGACAAAGAGGGCAGCTTCACCCGCAAGTTTCCCGAGGATGAATCGACCTATATCTACGACGCGGCCATGCGGTACATGGAAGAGGGGATCCCGCTCATCGTGCTGGGGGGCAAGGAATACGGAACCGGCTCTTCCCGGGACTGGGCCGCCAAGGGAACCCTCCTGCTGGGGGTCAAAGCGGTCATCGCCGAATCCTACGAGCGGATCCACCGGTCCAACCTGGTGGGCATGGGCGTGCTCCCCCTGACCTTCAAGGAAGGGGAGGGGTGGGAAAGCCTGGGGTTGACCGGCGCCGAGACCTTCGACATTGAGGGAATCGCCAACATGAGCCCCCGCAAGACCCTCAAGGTCACGGCGAAAAAAGACGGCGGCGAGACTGTTGAATTCGAGGTTGCGTCCCGTCTCAACTCCGACATCGACGTGGCCTATTATCAGCATGGGGGGATTTTGCCCTATGTGCTTCGGAAGATGATGGCGGAATAACCGAAAGACCTCCGAGATTTCCAAAACCTCGGAGGTCCGGGTTCCCGGGAACGGACAATGGAAAAAAGCCCACGCCCCGGAAAATATGTTACAATGGGTGGAGCGGTATCCGGCGCGGCGGAGAGGATAACGCCGCGCCTCTTCGAGGAACCCAATGGAAAGGAGACAATATGGCGACCCGAGACACCTTCATCAACGACATGGAATCCAAACTCGAGACGCGGCGGAAGGAGATCGCCGACCTGAAATCCAAGGCTCGGTCGGCCGGAACCGGCTCGAAAATCGATATCGAAAAACAGATCGCCGAACTGGAACTGAAACAGGAATACGCCCGGAAAACCCTGACGGAACTCCAGTCCGCCGACGAGGGCCGCTGGGAAAGCCTCAAAAGCGGCATGGAAACCGCCTGGGACGACCTGGACGAGGCCTACCGGGAAGCCCTTGTCAATTACAAATAATGATCCAACGTCCCACCCGATCTCCCCCGAAAAAGACCCCGTATGGTCCGGTATGGCAACGGAAATAGACGAAGCGGTTCGGAAAGCGGAAGCCGCGGCCCGGTCGTTTTTCAAAAACGCCCGGGGCAGTCACGACTGGGAGCATACCCGGCGGGTCTGCAACCTCTGCGAACGCATCGGTCCGGCGGAAAATGCCGACATGACCGTTCTGCGGATCGCCGCGTTGCTCCACGACATCGGCCGGGCGGACCAGGACCGGGTCAACGGCCGGGTCTGCCACGCCCGGAAAGGGGCGGAACTGGCCGGCCCGGTCCTCCGGAACCTGCCGCTGTCGGCGGCGCGGAAGGAGAATGTCCGCCACTGCATCCGAAGCCACCGGTTCCGCGGGGACCAGCGGCCCGAAACCCCGGAGGCCCGGGTCCTGTTCGACGCCGATAAAATGGATGCCATCGGCGCGGTGGGGGTGGCCCGGGCCTATCTTTTCGCCGGGGAGATCGGGGCCCGGCTCCACAACCCCGACGTGGATGTCGAGCGGACCGAACCCTACTCCATCGACGACACCGGCTACCGGGAGTTCAAGGTCAAGCTCATCGGCATCAAAGACCGGATGCTCACCCCCGCCGGCCGCCGCATGGCCGAAGAGCGCCACGCCTTCATGGCCGCCTTTTTCGACCGGTTTCTGGCGGAATACAGCGGGGCGTGCTGACGAAGCCCGGGGCGATGCCCCGGTCTGGTATGTGTCGCCCCGCCAGGGCTTTCGATTTCAGAAAGTTTCGCCTTTTCCCTATCCGTAGATTTTTTTCATCAGCCAGGCCATGTTCTCGCCAAGGAGCCGGGCCGTTCCGATCCCCTCTTCGTCCTTTTCCACATCCCCCTTGTCCATGCCGAACCCCATGTTCCAGTAGTTGGCGCCGGGGATGATCATCTGGCTGATGGTGAAAAAATGGTTGATGGTATCGAAAGCGTGGATGGCCCCGCCGCGCCGGGCCGCCACCAGGGCCGCGCCGACCTTCCGCCTGAACATCTCGTTGTTGGCCTTGGCCACCAGGCCGGCCCGGTCGATGAGGGCTTTGAGTTCCGCGCTGATGTCCGCGAAATAGGTGGGGGAGGCCAGGATCATCCCGTCGGCGGCCAGCATCTTCCCGATGCACTCATTGGCGACGTCCTTGTCCACGGCGCACCGCTGATCTTTGTTCTCCATGCACTTGTAGCAGGCGATGCAGCCCTGGATCTTTTTCCCTGAAAACTGGAAGAACTCCGTCTCGATGCCGGCCTTTTCGATTTCCGTCAGGGCCGCGCGGACCATGCTTGCCGTGTTGCCGTCTTTTCGGGCGCTTCCGTTGAATGCGATCACTTTCATGGGGTCTTCTCCTTTGTCAGAACAAGTTCGGTGGGTGGATTTATCGCCACAGGATTTTGGCCGGCTTCCGCTTGGGCAGCCGGTGGTAGTCGTACCGGGGATGGCCGATCATCATCGAACCAAAGGGCGCGTGGTCGTCGGGGAGCCCCAGGGCCTCCTTCATGGGCGTCCACTGGGTGGCGGCGGAGTTGAAATACCCGGCCCAGCAGGCGCCGAGGCCGTGGGAAAAGGCCGCCAATTCCAGATAGGTCAGGGCGATGGTGC
>CAZZBE010000038.1:0-3563 GCA_964652715.1 uncultured Desulfobacteraceae bacterium
GCCCGCCCGCGGCCCCGCCGGCCGCCGACGCCGGGACCGGCCCCCGGCATCCGCCCCGGCCGGTCCCGAGCCGGCCCCCGGAACCGCCCAGACAGCCGGCCGACCCTCAGCCCGCTCCGACCCCGGCGGTGGAGGACCGCCTGGAGGAGGCCCAGCGGATGGCGGATCAGGGAAAGATGGAGGAGGCCTTCCGGATGTGCGAAAAGACGGTCGGCGAAAACGCCTTTCACATCCGGGCCCATTTCCTCATGGGCCTTATCTGCCATGCCATGGACGACGAAGAGCGGGCCGAAGAGGCGTTCAACAAGGCGGTCTACCTGGACCCGAACCACCATGAAGCCATGAGCCACCTGGCCTTTATCATGGAGCACCGGGGCGAACGGGAAAGGGCGGAACGGATGCGCCGGCGGGCCCGGCGGATCCGGGAGAAGGAAGCGTCATGACCTCCCCCGGGGCAAAAACATCCGTGGAAAAGCCCATGGACGAATGCTGGCAGAAGATCGGGGTGTGGAGCAAGGAGAAGCGCTGCCCGGTCCTCCGGGAGGTCATCCACTGCCGGAACTGCGAGGTCTTTATCCAGTCCGGGCGCCGGCTGCTGGACCAGGATCTGCCCGACGCCTACCGGGAGGAATGGGCCGGGATCATGTCCTCGGAAAAGGAAGAGGAGCAGTTCCAGACGATCTCCCTGGCGCTCTTCCGGGTGGAGACGGAATGGCTGGCCCTCCGGACCCAGGTGCTCTCGGAGGTCATCGATCCCGAATCCCTCAAGCGCCATACGCTTCCCCACCGAAAGAACCGGATACTGACGGGGATCATCAACGTCAGGGGCGAAATCCAGCTCTGCGTCTCCATCAGGGAACTGCTGGGCATCGAGACCTCCGGGGGGTCCGGAACTTCGAAGGCCGGGTCGGGAAAACCGGCCGACAAGACCCGGTACCAACGGATGATGGTCATCCACGGCGACGACGGGAAATGGGTCTTTCCGGTGAGCGAAATCGTTGGCATCCACCGGATCCAGACCACCGCGTTCCGGAACGTCCCGGTGACGGTGGCCAAGGCCCAGTCCACCTTCACCAAGGGCATCTTCAAATGGGAGGGCCGTTACGTGGCCTTCCTGGACGATGAACTCCTGATCTACAGCCTCACACGGAGCGTCCAATGATCAACGGCGGCGGCACGGACCTGAGCGACTTCTCCATGCTCGACCTGTTCCGGTCCGAGATGGAGATGCACGCCGCCACCCTCAACGAGGGACTCCTGGCCCTGGAAAACGATCCGGGCGCGACGGATCCCATCGAGTCCCTGATGCGGGCGGCCCACTCCATCAAGGGGGGCGCGCGGATCGTGGAACTGGATGCGGCGGTCAAGCTGGCCCACACCATGGAGGACTGCTTCGTCGCCGCCCAAAAGGGAGAACTCTCCCTCTCCTCCGAGGCGGTGGACGTGCTCCTGAAGGGCGTGGATATGCTCAACCGGATCTCCGACGCCGCCGGGGACGGCTACGAGGACTGGCTTGCCGGCCATCAGAAGGAGATCGACGATCTGGCCGCCGCCATCGTCCGGATCCATTCCCCGGGCAAGGCGGACCGCCCCCCGGCCGGGCGACGGGCGCCGGAACCGGCGAAATCGGCCCCACCGGCTCCCGCGGCGGAAACGCCGCCCGAACCGGTTCCTGACGAAGCGGCGCCGCCGTCGAAACCCCAAACGGCCCCCGAACCCTCTGCGTCCCCGCCGGCGGAGAAAAAACCGGCGCACCGATCGGAGACGCGGTCCGGGCCGACGTCGCCCCCGGCGTCGGAACCCCGGCGGGAACGCAAAGAGCCGGCCGGGACGGACCGGATGGTCCGGGTGACCGCCGGCAAGATCGAGCGCCTCATGTCGCTGGCCGGCGAGGTGGTGGTGTCCGTCCGGTGGCTGCCCCCCTTCTACGATTCCCTGGTGGCCCTGAAGAAAAACCATGCGGAACTCTTTTCGACCCTGGAGCGGCTCCAGGAGATGGCGGAGACGGGGGACGCGGACCCCCAGATCCGCCATGCCATCCACCAGGCCAGGGAGAGGGCCCGGGATTGCAGTCAGAAGCTGGTGAGCCGGATCAACCGGCTGGAAGGGTTCACCAGCTCCTCGGAAAACCTCTCGGACCGCCTTTACCACGAGATTATCGGCGTCCGGATGCGGCCCTTCGCCGACGGCATCCAGCCCTTTCCGCGGATGGTGCGGGACCTGGCCCGGGAGCTGGGGAAAAAGGTCCGGTTCAATATCGTGGGCAAGACCACCGAGGTGGACCGGGACATCCTGGAGAAGCTGGAAGCCCCCCTGAGCCACCTGCTGCGCAACGCCCTGGATCACGGCATCGAGACCCCCGAGACCCGGGCCGCGGCGGGGAAGCCCGAAACCGGAACCCTCCGGCTGGAGGCGGCCCACCGGTCGGGGATGCTGATGATCACCATCTCCGACGACGGCCGGGGGGTCGACCTGGACGACCTCCGGGCCAAAATCCTCGGCAAGGGCCTCGCCAGCGCCGAGATGCTCGACAAGCTGACCGAGCCGGAACTCATGGAATTCCTGTTCCTGCCCAGCTTTTCCACCCGGGACGAGGTCACCGAAATTTCCGGCCGGGGCGTGGGGCTGGACGTGGTCCACAGCATGGTCCACGAGGTGGGGGGCATCGTCCGGGCCGTCTCCCGGCCCGGCAAAGGGCTCAGCTTCCACCTGGAACTGCCCCTGACCCTGTCGGTGATCCGCACGTTTATCGTGGAGATCGCCGGGGAGACCTATGCCTTCCCCCTGGCCCGGATCGACCGGTGCCTGACCCTGAGCCGGGAAGAGATCGACACGGTGGAGGACCGGCAGTATTTCCGCCTGGCCGACAAGAACATCTCCCTGGTCAACGTCCGGGACGTGCTGGAGCTGGAAAAGACCGACGACGCGCAGGACCCGCTTCGCATCGTGGTCATCAGCGACCGGGTCCATTCCTACGGCCTCATGGTGGACGCCTTCGTGGGCGAATACGATCTGGTGGTCCGGCCCCTGGACCCGCGCCTGGGGAAGGTCTCGGACATCAGCACCATGGCCATCATGCTCGACGGCGCGCCGGTGCTGATCTTCGACATCGACGACCTGGTGCGGTCCATCGACGGCATGCTGACCGGGGCCCAGCGGCTCCAAAAGATCGGCCGGTCCCGCCGGGAGGACGAGACGCCGGACCGGAAGCAGATTTTGGTGGTGGACGATTCCATCACGGTGCGGGAGATGGAGCGGAAGCTGCTGGAGAGCAAGGGGTACGCCGTGGATGTGGCGGTGGACGGCATGGACGCCTGGAACCTGTTGCGGACCACCTCCAAAACCTATGATATGGTGGTGTCGGACATCGACATGCCGCGGATGAACGGCATTGAGCTGATTACCCAGATGAAGGGACATGAGAAATTCAAGTCCCTGCCCGTCATGGTGGTGTCGTACAAAAACACCGAAGAGGACCGGCTCAGGGGAATGGAGGCCGGCGCCAATTATTATCTGACCAAAAGCAGTTTCCAGGACAATTCATTCATCGAAGCGGTGCTCGA
>CAZZBE010000038.1:3663-23504 GCA_964652715.1 uncultured Desulfobacteraceae bacterium
ATTATCTGACCAAAAGCAGTTTCCAGGACAATTCATTCATCGAAGCGGTGCTCGATTTGATCGGGGAACCATAAAGAGGAGAGGCGTCATGAAAGGGAAGGTAAAAGCGCTGATGAAGCGGATGACCATCGCCAAAATGCTGTGGGGACTCGTCCTCATGGGCATCCTCGTCATCGTCGGCCTCGCGGCGACCAGCCTGTTGTCCAACAGCCGGCTGGTGAAGAGCCAGACCCGGCTCACCGAGATCGTCATGCCCATGGAGCGGGCCAGCCAGAACCTCCGGGAAGCGGTCACGGCCTTTGTGGCCCGCAAATACCTCATCACCGAAGCCGACACCCTGGCGGAGCTGGAATCCCTGGCCGGGTCCGCGACCTATGAGACGGTCTTCACCCGCAACATCGCCATCCTCAAGGAACTGACCGGGAAAATGGCCGATCCGGCGGCCGGAGCGTCCGACGGCAACGGGGACCTCTTCGCCGCCCTGGAGCGGCATCTCAAGGCCGCCGTCCAGCGGAGCGAAGCCATCCACGAAGCCGCCCGGAGCCGGCTTACGCTGAGAACCGCCATCCAGGAGAAGATCGCCCGCATCGACGAACTGGGGGGGCGGCTCCATCAGGATGCCGAGCGGTTCGCCGACGGGATCGCCCGGGCCATCCAGGACCGGCTGACGCCCGCCAGCCAGGCCGGCGGCCCTGGTGATCGCGCCGTGGAGTTCCACCTGGCGGAACTGGCGGAAACCCAGAAGATCGGCGCCGATCTGCGGCTCAACATCGCGTTTTTGACCAATTACGGGCAGAAGGTCCTGCTCCTTACGGATAAAGAGCGGATCGCGGCCATCCGATCCGAAAAGATCGCGCCCACGGCGGAAAACGTCCAGGACGGGCTGAAGCGGCTCAAGACCCGGGTGGCGGAGTCGGAACCGTTGACCGCCGTTTTGACCCGGATCGAAGCGGCCTTTGAAACCCTCCGGTCGATTCTCCTGGACAGCGAGACCGGCATCGTCCGGCTCCAGCGGCTGTGGTTGAGCGAGGAGGCGGCCATCGCCGAGAAGAACCGGCTTCTCACCGGGACCACCGATGCGCTCATGGCGGGGCTGGACGACCTCCAGAAGGTCTCCGACCGGGTGCGGGGCCGGGCCGAATCCGAGGCCGAGCGGGTCCAGGGCGTCTGGAAGATCATTCTGGCGGTGGGCCTCTTCGCCATCGCGGCCATGGCCCTCACCGGCCGGCGGATCCACAGCCGGATCATGGGCCCCATCAACCGGACCGTCCGGTTCGCCGAGGCCATTTCCGACGGGGATCTGACCGCCGAGATCGAACAGACCCACGAGGACGAGGTGGGCCTCCTCATCGCCAAGCTGAGCGAGATGGCCCACAACCTCAACGCACTCATCGGCCAGGTGCAGCGGTCGGGGATCCAGGTGACCTCGTCGGCCACGGAGCTGTCGGCCACCTCCAAGCAGCAGGAGGCGGTCATGAAGACCCAGATGGAATCCACCAACAACGTGGTCCGGTCGGTGGCCGAGATCTCCAACATTTCCGAGGAGCTGGTGGAGACCATGCGGAAGGTGGCGGCCAAGTCCGAACAGACGGCGGATTACGCCAACTCCGGCCAGGACAATCTGTCCCAGATGGAAGAGGCCATGCACCACATGGAGAGCGCTTCCAAATCCATCTCGGGCAAGCTGGAGGCCATCAACGAAAAGGCCGCCAACATCACCTCGGTGGTGACCACCATCACCAAGGTGGCCGATCAGACGAACCTGCTCTCCCTGAACGCCGCCATCGAAGCGGAAAAGGCCGGGGAATACGGCCGCGGGTTCACCGTGGTGGCCCGGGAGATCCGCCGGCTGGCCGACCAGACGGCGGTGGCCACTTTGGACATCGACCAGATGGTCCAGGAGATGCAGTCGGCCGTCTCCGCCGGCGTCATGGAGATGGACGCCTTTATCGCCGAGGTCCAGCGGAGCGCCGACAATGTGGGCCAGATCAGCACCCAGCTCACCCGGATCATCGAGCAGGTCAAGTCCCTCACCCCCAGCTTCGAGGGGGTCAACGAGTCGATGCAGTACCAGTCGGAAAACGCCCAGCAGATCAACAGCGCCATGGTCAGCCTGAGCGAGGAGATGCAGCAGACCGTGGAGTCGCTCCAGGAATCCTTCATGGCCATCGAACAGCTCAACGACGCGGCCCGGGGGCTCCAGGACGAGGTCTCCCGCTTCAAGGTGGCGTGAGAAACGACGTCGATCCCATGCGAATCGCCCTTGTCAACGATCTGGCCATGGCCGTGGAGAGCCTGCGGCGCATCCTTCTGAGCGTCCCCGGCCACGAGATCGCCTGGGTGGCCCGGGACGGACGGGAGGCCGTGGCCCGGTGCGGCCGGGACCTGCCCGACCTGATCCTCATGGACCTGATCATGCCGGGCATGGACGGGGTCGAGGCCACCCGCCGGATCATGGCCGCCACCCCCTGTCCCATCCTCATCGTCACCGCCACGGTGGGCAACAACGCGGCCAAGGTCTTCGAGGCCATGGGCCGCGGGGCCCTGGACGCGGTCAACATCCCGATCATGGGGGCCGGGGCCGAAGCCCAGCGAAGCCGGTACACCCTGCTGCGGAAGATCCACCTCATCTCCCGGCTCCGGGGGCTGCCCTCCACCAGCCCGGCCAAGCCGCCGGACATGGACCCCCCGCCGCCCCTGGTGGCCATCGGGGCCTCCACCGGCGGGCCGAAAGCCCTGGCCGACCTCCTGTCCACCTTGCCCTATCCCCTGGGCGCCGCCATGGTGATCGTCCAGCACGTGGACGAAAAATTCTCCGCCGGACTGGCGGAATGGCTGGACGCCCAGACGCCCATGCGGGTCCGGCTGGCCGCCGAGGGCGGACGCCCCCGGATGGACGCCATTTATCTCGCGGGCACCAACGATCACCTGGTCATCAGTTCCGGCCTCACCTTTTCCTACACCCCGGAGCCGGGCGATACGTCCTACCGGCCTTCGGTGGACGTCTTTTTCCGGAGCCTGGCCATCCAGTGGCCGGCCGATCCGGCCCGGGGCGGATCGCGGTGCGTGGCCGCCCTGCTGACCGGCATGGGCCGGGACGGCGCCGAGGGGCTGGCGGTTTTGCGGCGGGGGGGATGGCACACCATCGCCCAGGATCAGGCCACCAGCATCGTCTACGGCATGCCCAAGGCGGCCAAGGATCTGGACGCCGCGGCGGAGATCCTTCCCATCCTGGAGGTCGGTCCGGCCATCGCCCGGGCCCTGCGGCGGGCCTCGCCCGGAAAAAGGGCGCCGGGCCGCAAGGGGCCGACGGCGGATCTATGAGCGACGAAAGGAAAAAGGATTCCGGCGACGGGAATGCCGTGGGCCTGACCCAGCACCGGATCACCGTTCTTTTGGTGGACGACCAGGCCATCATCGGCGAGGCGGTTCGGCGGATGCTGGCCGGAGAGGAGGACATCGACTTCCACTACTGCCAGGACGCCACCCTGGCCATCAAGACCGCCGAGCGGATCTCCCCCACGGTGATCCTCCAGGATCTGGTGATGCCGGAGATCGACGGGTTGATGCTGGTCCGGTATTTCCGGGCCAACCCGGCCACCCGGGAGGTGCCCCTCATCGTGCTGTCGGGAAAGGAGGAGCCCCTGACCAAGGCCGAGGCGTTCTCCGCGGGCGCCAACGACTACCTGGTGAAACTGCCGGACCGGCTGGAAGTCCTGGCCCGGATCCGCCACCACTCCCAGGGCTACATCAACCTGCTCCAGCGCAACGAGGCCTTCAAGGCCCTCAAGGAGAGCGAAAAACAGCTGGAGGTCCGCAACCGGTTCATCCGGGAGACCTTCGGCCGGTACCTGTCCGACGACATCGTGGACAACATCCTGGAATCCCCCGAAGGGATGAAGCTGGGGGGCGAGAAGCGGATGGCCACCATCATGATGACCGACCTGCGGGGGTTCACCGCCATCAGCGAGCGGCTGGCGGCCGAAGAGGTGGTGCGGATCATCAACACCTACCTGGAGGTGATGACGGACATCATCTTCAAGTACCAGGGGACCATCGACGAGTTCATCGGCGACGCCATCCTGGTCCTGTTCGGCGCGCCCGTCCAGCGGGAGGACGACGCCGAGCGGGCCGTGGCCTGCGGCATCGAGATGCAGATGGCCATGGACATCGTCAACGAGCGGAACCGGGCCTCCGGATTCCCCGAGGTGGCCCAGGGCATCGGCATCAACACCGGCGAGGTGGTGGTGGGGAACATCGGCTCGGAGAAGCGGTCCAAATACGGCGTGGTGGGACGGAACGTCAACCTGACCGCCCGCATCGAATCCTACACCGTGGGGGGGCAGACCCTGGTTTCCGAGAGCACGCTTTCGGCCTGCGGCCCCATCCTCCGCATCGACGACCAGACCGAGGTGATGCCCAAGGGCGTCAAGGAGCCCATTACCATCTACGAGATCGGGGGCCTTGGGGGGAAGCACAATCTTTATCTGCCGGAAAAAACCCCGCCGGAGATGATCGAGCTGAGCCATCCCCTGGACATCCTGTTCACGGAGCTGAACGAAAAGGACACCCAGGAGGCGGCCCACAAGGGGGTCGTCCGGCGGCTGGCGGCCGAGGCGGCCGAAGTGGCCGCGGAGGTCGGCGTGGGTCGGCTGACCAACATCAAGGTCTCTTTGTTCGACGAGGAAGGATACGAGATCACGACGGACCTGTACGCCAAGGTGACCGAGAACCTGTCGGATTCGCCGCCGGAATTCGTGGTCATTTTCACCTCGGTGCCGCCGGAAGCCAAGTCCTTTTTCCGATACCGGTACAATTTTTAAAACCCCAGCCATGAGATGCGCCGCGCCCAGCCGGAAGATCGCCGGGGGCTGAATTCCCCGGCAAAGGATATGTCATGAAAATCAAATTCATCGGCGTCGGTTCCGCCTTTACGACGCCCGATTACTACCAGTCGAACCTGCTTCTGACCGCTCCCAGCGGCCGGAAAATGCTGGTGGATTGCGGCACCGACATCCGGTTTTCGCTCCGGGAGGCGATGCCGGAGAGCGCCATGCCCTGCGAAGCGATTGATGCGGTCTATATCTCCCATCTCCATTCCGACCACATCGGCGGCATGGAGTGGATGGCCTTCCAGACCTATTTCAACCCGGATCAGCCCCGGCCCCGGCTCTATATGGAGGAAACCATCATGCGGGAGATGTGGCACAATTCCCTAAAAGGAGGATTGGGCGCCATCGAGGGCAAGCGGATGCACCTCACCGATTATTTCGACTGCCGGCCCGCGGCCGCCGCCGGGTCTTTTATCTGGGAATCCATCCGCTTCACCCTGGTCCGGATGGAACACGTCGTCACGGGATACCGGAATTTCTACAGCTACGGGCTGCTCATGGAACCCGCCGACGGCCGGCGGCCGCCGATTTTTTTCACCACCGACACCCAGTACCGGCCCCATCTGATCCGGGGCATTGCCCGGGACGCGGCCCTCATCCTCCACGACTGCGAGACCAGCCCGGTCAAAAGCGTCGTCCACGCCCATTACCAGGACCTGCGGGAACTGCCCGCCGAGGCGCGGGCCAAGATGTGGCTTTACCATTATCAGCCCGACCCGGAGATCGAGCCGGAAAAGGACGGTTTCAGGGGGTTTGTGACGAAAGGGCAGGAATTCGATCTGGGCGGGGAAACATCGGGAAAGAATTGAAAGTCTAAAACGGTTTATCCGGCCCCTTGACCAGGGCCAGGGAGACGTAGTTGACCAGCCCCCAGATGGCGTCCGCCGCGAAGACCTGCTCGATGGAGCGGTCGAAGAGGATCGAGATCCGGGGCGGGTACTCCCGGTCCCCCTGCCAGAGCAGGTAGTAAAGGGGAACCCGGGGAAAGGGGCGCAGCTGAAACGCGGCGTCGGCCATCTCCATGGGGGTCCCTTCCAGAGAACGGGCGGCCTGTCGGAATCCGTCGGGGTCTTCGCCGTAGCGCTCCAGCAGGTGATCCGTCCGCAGCACGTGGGGGCCCTGGAAGAAATGGGCCTCTTTGAGATCCTTGGCTCCGACGATGTCCTTTCCCAGGGGATAGACGGCGGACACGGCGTTACAGTAGATCAGCGCGATTAGTTCCAGCATGGGGTCGTCGGTCTCGATCCACTCTCCTTCTCCGCGCCGCATCAGGCGCCGTCCGGCGATGTCCACCCGGATGTCTTCGTTGAGGCAGTGAAAGACGATGCCTTCGGCCGGTCCCTGGGCGGGATCGGGGTCGGCCAGGGCGACGGCGCAGAGGTGGGCGACGTCCTTTGTCTGAAGGTCGTCCCAGTATTCGGACGGAACGGAGACCGGCGCTTTGTTGTGGGATACCGCCGGCGGTCGCTGTCGGATGCGTCGCCGCTGCATTTGGATGAATCCCTGGCTGAAGGGGTAGGGGCCGATTTCGAAGTTTTCGCAGGGGAAGGCGGCGCAGTCGCGCATGCAGTAGGCCAGCCCGTTCATGGCGGCGCACTCCAGAATGGCGCAGGTTCCGCCGAAGATCCGGCGCTGGGCCGCCAGCTTTTCCTGGGCTTCGACGCTCTTGCCCGAGCCGCAGGTCGAACAGGCGCCCATCAGTCTCAATTTACAGACATTACAGTCGATGCCGCAGGCCCCGGTGGCCATGGTTCACCTCTCTTGGGTCAATCGTATCGCATAGATCCTTATCATACGCGCTTCTTCGTCGCCCTGTCAATACGCCGGCGCCTGGCATTGAAACTTCCCGGCCCCTGTGTTATGGTGACGCTTGCTCAAATGACCGGAAACCGAATGCCGAGGCTAGACGCGAATGCGCCTTGAGGACCGAAACGATGTCGCCAAACTGACCAGCACGCTCTATCGGATCGAAGGTCCCAACGGATCGAAATTTCCTTTCTGCGCCGGTTATCTTTTCCTGGATCAGGCCACCGTCCTTATCGACGCCGGGCTCGGTGAAGCGAAACTCAGGGAGATCGACGCCGCCCATCCCATCGACATCCTGATCATCAGCCACTCGCATTCGGACCACATTCTGTCGTGGCATCTGCTTTCGGACCGGCGGATTCTGATTCCCAAAGAGACGCCGGAGATGGACGACCTGGAGGCCATGGGGCGGCGGTTCACCGGCAGCGAGGACAAGGGGGCCTACTGGGCCAAGGTGGTGGGACGCCCCCTGGGGCTCCGGCCCCTGCGGGAACCCGACGCGCGGTTCGGCAACCGGAGCGTGCTGAAGATGGGAGCGACCCACCTGGAGGCGATCCACTCCCCGGGCCATCTGGCCGACCATTATTGCTTTTTCGACCGGACCAGCGGGGTCATGCTGTCCACCGACATCGATTTCACTTCCTTCGGCCCCTGGTACGGCAACGCGGAATGCGACATCGGCCAGTTCAAAAACAGCGTCCGCCGGATTATGAAATTTCCCACCGTCAAACTCTGTCCCTCCCACAAGCCCCCCATCAACGAGAACACCGAAGCCGCCCTGGCCGGGTTTCTGGAGGGATTCGACCGCCACCGCCGGATGATCCTGGAACTCTGCTCGCCGCCCCGGTCCCTTCAGCAGATGACGGCGCTTTCCCCGTTCTACCGGAACCGGATGCCCGATAAGGTCCTCCAGCGGATTTTCGAGGAACCGATGATCATGAAAAACCTCGAACTCCTCCTCCGGGAAGGGGTCATCGAGGAGAAATTCGGACACTATCGACGGGTCGACTGACCCGAAGGATTCACGCCATGAACCGATGGTTGACGATGCTCCTGATTTGTTTCACCGCTGCCTGCCTCCTGCCGCTTTCTCCGACGGCGCGGGGGGCGTTTTACCGGTACACCACCGAGGACGGCAAAACTGTCTTCGTGGACGATCTTCAGAAGGTCCCCGAACGCTATTTGGACCAGATCCGGACCTACGGCGAGCGGTACGACCACCTGCCGCCCGAAGAGCGGGAAGCGCTGCTGGAAAAGGAACGGGAGGCGGCCCGGCGGGCGGAGGCGGTTCGTGAGAAGGAGGCCCGGATCGAAGCCTACCGGCGGTACCTGGACAGTCTCCGGACCCCGGTGACCATTTACGGCAACCAGGTGCTCGTGCCGGTGATCCTGGGATACGGTCCGCGGGAGGTCCGGGCCATGCTGCTGCTGGATACGGGCGCCTCCATCATCGCGCTCCACCGGGATGTGGCCGAGATGCTCTACATGCCCAGCAAACGCAAATCCAGGGCCAAAATGGCCGACGGCAAGGTGGTGGAGACGGATGTGGTCCAGCTCGACTATGTCGCCGTGGGGCCCTATAAGCGGGAAGGGATACTGGCCGGGGTCCTGGACGTCCAGGGGGGCGCCATCCACGACGGCCTCCTGGGAATGAATTTTCTGAGGGGGCTCGACTACCGGATCGATTTCGACGCCTCCCTCATCCGGTGGCGGCCCGGGGTGGTCCACGGGCCGCCGCCGGGCATCTCGCCGGAGGACCTGGAAAGATGACGGCGAGGGGCTGAACGCAGGCGGGGGATTTCCTCCGACCGACTTGAACTTGTGCTGAATCGGGATTACGGTTACAATTAAATACAGAGAGACGCTATCGAGACACGGCAACATCAAGGACGGTCAAAACACAGGAAGGAGGAAGCATCATGCTGGATAAGGAAAGCGCTCATAAAAGAGTTCAGGAGATGTGCGACTGTTACGCCACCACGGATCCCCTCAAGGAGATGTCCACCATCGGCGCCGATGCGGACAAACAGGAAGCCGCCTACAAATGGCTGGCCCTGGCCGCGCTCCACGGCGTCAACGAGAATGCGGAGAAAATCTCCGTCATCAAGCGCAAGGACGGCGGCGTGAAGGTTCTGGCCGAATACCGGAAGTCGGAACTTCCCACCCCCGACGCCGCTTTGGCCGACAAGATCGTCGAGGCCGTCGGCGAGATCGCTCACATGGAAGGGGAAAAGGGGAAAACCCCGCTGGCCCTGGGCATCCGGGACAGCAGCATCGATTTGAATGTCAAAATCAAGAAGAAGGACGAAGGTCGGAAGGTTACCATCAAGTTTCCAGAATAAACCGACGTTTTTCAGGGGCCGCCGTCCCCAATAGTAGGCCGGCGGCCTCTCCGACCCGCTATCATCCTCGCAGCGCCGCCTCCCCCAACCCGCCGGAAAACGCGCCCCGGAAAGAGATTGTCGTTGCATACCGGTCCCGCTGTCGCTATAATCGCCCTTTCAATCCATTGCCGGCCATCCAAGGAGGAGGCTTGTTAGCCAAAGTACTGAGCAGCGCCGTGATCGGCATCGACGCCTATCTGGTGGAAGTCGAGGTGGACATTTCCCATGGATTGCCGACCTTCACCACGGTCGGCCTTCCGGAAACGGCGGTTAAAGAGAGCAAGGAACGGGTCAAGACCGCCATCAACAATTCAGGATACGGGTTCCCCGACGACCGGATCACCGTCAATCTCGCGCCCGCCAGCGTCAAAAAGGAGGGGACGGGCTTCGACCTCCCCATGGCCCTGGGGATTCTCGCGGCCACGGGCCTCATCCCCCAGGAATCGCTGCTCCGGTATCTGGTGATGGGCGAACTCTCCCTGGACGGCCGCATCAAGCCCGTCAAAGGCGCGCTGCCCATGGCCATCGCGGCCCGGAACGCGGGCTACGAGGGGATCATCATCCCCGAGGAGAACGGGCGGGAAGGGTCGGTGGTGGACGGCGTTTCGGTGCTTCCGGCGGAGCGGTTGTCCCAGCTCATCGATTTTTTCCGGGGGCTGGTGGAGATCGCGCCCCTGAAAACCGACGTCCCGACCCTTTTCCAGCGGGCCGAGGCGGGCGGGCCCGATTTTTCCGAAGTCATGGGCCAGGAGCATGTCAAGCGGGCCCTGGAAGTGGCGGCGGCCGGCGGCCACAATCTCGTGATGATCGGGCCCCCGGGATCGGGAAAGACCATGCTGGCCAAGCGGATCCCGTCCATCCTGCCCGGCATGGGGTTCGACGAGGCCATCGAGACCACCAAGATCTTCAGCGTGGTGGGGATGCTCTCAAAGGAGCAGGCCCTCGTCACCACCCGGCCCTTCCGGTCCCCTCACCATACCATTTCCGATGCCGGCCTCATCGGCGGCGGCCACATCCCCCGCCCCGGCGAGGTGAGCCTGGCCCATAACGGGGTCCTGTTCCTGGACGAACTGCCCGAATTCAAAAAGCCGGTGCTGGAAGTTCTGCGTCAGCCGCTGGAGGACCTCCGGGTGACCATATCCCGGGCGGCCACCACCGTGACCTATCCGGCCAGCTTCATGCTCATCGCCGCCATGAATCCCTGCCCCTGCGGCTACCACGGCGACGCCCGGCACGACTGCGCCTGTTCGCCCCAGGGGATCAACCGGTACCGCTCCAGAATCTCCGGCCCCCTCATGGACCGGATCGACATCCACGTGGAGGTCCCGGCGGTCTCCTACAAGGATCTGGTGGGAAAGGTGACCGCGGAACCGTCGTCGGTCATCCGGGACCGGGTTTCCAGGGCCCGGGAGGCGCAGGCGGACCGGTTGTCCCGGACCCGGATTCACTGCAACGCCCAGATGGCCAGCCGCCATATCCGGAAATGGTGCGAAGTGGATTCCGCTTCGGCCCGGCTCCTGGAGACGGCCGTGGACAAGCTCGGCCTGTCGGCCCGGGCGTACAACCGGGTCCTCAAGATCGCCCGGACCATCGCCGACCTGGAAGCCGCGGCGGACATGGCGCCGCATCACATTTCGGAAGCGATTCAATATCGGAGTCTGGATCGAACCCGACAAGGGGTGTAAAGAGGGGAGCTATCGATACAGCCGGATCGACGGCCGCTCGCCGCCCGGCCCGACAACGCCGCTGAGTTGGCCGTCTTTGAAGATCAGGAGGAGATCGCCGTCGTCATAGACCCAGACGTCGTGTTTGACGCCGTCGCAGTCGCCCAGGCTGGCGCCGTTGTTGGGAAAGCCGATGCTCTTGACCACGGCGAGGCTGCTCATGCCGATCTTGATGGCGGGTTCCGGCGGTTTCCGGGATGCCTCCCGGGAAGGGGTCGGGCCCAAGCGCTCCAGTTGGGCGCACCCCGCGAGGAGGGTCAGCATCACGATGCAGGGGAGCAGTCTTTTCAATGGGGATTCCTTTCCGTTGAACCTCGTCGCATGGCCCCGGCGCGGTTCCGGGGGCGTCCTTGATGACGGCATCACCGTATCAGGTCCAGCCGGTTTGTCAATATGGTTTTCGGCCTCATATTTGTATTTTACAAACATTAGATTTTTCTGTATTAAGTTGGGTTGCACGGCGCGTTTGCCTTTGCAAGTAACCCATATGGAGGTCATCCTATGCCCATAGATCCCAAAGATGTGAAAATCCTGTTGGTCGAAGACGCCGTGACCATGCGAAAGATCGAGGCGAAAACCCTCCGGTCCTTGGGCTTTGAAAATATCGTCGAGGCCCAGGATGGTGACGAGGCGGTCCGGAAGCTCCAGGAGGAAGACGGCATCGATTTCATCATCAGCGACTGGAACATGCCCAACAAAGACGGGTATGAACTGCTGGTCTGGGTGCGCGCCAGCGAGCCGTTCAGGCACATTCCCTTTGTGATGGCCACGGCCCAGGGGGAGACCAGGCAGGAGAGCAAGGCCAGGGAAGCCGGGGTCAGCGCATTCGTGGCCAAACCCTTCAATGCGGCCGAGCTGAAGAGCAAGATCCACGAAGCCTTTGGGGTCAAGGAGAGCGACGAAGCGCTGCTGGGGGCCGAAGAGCGTCAGCGGGAAACCCGGTCCGGCAAACTGAAGCTCAAGATCGCCCATATCCAGATCACCGACCACCTGGTGGTGGGGGTGCTGGCCGAGCTGATCCGACGGGGGATGATGATGCCCCGGTATTTCGAGCTGGAGCTGCAGTGCATGCAGGGGTGGAACCTGGTCAAGGAGGCCCTGGGCAAGGGACGGGTGGACGCGGCCTGCATCCTGGCCCCCATCGCCATGGATCTTTTCGGATCGGGCGCGCCCGTCAAGCTGATCATGCTGGCCCACAAAAACGGGTCCATCTTCGTCCGGAACCGCCAGGGGGTCTATGGGGAGCCGTACCAGAATTTTTTCAAAAGCAAGTCCTTTTTCATCCCCCACAACATGTCGGTCCACCACATGCTGTGCCATCTCTTCTTCAGTAAAATCGGCTTGAAGCCGGGCATGGCCGGCGACAAGGGGATCGACGTCAATTTCGAAGTCATCGACCCCATTCTCATGCCGGAATTCCTCCGGGCCAACCCCGGATCGGGCGGGTTCATGGTGGCCGAACCCCTGGGCACCAAGGCCATCGCGTCGGGCATCGCCGAACTCCAGTTCCTGTCCGGGGAACTTTGGGAACAGCATCCCTGCTGCGTGGTGGCCATGCGGGAGGAGGTCATCGATCGATACGGCGACGCGGTCTATGAGTTTTCCGAAATGCTGGTTCAGGCCGGGAAGTTCATCGAAAAAAAACCCGAAACCGCGGCGGAAATCGCCGTCTCCTTTCTCGACCCCACCAAAAAACTGGGGCTCAAGGTGCCGCTGCTCAAAAACGTCCTGACGGAAAAGATGGGCATCAAATCCGGGGACCTCTATCCGACCATCGAGGATCTGGACAAGATCCAGCGCTACATGCACCGGAACATGGGGATCGGATCCATCATCGATCTGGAAAAATTCGTGGATCTCCAGTTCGCCGACCAGGCCTGCCAGGGACGGACGCCGGGCAAACGCTCCTCTGTGCTCCACGACTCCATTGATCTGGCGGTGGACATCCTCCAGCGGGGAACCGAGACCGACGAGGAGGTGGTCCTTTCCTCCAAAGCCATGCTCAACAAGGAGGGCAAATACCTCACCTTCACCCTGGGGGAGCAGGAATTCGGCATCGATATTCTCAAGATCCGGGAGATCATCGGCATGGTCCCCATCCGGTCCATTCCCCAGACCCCCCTGGCCATCAAAGGGGTGATCAACCTGCGGGGCAAGGTGATCCCGGTCATGGACCTGCGCCTCCGGTTCGGCATGGAGGAACGGGACTACACCGACCGCACCTGCATCATCGTGCTGGAGCACGAGGTGGACGGCAAGGTCGTCCAGATGGGAATCGTGGTGGACACCGTGTCGGAGGTGCTGCCCATGAAGGCGTCGGAGATCGAAGACACCCCCAGTTTCGGCGCCAGCATCGACACCAGGCACATCCTGGCCATCGCCAAGATGGACAGCGGGGTCAAGATTCTGCTGGACATCGACTACGTGCTCACCGGCAAAGAGCAGACGGCCGTTCAGAATCTCTTCGAATGACGGTTTCTCCCGGTCCATGACTGTACAGCCATGACCATACAGATGGAAAAGGTCTGCAAGCGGTTCCCCCAGCCGGCGGGCAAGGAGCTGTCCGTGCTGGAGGAGGTCGATCTGGCCATCGGGGAGGGGGAGTTCGTCATCATCCTGGGGGAATCCGGCTGCGGCAAATCGACGCTGCTCAACCTGATGGCGGGCCTGATGCCCCTTTCCGAAGGGGAGATCCGGGTCAACGGCCGGCGGATCAACCGGCCCCATCCCTCCCGGGCCATGCTTTTTCAGCAGCCGAGCCTGTTGCCGTGGCTCAATGTGGAGGAGAACATTGTTTTCGGGTGCAAGCTCCGGGGGGAGCAGGACGATCTTACGGTCCGGACGGCGCAGCTCATCGAAATCATGGGACTGTCGGGATTCGAGAAGGTCAAGCCCCACGAGCTGTCCCTGGGCATGGCCCAGCGGGTCTGTCTGGCGCGGGCCATGATCGGTCATCCCCAGATTTTGCTGCTGGACGAGCCCTTCGCCTCGCTGGACACCATCACCCGGTCCCACCTTCAGGAGGAGTTGATCGAGTTCTGGATGGTGGAGAAATTCACCGCGGTGTTCGTGACCCACGACATTGACGAGGCGATTCTCATGGGGACAAAGGTGGTGCTCCTGGGGGGGCGGCCCCGCGGCATCCTCGAGACTTACGAGGTCAACCTCAATTTTCCCCGGGACATCGCCAGCCGGGGATTTTTCCTCCTCCGGTCCGCCATTCTCAAAAAGCTGCGGGAATCCTTCGACGGATATCAGAGGGGATAGAACGGGAGACGCAAGAGATGACGCTGACCAGAAGAGATTTTTTTAAAACGGCCGCCGCCGCCGGCGCGGGGATGGCGGCTTCGGGATTTCCGGTTCGCCGGAGCCGGGCCGACGGCCATGAAACCCTGCGCATCGGCTACCTGCCCATCACCGACGCCGCGCCGCTGCTCATCGCCCACGCCAGGGGCTATTTCCGGGAGGAGGGGCTGAAGGTCGCGCGGCCCCGCCGGGTCCGCAACTGGTCCACCCTCTCCGAATCCTTTCTGACCGGCAAGTTCAACGTGACCCATCTCCTCCTGCCCATCCCGGTCTGGATGCGCTACAACAACGGGGCGCCGGTCAAGGTGCTGGCCTGGGACCACACCAACGGCAGCGCCCTCACCGTCCGGGGGGACGAGGAGATCCGGGGGTTCGCCGATCTGGGCGGGAAACAGATCGCCGTCCCCTACTGGTATTCCATGCACAACATCATCCTCCAGATGGGGTTGAAACAGGCCGGGCTGACCCCGGTGATCCAATCCCAGCGGGCGGCCCTGAAACCCGACGAGGTCAACCTCTTCGTGCTGCCGCCGCCGGAGATGCCCGTGGCCCTGTCCGGCCGAAAGATCGACGGCTTCATCGTGGCCGAGCCCTTCAACGCCCTGAGCGAACTCAAGATCAACGCCAGGATCATGCGGTTTACGGGGGACATCTGGAAAAACCATCCCTGCTGCGTCATCGTCATGAAGGAGGAGTTTCCCCGGGAATACGCCGTCTTCACCCAGAAAGTAATCAACGGCATCGTCCGGGCTCAGTCGTGGACCATCGAAAATCCCGAAGGGGCGGCCCGGATCCTGAGCCGGGAAGGGGAGGGGTATCTGCCCACCAGCGAAGCGGTGCTGAAGCGGGTCTTCACCGGGTACGAGACCGAAACCTACGGCCCCGGCGCCGTGCCCCAGGCGATCCGCCATCCCGAGTGGGGAATCCGGCGCATCGGGTTTCAGCCCTATCCTTATCCGTCGGCCACCCGGTTCATCGTCCGGGAAATGCGCGAAACGGTCATGGAGGGGGACACCGCGTTCCTCAAAAAACTGAATATCGACGACGCGGCCCGGGACCTGGTGGACGACCGGTTCGTCAAACGGGCCATCGAGGCCGTGGGCGGCCCGGACCGGTTCGACCTTATCGACCTTGAGCACCCCTGGCAACGGGAGGAAGTGATCGCGCTTTAGCCGCCCGATATGCAAACCACGCCCCATCTATTTCAGAAACGGTTGAAGAAGCTCGGTCCCAACGGGCGGTATCTGGCCTTCCGGCTCGGCTATTCCCTGCTGGGCATCGGGCTGTTCATCCTCCTGTGGGTGGCGGTGGGCTATGCGCTGTTCACCCGACCCGGCTACGAACAGTTTTCGGGATTTTTGCCGGTCCCCACCCTGGAGGCCTTCTGGGTTCTGCTCTTCGAGGGCCAGTTCTGGATGTCGGTCTGGGCCAGCATCCGGCGGGTGATCATCGGCATCACGATCGCCTTTATCATCGGACTGCCCTTCGGCCTGCTCATCGGGTTTTACCAGAAGCTCCAGTTGCTGACCTACACCCCCGTCCAGTTTCTGCGGATGATCAGCCCCCTGTCCTGGATGCCCGTGGCCCTGCTGGTGTTCCACAGCTTCGAGTCGGCCATCTATTTCCTCATCACCATGGCCACGGTCTGGCCCATCATCCTCAACACGGCCCACGGGGTCTCCCAGGTCAACCCCCACTGGCTCAACATGGCCCGGAACCAGGGGGCCCGGGACTACCAGTTGCTGACCCGGATCGTGGTGCCGGCGTCCATCCCCTACATCCTGACCAGCCTGCGCCTGGCCCTGGGCGTGGCCTGGATCGTCCTGGTGCCGGCGGAATTCCTGGGGATCTCCAGCGGCCTGGGCTACATCATCAACGACGCCCGGGACACCATGGAATACGACCGCCTCGGCGCCATCATCATCGCCATCGGGTTCGTGGGATTTGTGCTGGACGGCAGCATCGAGGTGATTCAGCGGATGTTCAGCTGGAACGTGGCGTGAGAGGGGACGCCGATAGACAGGAGTTAACCGGGAGAAATGGCTAAAATTACATCACGGTTTCGACATTACATCGCCAAACTGGTGGTCACCCGGCCCGCCATGGTGGACCGGTACGTCTGGCTGCGGATGACCCCCCGGGCCGCCGAACTGCTCAACGCCAAATTCGACGTCAAGGCCCCGCGAAACCTGCGGATGGCCAAGGACGACTACGAGTGGAAGCGCTGGGATTTTTTCGCCGCCGCCAAATATTTCTTCAATTTCAAGCCTGAAACCATCGCCGCCGTCTATACCTGCTGGTTCAACAGTCCGGGGTTTGATCCCAAGTTCAAACCGGCCGTACTCCTGAACCTCTGGCTGACCGTGCCCACTTTCGTTTTTGCCCCGGATGGATTGTCAGAGGAGCGGAAGAAAGAAGAAATCAAGGAGATGGAGGCGAAAATAGACCAGTTAATCGGCGTCATCGGGGAGTCGAACCCTGATCTGACGGCGGATTTGCTTCAGAATATGTCGGTCTCCGGGGCCGTCCAGTTTCTGGAAAAGACCAACGCGCCGCCGCTGCTCATGGTGTTGCGGAAAATTTTGCCTTTCGACGTCAGCGTCAAGCTCTTAAACGCCCTTCGACAAAAAAATCCTGATCGCTATGGGTTCTGGCTTCAGAAATTGCCTGTCGAGGATGTGGCCAAGATCAAAGTGAAGCTGTTGGAGGTCGATCGAATGGCGATTGAGGAATATCGTCTCAAAAACGAAATTATGAAATACAAACATGGGGAATTGAACCACAAAAAAGAAGAATACCAGATTGAGACCGAGCCCATCAAGCAGGAGGCCGAGCGGGTGCGGTTTGAAAATGACAAGATGAAGTTCGAGGCGATGCTCGATAAACGGAGAAAACGGCAAGAAGGGGAGGACTCCATCGAAGAGCAGCAACGAGAACGGCAGGCCAACCTGGAGAAAAGCGTCGCCGAACTGGCCAAAACCCTCACCGACGTGATCAAACAGTACCGCCAGGAGGAAGAAGAACCCGCCAAACCCATCCAGTCGGCGGGAGACAAAGGAGGGTAATGGACCGCTTTACTTTGTGAAATCCGACAGCCGGACCGGTCCTGTTTCCTTGCCCGGTTGACCGAATAGACGCGCCCCCCACACCAGCCCCACGAAGCCCCCGAGCAGTGAAAAAATCTGGGTCACCCACAGCAGCTGACCCGCCACCCATCCCAAAAACGCAAACACGCACATGCCGATCGCACCCATGAAAAGAATGGGAATGCCCACTCGCGCCAGGAAGGTGATGAACGGAAGGCCGATACGGTAGTACAGGGATATGAGGCCGATAACGACCGCAATCAGGAATAAAATTCCACCGATGATCACCAGGATGTGGAATGTGATCTCCGTATCGCCGACCGTCAGCTCCGCGCCGTAATCCACGGCCAGGGCGGGTCCCGTAGAGAAAATCAGAAGAAAGAGCGTCGCCAGATTTATTTTAGGGCAAAGTCGCGGCATCTGTTCGTTGTCTGTTATAACCGTCCAAAAATTCAAAGCCGGTCCATTGGATCGAATTGTCTTCCCTGTTCCTAATGTTAGGCTTCTACTCTTGGGAAACCTGGATTTTCCGGGGAAAGTCTTCGACTAACCGAGATTTTGATAGTTCATTCTGGGCGTTAAAAAAACGGATATCGCCCTCCTGCGTACAGATCCAAACCTCTTTTGCTCCATTTTCCAGGAAAAGTTCACGTTTTTCTTTGATTTCCGATTCGGTGTTGGCATCCGACATCACCTCGACGCAGATTTCCGGGGCGATGGAGCACTCGGTCTCGTATTTGATCCGTTCCAGTCGCTCCGGGGACACCCAAGCCACATCCGCCACTTTTGTTCCCTTTCGCGTCCGAATGGCGCATTCCGGCATGGCCTCGCCCATTGTCATTCGCTTCCTCAGTTCGTGTTCGATCCGTCCCTGATATAGCGAATGCAGCACTTTGACCGGCGACATAACGATCTGTCCCCTTTCATTCAACTCTATTTTGAATGGGAGATTCTGTAAATCCGGATGTTCGCAGACCGCTTTCCAGTCCATGGGCCCATCCTTTACTGTTGATGGCGAATGTTTGCGGCCCCTGTGCCGCGATCGGAAAATTGGATAAAATTCTATGAGTTTTAGAACCGGAGGTCAAGGGCATAATGCTTTGTTTCTCGATCGCTCGAAAAACGGTTGAAAAAAGTCTTGACACGCCGGTACGACCAGTGTGCTTAGCCGCCCTATTGTTTAGCGATACTAAAGAAGAGGCGAACCCCATGGACAGTCAGAAGAGCGGAAAGCCCCGGGCCCGGGTGGACGGCTGGCGGAAGACCATCGACCGCCTCCGGCGGGAATACGCGGCGGACCGGCGTCGGCTCGGGACGCTGAAGCGGAACACGGATCTGGCGTCCGCCGAATACCGACGGCTCAAGACCCTCTATGAAAAGGACGACGTGGGGACCCGCTCCGGGGTCGAACAGGCGGAGCAGGCCCTCAACGCGGCCGCCGACGCCGCCGATAGACTGGCCCGGGCCGTGGACGCGATCGACAACGCCAACGCAAGGAGGGGCGCTATGACCATTGCGGAAAGGTTAAAACATGAAGGAAAGACTGAAATCATTCAAAAGCAGATTAGCAAACGCTTTGGCGCCATGTCGCCCTTCCTGGAAAGCCACCTACAAAATTCGGAAGCCGACCTTCTGGACCGATTCGGGGAAAGCATGTTTGGTTTTAACAGTCTGAAAGACGCCGAAAACTGGTGGAAAACCCGTGGGAAAGCGGGCAACGCGTGATGATCCCGGAGAAAATTCAACCAACCATCCACCCGCTGGCGGGGGCGAAAAATTTTCGCCCCCGCGGTTTGCCGGCAATGGGCGTTTTTGGGTGATCCTGTAAACCAAAACAGCTTGAATCGAAAAGACGAAAACTATGAAAAAAGCGATTGCATGGATGATGTGGCTGGGCCTTTTGGTCCTGGCGGCGCCGGCGATTGCCATAGCCCAGGAGGCGGTGGAGAAAACGGCGTCGCCGGTACTCGAACTGGTCGAACCAAGGCCAAGGTCCGGGGGGCGACGGATGCGGCCGCCGAAGCCCGGAACCTGCTGACCGAAGCCCGGAACACGACGGTCTCCGATGTCCGGACGGCCATGGCGTCGCTCCGGTCGGCCAAGGATCAGTTGCTGCTGCAACGGGAAAACGCGGAACTGGTCCGGCGGAACCGGGATCTGGTGGAGAAGGAATACGCGACCGGGCAGACCTCCCTGGTTCGCCTCAACGAGGCCCAGCGGAACCTGATTCAGGCCCGGGGGCGACTGGCCCTGGCCCGGGTCTCGCTCCGGCAGGCGCGGCAGGGGTTGAAGGCGGCGACGGGGGAGATCCTGGCGCCGTTCGAGGTCGAAGGGTTTTAGGCTTGTTAGAAGTGAGTGAGGGGTGGGGGGGTAGAATCCTTTTCTCTGAATCTTCTGTATTCGCGGATATTTTCTGCCCGGCCTGATCGCGCATGGCGGAAAAAATCCTTGCTTAAATCCAAGCCAATGGGAATGCATAACCGCCAATTGCCATCAGGCCCATGTTTTTGATATTGAAATTGCGGGCGTTTTGACGTAACTCAACGAGAAACGAACGGCGACCGATTGAGGAAAGGCGTTTTCATGTCCTTATTGCGCCCGGAAGAGATGGCGCCACTCAGGGGAATCCTAAAAAGCCATTTT
>CAZZBE010000039.1:0-4180 GCA_964652715.1 uncultured Desulfobacteraceae bacterium
TTCAAGTTGCGATAAAATCGGGGAAAAATCGACACCTCATCCGGAGATCGATCTTGGACGGAAAAACGGCGCGGCGTTAACAACCCAAAAAGAAAACCCGTTTTTCAAATGGCTTGGAAAGAGTCGAAATACAACCGCCTCAGAACCCTGAAATCCCCATCTCCCCGAGCGCTTTATCCACATCCGCCGCCCACCCCTTGTTGGCCCGGGGATTGGCGGGGCTGGGATGCGTGATCCGGCCGACGACGATGTCGCCGTCCCCGAGCGCCGCGGCGGCCCGCTTTTCGGCGAAGGCGCCCACGCCCACCACCCAGGCGGGGTCGAAATGGGCGATGGTTCGCCGGAGGGCCCGGTCGCAGACCGCGAACAGGGGGTCCCTTTCCGCCCTGGGCAGCTTGTCCGGGGTCCGGTTGCGGCCGCTCTCCTCCATGAAGACCAGGGGGCAGTAGTTGACCACGAAAAACCGGTCGAAGAAGCGGTCCGGCGTCCCGAACCGGTCTTTCGCCCATCCCCAGAGGCGGCTGCCGCTCACCTCCCGCTTGTCGCAGTCGAACCCCATGACCGGGCGTTTGGGGTGCTCCTTTTCGGGCTTGCCGATCGCCGCTTCGATGGCGAGCCAGTCCCGGACCATCGCCGCGTCCCCGAAGGGAACCCCGGTCTGGGCCATGCCCCAGGGGCCGGGGTTCATTCCCAGGAGGAGGACCTCTTTGGGCGCGTCCCCGTAGCGGTGGATGTAGGCGTCGTGGCCCTTCCGGGCGTAGATCAGGGGGTTGTAGACATGGGTCGCGGGCGGGCCGAAGGAGAGGGAATCGAGCCCGTCCAGGAGGTCGTCGACGATCAAGGGGAGGGTCATTCGTCGTAATAGCCGGGGTGATACCGGACCCCGACCTTATACCGGGGATCGGTCTTGGAATCGCCTTCGGGCAGGCACCATTTGACTTCGGCCACCTTCACCGTGGGGAATCCCTCCCAGGCCTCGGGGCGGTAGAACACGGGTTCCTTCCCCTCGCCTTTGATGGTCAGATTCGCACCGGGCTTGATGGAGACGCGGGTCTGAAAGGAGAGACCTCCTTTGCCGTAGTCGACCATCTCCGCCTGACGGTAACCGCTGGTGTTGAAGAAGGCCCATCGGATGGCGCCGGGCACGTCATGGCGCTGATAGGACCTGCGATCATCTATTGATCCCATTGCGGCCTCCTTTAAGGTTGGAACATCAAGGATTATACAAGCCGGCAGGAAAAAATGTCAAGAAATTTTACAGTGCGCGCGCCGCCAGCCGGAACAGGTCGTCCCCGTCCCCCCCGGGGTCGAAACGGACCCCGAGGACCAGGAAATCCAGGGGCCACGGCGACCGGTCCGCCAGCCGGACCCAGTCCTTTTCCGTGGTGGCCAGCAGGTCGGCGGACCGATCTTCCGCCGTCTTCAGAACCGCCCGGAGGTCGGCGCCGGCATAGCGGTGGTGGTCGGAAAACCCCATGAACCCGACCGTTTCGACGGCGAGGCGGCGGAGGGTCTTTTCGAACGCATCGTTCCGGGCGATGCCCGAAAACCCCATGACGCGGCGGCCCCGGAGGGCGGACAGCGTTTCGGCCGGGTTCGTCACGGTCTCGGCGAACCGCGCCGGCGCCCGGCCGGCGGGCAGAAACAGATGCGGATAGGGGGTATGGACGCTTTTGAAGACGGGCGTCCCCGGTGCATACCGATCGACGATCGCCGGAAACGAGCGGGCCTCGTCGCACCGCGTCAGGACAATCCCGTGGGCCCGGGACAGGGCCCCGGGCGGTTCCCGAAGAGGCCCCCGGGGCAGCAGCCGGCCGTTTCCCAGGGGCCGGGCCGCATCCATCAGCACCAGGTCCAGATCCCGCTCCAGCTTCAGGTGCTGGAACCCGTCGTCCAGGAGGACGACGCCGCAATCAAACCGCGACACGGCCCGCAGGCCGGAAGCGCAGCGATCCCGGCCCACCAGCACCGGCACGCCGGGCAGCCGGGCGGCCGTCATGTAGGGCTCGTCCCCGGCCATTTCAGGATCCATCAGCATCTTTCGCCCGTCGCTCACCACCCCGGACCGCTTCTCGGCGCCCCCGCCGTACCCCCGGCTCACCACGGCGACCCGATGGCCCGCGTCCCGCAAACGGGCCGCCAGCCATTGCGTCATGGGCGTCTTGCCGACGCCGCCCACGGTGATGTTGCCGATGGAGATCACCTTGCAGGGGAGACGGCGGACGGGCGAACGGCCGCCGCGATAGCGGGCGGTTCGGGCGCGCGCCGCGAGTCCGTAGAGACGCGAGGCGACGGAGAGGAAGGCCGCCAGGGGAAACGGCGCCGCCCGTCCGTCGTCGGCCATGGCCGCGGTCACGGCCTTCCGGAGCCGGGCCTTCACCGGGTCGTCCCCTCCCGACAGACCGCATCGATGACCGAGAGGGTCCGATCCACGGCCCCGCGGTGGGCCTCGAACACCGCCCTCCCCTTTTCCCCGATCCGCGCGGCGCGCGCCGGATCGGCCAGAAGCCGTCCCACCGCTTTGGCCAGTGACGGGGCGTCCGCGGCCCGGACGGCCCCGCCGGCGGCCAGCAACCGCTCCGAGATCTCCCGGAAGGCGTGCATGTGGGGTCCGAAAATCACCGGCCTGGACAGGGCCGCGGGTTCGAGCGGATTGTGGCCCCCAAAGGGGATGAGGCTGCCCCCGACAAAGGCGGCGTCGGCCAGCCCGTAAAGCCGGGCCAGCAGGCCCATGGCGTCGATGACCACGCCGTCCGCGCCGCCGGGTCCGGCGGACAAGAGGCGAAAAGAAAAGCCTTTTTCCCGGAAAACGGACGCCGTCTCGCCGGCCCGGTTCGGGTCCCTGGGCGCCGCGATGCAGAAAAGGTCCGGACAGTCCCGGCGCAGCATCCGAAGGGCCTCCGCCAGGATCGCTTCCTCCCCCGGATGGGTGGAACCGGCCACCCATACCCGGCGATGGGGAGAAATCCCCATGGATCTTTGCAGCTCGTCAAGGGCCGCCGGCGACGCATCGGGCCTGGGCTGGTCGAACTTGAGGTTGCCCGTGACCGCGACCCGGCCCGGCGGGGTTCCCATCTTCCGGAACCGCCGCGCGTCTTCGGCGCTCTGGGCGCAGACCCGGGCGAACCGTGAAAAGAGCGGCTTGAAAATCGAAGAGAACCGTTTATACCCGCCAAAAGAGCGGTCCGACAGCCGGCCGTTGACCAGCGCCACCGGCACGCCGCGGCGGTCCATCTCGTAAAGGAAATTGGGCCAGAGGTCGGTCTCCACCATGACCACCATCTTCGGAGCGACCCGGTCGGCGACCCGCCGGACCGGGAGGATCAAATCGAAAGGAAAGAGGCCCACCCCGTCCACATGGGGCGCGATGCGCTCCCGGGCGATCTCCAGCCCGGTGAAGGTGGACGCCGTAAAAACGATGGCTTCCCGGGGATGCCGGCGACGGAGGGCGGCGACCAGCGGCGCCGACGCCAACACCTCCCCCACCGACAGGGCGTGGACCCAGATGCGCTTTTCCCCGGGTCCCGGCGCCGGAAGGTCGGACCGCAGCCCCAATCGCCCCGGAACCGTTCGCCGGCGCTTTTCGGTGGTCAGGATCAGGGGAAGGAGGACCGGCAGGGCCAGCAGCCCCCCGGTCATCAGCAGGATATCGTATAACAACAGCATCCGGATGTCCGGGTCACGTCCACCCGATGGCCGTAAGCGCCACCGTCGCGCCGTCGATGACCGTCTCGCCGGAGAGGGCTTCCAGCACCGTCTCGTCCGACACCGGAACGAAAATCGCCAGGGCGACGGACGCCAGCCCCATGCGTTCGGCATACCGGGCCGCCTGGGTTTTGGCCCTTTCGGTCGCGGCAAAGCTTTTGAAACTCTTGACCTCGATGATGCCCCGCCGGTCCCCGCACTTCAGGTGAAGATCCACCTTGCCGTTGCCGGTGGGAAATTCGGGGCTGACCACGCATTGCGCTTCAACCGCCTCCCTGAGCCAGGCGTACAGGTGGAAATGGCCCACCGCCTCCGACAGATGGAGATCGGCCCGCCGGGGCTGTTCCTTCCAGGGGTTGAGGCCTTTGGTTTTCAAGCGCCCCAGATACGCTTTGTAACGCGCCAGCAGGGCGGTCAGGTCGAGATCGGGGCCGCTGAACACATCGGCCAGGTCGTCCAGGGGGTCGAGGGGGAG
>CAZZBE010000039.1:4280-23469 GCA_964652715.1 uncultured Desulfobacteraceae bacterium
AATTCGCCGAACCAGCAGACCAGGCCGGGCTGCCCCCGCGTGGCGTCGTACAGGCTTTCCACCACCTCCGGCGCGACCTTCCGGCCGCTTTCTTCCTCATACTGGCCGAAAAGGTCGGACACCTCCGCCTTGCTGAAATTGGGCGTCTGGAGCGACCGTTGGATGTTGAAGGGCGATCCCCGGTCGCTCCCCACCCCCAGCACCGCCCGGACCCCGATGAGGGCCAGGCCGTGGAGAAGGTAATGGCCCCGTTTCAGATACATGTCCCTGAAAAGCGTTACCAGCCGGTCGATGACCCCGGGGGGCAGGCTGTCGAATTCGTCGATGAACAGGATGACGGGATGGTCGAAAAGACCTTTTTTCCTCGAAAACAGGTTTTTAAACGCTTCCCAGGTTTGGGGCGGCCCGGCCGGTTCCACGTCAAAGGCCTCCCACATCAGTTGGGGGACCTGGGTCAAAAAGGCGTCTTCGGAATCGGTCTCCTCCAGGATCACCCCCTGCATGGACATGCACCCGAGGACAAACCGATCGCCGTGCCGCGCTTCGATCTCCGTTTTCACCTGGCGCATCAACCAGGTTTTACCGGTCTGTCGTGGGGCCCAGATGGTGAAGTAATGCCCCCCTTCCTCCGGCTCGCCAAGCAGATGGGCGACGCCGGTTTCGACCAGGTCTTTTCTGTCAACCATGTAGTGGTGTTTCTTGTCGACCGGTCCGTAGGAGTGAAATCGTCTCATCCATTTCCCTCCGTCATTCGGCGTTCAACAACAAAATCAGGCCGAAGCAGAAAAAGATCACGTTGGCGGTCCAGGCGGCGACGATGGGGGGCAGCATGCCGGCGTAGCCGAGGGAGATGCAGAAGCTGTAGAAGATCCAGTAGACAAAGGCCACCCCCAGGCCGTAGGCGATGGAGACCGGCATGCCCTCCCGCAGGTTGCCGCGCAGGGCGATGCCGGCGCCCACCAGGGAGAGGATGACGCAGATAAAGGGGAAGGCGACCTTTCCGTGGAGGTCCACCCGGTACACGGTGGCGTCGTAGCCTTCGGCCTCCACCTTGTTCACGTAGGCCAGCAATTCCTGGAACCCCATCTCCTCGGACGACCGCATCACCGTGGTCAGGTCCTCCGGCTTGAGGCTCAGGGGCTCGAACAGGGCCTGGTGGAAGGTCACGTCGTACTCTCCGGTGTCCGGAACGCGCTCCTGCTCCATGACGTTGTAGAGCAGCCACCGGTTTCCCCGGTATTCCCCCCGCTTGGCGTCCACCCGGCGCGCGAGGTGAAAGGCGTCGTCGAAATAATAGACCGTCAGGCCGTAGGGGGTCCCGTGGGCGTGGTTGAAATAGCGGATGTAGGTGATCATCCGCTGGTCCTTGATCCAGATGTCTTTTTCCCGGGACACCACGGCCGCCTTGTTTTTCACCTCCCGGAGCCAGATGTCGTTGGCCTCCTGGGTGGCGACGGGGACCACCCATTCCGAAAAAAAGAAGAGGGCGACGGTGGAGAAGATGCCGATGACCACGGCGGGCCGAAGCAGGGAATAGACGCTGACCCCGGAGCTTCTGAGGGCCAGGATCTCGTTGTGCTTGGTCATCAGGCTGAAGGTGATGAGCACCGCCAGGAGGATGCAGACCGGCAGGATCTGGGCCACGATAAAGGGAATATTGTAGAGAAAGAACCAGCCGGCCCGGGACAGGGGGAGTTCGGCGTCCATAAAATTGTCGATCTTCTCGAAGAAATCGACGCAGACGTAGATGGAGACCACCACCACCAGGACGATGCCCATGTACCGGAGAATCTCCCCCCGCTGGTATCGGTGGATGGTGATCATCGCTTCCGGCCCCGCAGGACATCGATCCCCGAGCGCATCGCCATAAAGGGACCCCGCATGAAGCCGAACTGAATCGGCCGGTCGTTGGCGGCCCGCGCCAGGAGGTAGAGGCCGACGGCCCCCATGACGATGTTGGGAACCCACATGCCGATGATCGGGGGATAGGCGCCGGTTTCACCGAAGACCAGCCCGGCGGAAAGGAGCAGGTAGTAGAACAAAAAGAAGGTGAGCCCCAGCCCCAGCCCGAAGGACGGCCGGGAGAACTTGGATCCGACCCCCAGGGGCACGGCCAGCACCCCCATGGCGAGGCAGGCGAAGGGGAGGGAGAATTTCTTGTGAAACTCGATCACCGCCTCCCGGTATTTGCCGTCCCGGCGCCCGGTCTCCCGGATATACCGGACGAGTTCCCCGAAATACATCTCCTTTTCGTCGAGGCGCCGGTCCCTGGACGACGACAGGGCCCGCTGGACGTCGAGGTTGATGTCGTAGGTGTCGAACCGGGCCGCGTTGACCGTCCGGTCGTCGAGATCGGCCCCGTTGATGGTCCCGTCGGTGAGGCGGAGATGGAACACCGGGCGGTCCGGATCTTTGAAGAGCTTCCCCCTGGGCGCCACGATGGTGATGGGCATGTCCGGGTCCCGGCGGTCCTGGATAAAAATGTCGATGAGTTCCCTGGACCGGACGTCCACCTTGTTGACGTAGAGCATGACGCCGTCGAAGGCGTCGTTGAAGGTCCGCTCCCTGAGACCGATGTCGATGTTCTCGCCGGCCACCTCCCGGGTCAGGTCGGCCATGGACCGCCGGCCCCAGGGGAGTCCCTGGACGATCATGAAGGCGGTGAGGAGCACCCCGACGAGGCAGAAGATCAGCACCGGCGGCAGGAGCCCGTAGAGGCTGACCCCGCCGGATTTGAGGGCCACCACCTCGTTGTCGCTGGACATGCGGAGAAAAGTGAGCAGAATGGCCATCATCACCGACATGGGCACGACGTAGACCAGGAAATAGGGCATGTGGTAGACCAGCATCCGGCCGACGACCCCCATGCCGACCTTGTAGTTGACGATGAGGTTGGTGATGTCCAGGATGCGCGTCAGCAGGAAGATGAAGGTGAAAAAGAAGAGGTTGAGAAAAAAGGGGGGCAGGAGTTCCCGGAACAGATATCGGCCGACAATGGTCCGGAGCATCATGGTTCGTCCTCCTCGTCGGCATACTGGCGCCGGCGCCGCGCCTGCCGGAAAAACCCGACGGCCGCGGCCGCGGCGGCGAGGAAAAAGAGAATCTGATACATATGGGACGCGATCCAGGTGAGCCAGCTGACCCGGCCGGAGAGATGGCGGCGCCATTTTCTCTCCAGCCCATCGGGGGTGAGGGAGAAGGCGCGGCCCAGGGCCGTTTCCAGGTCATGCCCCCCTTTCAGATGATCGAGCATCGCCATCAGCCCTTCCACGCCGTACCGGCGGATGATGTACTTCACCACGCTCTTGCCTTCGGCATAGGCCAGGGCCATATCCCGGGGGGCGGCGGGGAACGTATCCGACAGTTGGTCCAGCCCGAAGACCCGGTCCGTGAGCACCGCCTGCTGAAGGGCGTCGTCCGAGGTCCGGAAGGTCAGTTCCGTCAGACCGTCGGAAACCCACTGGCAGAGCCCTTCGTCGAGCCACCGGGGCAGGTGCTCCTCCCGGATATGGTGGTGGAGCAGCAGATGGCACACCTCGTGTTTGAGGGTCTCCGACAGGGTGAAGGGGTCGCGGTTCACCCGGGTCCAGTCCATGAGGATCCGGTTCCGCGCCGGCCAAGCCGCGGCCACCACATGGGGGTTGCCGGCCATCCGGCCGAATCCCTCCCGGTCCCCGGCCAGGTAGACCGTGGGCGTCACGGGAAGGTCCCATCCAAAGGTTTTTTCCAGATCGGCCCTGACGCCGGGATACCGGTCGGCCGTCTCCCGGGCGGCCCCTTCCAGCCCCTCCGCATACCGGACCCGCACCCCTTTCCCCTGCACCACCCCGGCCATTTCCGTTTCCGCCCCCGCCCGGCTGGGCGGCGCCAGGAGGAAAACCATCGCGAGGACGCACAAAATGAACCATGGAAATGGCGAGAACCCATTGGCCGGGCATGCGGTTTGAGTCTCACCCATCGGATTGACCGGGATCGGCGGCTTCATCTTTTCCCTTTCGACCGGCCCGCGCCTTGAGATCCCGCCATTTTTCCAGCCGGCGGCGAATCGCCGCCTCTTCCCCCCGGTCCGACGGGTCATAGAAGATCCGTCCTTCCAGGGTCTCGGGCAGGTGCGCCTGGGGCGCGTAGGCGTCATCGAAATCGTGGGCATATTTGTATCCTCTACCATAGCCCATCTCCCGCATCAACCCCGTGGGGGCGTTGCGGATGTGGAGGGGCGCGGGCAGGCTGCCGGTTTCCCGGATCACTTTTTTCACGGCGTTGTGGGCCGCGTAGAGCCGGTTGCTCTTGGGGGCTGTCGCCAGGTAGGCCGCCGCCTGGACCAGGGCCAGATCCCCCTCGGGGGACCCGAGAAACCGGTAGGATTCCATGGCGTTGAGGGCCGCGGTCAGGGCCGCCGGGTCGGCGTTGCCCACGTCTTCGGAGGCGAACCGGACCATCCGCCGGGCCACGTAGAGGGGATCCTCGCCGGCCGCCAGCATCCGGCAGAGCCAGTAGATGGCCGCATCCGGGTCGCTGCCCCGGAGGCTTTTGTGGAGGGCGGAGATGAGATCGAAATGGGCGTCCCCGGATTTGTCGTACCGGAGCGCCTTCCGGCCGACGGCGTTTTCCACGTCCGCCAGCCGGACGACGCGCCCCCCGTCCGACGCCCCGGCGCCGCCCGCTCCGGACGTCGGAAGGGCGGCCATCTCCAGGTTGTTGAGGGCCGCGCGGGCGTCGCCGTCGGCGGCCCGGACCAGGTGGTCCCGGGCCGGGTCTTCCAGGGTCAGGCCCATCCCGCCCAGGCCCTTCTCCCGGTCGGACAGGGCCCGGTCGATGATCCGGCCGATCTCGTCTTCGGACAAAGCCCGCATTTTCAGGACCCGGCACCTCGAGACCAGGGCCGGGATCACTTCGAAAGACGGGTTTTCGGTGGTGGCGCCGATGAGGATGATGAGGCCGTTTTCCACATGATGGAGAAAGGCGTCCTGCTGGCTTTTGTTGAACCGGTGGATCTCGTCCACGAAGAGGAGGGTCCGCTTCCGGCGGCGCTGCCAGTCTCCCCTGGCGGCGTCGATGACGCCCCGGATCTCTTTGACCCCGGAAAGGACCGCCGAAAAATGGACGAACCGGGCCCGGGTCTCCCCGGCGATGATCCGGGCCAGGGTGGTCTTGCCGCAGCCGGGCGGGCCCCAGAGGATCATGGAGAAAAGCCGGTCTTCGAGAATGGCCTTCCGGAGGGGCGTCTCCGGGCCGACGATCCCGCCGTGGCCCGCGAAGTCGTCGAGGCCGCGGGGCCGCATCCGGTCGGCCAGGGGCGCGGCCGCTTCCGCCGATTCCCGGGCCGCCTCCTCGAACATGTCGAGGTTGCCGTCGGACGTCATCCCGATCGCCGCTCGGCCAGGGGACGGCCGGTCCGCTGGCGGAAGATGAGCCGGACCGGGGTCTTGGTGAAGTCCAGGGCCTCCCGGAACTGGTTGGTGAGATACCGCTGGTAGGAGAAATGGACCGCTTCGGGGTAGTTGACGAAGATCACGAAGGTGGGCGGCCGGGTGGCCACCTGGGACGCATAGTAAAATTTGAGGCGGCGGCCCTTGTGCAGCGAGGGCTCGTTGCGCCGGGTCGCCTCCTCCAGCACCCGGTTGAGCCGGCCGGTGCCGACCCGCCGGACGTACTGCTCGTAGACCTCCCCCACCAGGGTGAAGATCCGGGGGACCCGGCGGCCGGTGAGGGCCGAGATGGTCATGGAGGGGGCGAAGCCGAGGAATTTGGCCTGGTCCCGGAGCCGGTCCTTCAACCGTTTGGCGGTCCGGTCATCCTTTTCCACGATGTCCCACTTGTTGAGCAGCAGGACCACGGCGCACCCCCGCTCCAGGGCATACCCGCCGATGGAGACGTCCTGCTCGGTCACCCCCTCGGCGGCGTCCATCACCAGCAGGGCCACGTCGCACCGGTCCAGGGTCTTGAGGGCCTTGACCACCGAAAATTTTTCCAGGCGGGCCGACACCCGGCTTTTGCGGCGGATCCCGGCGGTGTCCACCATCCGGTAGGCGACGCCGTCCACCACGCATAGGGTGTCGATGGCGTCCCGGGTGGTGCCGGGCACGTCGCTGACCACCAGCCGCTCCTCCCCCAAAATCCGGTTGATCAGGGAGGATTTGCCCACGTTGGGCCGGCCCACCACCCCGATGCGGATGGCGTCGGCCGGGCCCTCGGGCGCGTCCACCGCCGGGAGGGCCGCGGTCAGGTCGTCCATGAAATCGTTGACGCCGTACCCGTGGGACGCCGACAGGGGATAGGGGTGATCGATGCCCAGGGCGTAAAATTCGTGGATCAGATCCTCGGCCTCGGGGCCGTCGATCTTGTTGACGGCGTAAAAGACCGGCTTTTCCACGGTCCGGAGCATCTCGATCATGTCCGCGTCAAAGGGGGAGATCCCGGCCCGGCCGTCCAGGACCAGGACCACGGCGTCGGCCGCCGCCACCGCTTGATCGATCTGCCGGCGGATCTCCCCGGCGAACCGCTCGGCGTCCCGGGGCAAATAGCCGCCGGTGTCCACCAGGGTGAAGTCGGCGTCGTCCCATCGGACATCGCCGTAAATGCGGTCCCGGGTCACGCCGGGCATGTTGTCCACAATGGCGTCCCGGGTCCGGGTCAATCGGTTGAAGATCGAGGATTTGCCCACATTGGGGCGGCCCACCAGGGCGACGATCGGTTTCATGGGCGTCGTTTCCGTCCTTCCATTCTCATAAACAGGGAAGTCTATATTTTTTTGGTCCGTTTTTAAAGGTTTTTTTTCCGATCACAAAAACATTTACAAACAAGGGTATATCCATTAGGTTAGGCGGATAGAGAACAAAAGAGCGGCCCCGGCGAACCGGCCCCGCGCCCTGAACGGCGGTTCCGCCGGGCGGCTCGGACAAGACAGACGACGCCCATGAAGATCGAATGCGACAATTGCGGCGCCCGGTTCCGGATGGATGCGGCGCGCCTGGAAAACGGGCCCATCCGGGTCCGATGCACCAAATGCGACCACGTTTTTCCCGTGGACGACGACAAAGCGGCCGAAGCCGAGGCGACGCCGCCTCCCCCGGTTTATTACGTGGTGCGGCAGGACGACTGCCCGCTTTACGAGGTCAACGACGAGTTCCAGTTCTCCAAAGGGCTGTTCTACGTGCCCCAGGGCAAATCCCCCTGCCTGATCCTGGCCCGGGACGTGACCGCCGTCGAGGAAAAGGGGGCGGCCGACAGCGAAAAGGTCCATACGTGCAGCGGCTGCACCGGCGCCATCCTCTATGCGTCCAAGGCCAACCGGGCCGGCCGGTCCGACGACTACCTCGATGCCCTGATGGACCTGCTGCGCGGGTTTTCCATCTTCGAGGATCTGGAAAAGGCGGACATCCGGGACATCATCTCCCATCTCCGGCTGGACAAATTCAAAAAGGGGGATTACGTGCTGCGCAAGGGCGAGCCCGGCCGCAGCCTCTTCATCATCGTGTCGGGGCGGGTGGCGGTGGAAGGCGAAGACGGCCTGAGCCTGGCCGCCATGGGCAAGGGCGACGTGGTGGGGGAGATGAGCGTCCTCAGCGGCGACCGGGTGGGGGCGTCGGTCCGGGCCGTTGAACCCACCGACGTGCTCCGCATCAGCGCCGAGCACTTCCGGCGGGTCCTGTCCGGGTTCCCCTCCCTCCAGATGCGCTTCACCCGCCTCCTGGTCCGGCGGATGTCGGAGATCAACCAGGCCCGCTCCGATCACTTCTCCTCCAGCCTGGCCGGCCAGCTTTCGGAGATCCCCCCCACCGACCTGTTCCAGACCTTCAACATCAACCAGAAAACCGGGGTCCTGACCCTGAAGCTCTCCGAGGGGACGGCCCAGCTCTCCTTCCGGGAGGGCCGGCTGGTGGATGTGGAATACGGCGACAAGCGCGGGGAGGATGCCTTTTTCGAACTCCTCAAGCTCAAGGAGGGCCGGTTCAAATACCTGCCCGGCCTCTCCCCGGACAAGATGGCCGCCTCGGAAATCGGGGATTTCATGTACCTGGTCATCGAAGGGCTCCGCCGCATCGAACACGACGACCGGGACTTTTTGCGGACCGTCATTCCCACTCTCCTGTAGCCTTTCCCCGGATCAACATTTCTGTAATTTAGCGTTTCAAAATCAACAAAAATGTGTCGGAACCGTCATGCCGATTCTTGATCTTTCCGGCGGGACCGGCCGCATTCCTCTTCTTTTTGAACCCTTACGCTCCCCTGCCTTCCATGGCACGCGCTTTGCAAATTTATATAGGCAAACATGTTAACCTCAATACAGACGACGGACGCCCGATGCACGCCATGAAGATGGAAAACCGGTATGAAACCGCCGCCAAGCGCCTGCTGGAGAAGAAAAACCGCCTGGTATCCGACTTCGCCCCCAACGGGGAAGCCGGTCACCTCCGGGACCATACCCGGATCCTGGACGACTATTTCCGTGAACAGTTCGAACAGAGTTCCGTGGGCCCGACCCTCCAGATCAACCGGAACCCCTATGCGATCATCGCCCTGGGCGGCTACGGCCGGCGGGAGCAGTGCCTCCATTCGGACGTGGACGTGCTTTTCCTTTTCAACAAGCGGCTCCCCGAGGGCGCCGACGCCCTGATCCGGGAGATGGTCTATCCCCTCTGGGACATCGGACTGGACATCGGCCACGCCACCCGGTCCCTCCAGGACTGCATCGGTCTGGCCGGCAAGGACTACGAAGTGCTCACCTCCCTGCTGGACGCCCGGTTCATCTGCGGGATGTCCCCCCTCTATTCGGAACTCATGGAGCGGGTCCGGGAGAAGATCCTCTTCCGGCGGTCGGCCAAAATCATCTCCTGGCTGGTGGAAAACACCTGGACCCGCCACGGGCTCTTCGGCGACGCCTCCTACCTGCTGGAACCCAATCTGAAGGAGGGTCAGGGGGGCCTGCGGGACTACCACGCCATGCTCTGGATCGCCCGGGTCAAGTTCGGGCTCCAGCGGCCCCGGGACCTGGAATACCTGGGGATCCTCTCCCACGAGGAGTTCGCGGCCCTCCAAGAATCCCTGACCTTTATCTGGAACGTCCGGAGCGGCCTCCACCGGATCACCGGCCGGAAATACGACCACCTCCATTTCGAATACCAGCCCCGGATGGCCGACATGCTCGCCTACCGGACGACCAGCGGCCTGAAGCCGGTGGAACGGTTTTTGAGCGACCTCCACGGCCGGATGGAGAGGATCAAGCAGAGCCACCTGGTCTTCCTTTACGAACTGGGCGGCGCCAAAAAATGGTTCAATATCCGGAAAAAGAAGGTCCGGGCGCCCAAAACCCCGGGGATCGAGATCCGGCGGGATCAACTGGCCTTCTCCTCCTCCGAGGCGATGCTCCGGGACCCGTCCCTCCTGATCCGGATCTTCGAGGAAAGCGCCCGGCTCAAACTGCCCATCGGGCCGGAGGCCAGGCGGCTGATCCGGGAATTTTCCCATCTCGTGGACGAGGGGTTCCGGGGGTCCCGGGAGGTGGTCCGGTCCTTCGAGCGGATCCTCACCACCCCCGCCCCCACCTTCAATGTCCTCAACGAGATGCTCAACACCGGCTTTCTGGCCCGGTTCCTCCCCCCCTTCCGGGAGATCGCCAACCGAATCCAGTACAACGCGTACCACGTCTATCCCGTGGACAAGCACGCCCTCCGGACGGTGCGCATCCTTAAAGGGTTCGCCGACGGCGGGGACGGCGAAACCGAAACCCTCTGCGCCGACCTCTACCGGGAACTGCCCCGAAAACGGCTCATCCTGTGGGCCGCCCTGCTCCACGACATCGGCAAGGGGATCCCCGGCCGGGACCACTCCGAGGCGGGGGCCGAAACGGCCCGGGACCTGCTCCTCGCCATGGGACTTCGGAAATCCGACGCCGAGACCGCGGCGTTTCTGATCCGGGAGCATCTGCTCCTGTTCAAGAACGCCACCCGACGGGACATCAACGATGCGGAGACGGCCCTGTCGTGCGCCGCCCGCATCGGCGGCGATCCCGAGCGGCTGAAAATGCTCTACCTCCTCACGGTGGCCGATTTCATGGCCACGGGGCCCAAGGCCTGGAACGAGTGGGTGGCCATCCTTGTCCGGGACCTCTTTTTCAAGGTTCTCCGGGCCCTGGAACGGGGCGAAGGGACCGCCGAAGAAATCGAGGCCGCCGCCCGGGAAAAGAGAGCCCTGATCCTGTCGGAATCTTTCCCCCTGTCCAAGGACGACCTCCAGGCGCTCTTCCGGGCCATGTCGCCCAGGTATCTCCTGGCCGCGCCGGCGGACGCCGTCCGGTCCCATATCCGGCTGGCGGCGGACCTGGGGGATCGCGATTTCGCTTGGACGATCGCCCGCAACCCCCAGGCCGACACCCGGACCCTCACCCTCTGCGGACGGGACGCGCCGGGCCTCTTCTCCAAAATCGCCGGGGTTCTCGCCCTGAACCGGGTCAACATCCTCGACGCCCAGATCCACACCTGGCGAAACGGCCTCTGCATCAACATCTTCAACGTCACCCCGCCCCCCGATCCCATCTTCGAGTCGGAGAAATGGGACCGGGCCGAAAAGGACCTCCGGGAGGCCCTGGCCGGAGATCGCGATCTCACCGCCGAACCGCCCCCGACACCGGACCGGCGGCGGGACGACCGCCTGCCCGAAGGCCGCCGCCCCAACCGGGTGAACGTGGACAACGCCGCCTCCACCCTCTACACCCTCGTCGAAGTGTTCACGACAGACGAACCGGGCCTCCTGTTCCGGATCACCGACGCCCTGCACCGCCGCGACCTGGACATCAAATCCGCCCAGATCGCCACCAAAGTCGACCAGGTGGTGGACGTCTTCTACGTCCAGGACCTGTCCGGCGAAAAAATCGAAGACCCGACCCGGGTCGAAGACCTCCGCGCCGCCGTCGAGGCGGTGCTGCCGTCGGCCTGATTCGACCAACGCTCGCTCCGCCCTATCGACTTTTCCTTTTGCCTGCCACCAGGGGAGTCGTGCAGGGAAAAATCGAAACACCCCTTGCGCCTTCTCGCATTAATGATGTGCATAGACCATAAAATTTCGATATGTTAAAAATTTCTTTACGAAAATAGCGGCTTCGGATAGACTGCTGGGTGGAATGCTAAAAAATAGTGGGCAAAGGAGGCCAAAAGAAATGGGAAAGCTGAGTCGAATTTCATTTGACCCGGATGTAATGGGTGGAAAACCTTGCATCAGAGGTATGAGAGTCACTGTTGGGACGATCCTCGGTCTGCTCTCAGCCGGCCATTCAGAAGAAAGGATTCTTAAAGCATACCCATATCTCGAATCGGAAGATATTAAAGAAGCGCTTGAATATGCGATGTGGCGTGTTGAAGAGAGTGAGGCGCCTTTGGCCAGGCAAACAGCTTGAAAATCCTGATCGACATGAACCTGTCGCCTGAGTGGATTCCATATCTCGAAGGCCATGGACATGAAGCGATTCACTGGCAAGAAATCGGCCGCCCTGATGCGGCGGATATCAAAATAGTCACTTGGGCCAGAGCAAATCATTATATTGTATTCACAAACGATTTGGACTTTGGACGCATTCTGGCGCTCACCCACGCAAACGGCCCGAGCGTTCTCCAGGTGCGGGGCAATCTGCTCCTTCCCGAAGATTCTGGCGATATCATAACGACTGCCATGGACCATTGCCAAAACGAACTCCGCAAAGGCGCGTTGGTGACCATCGATGAAATTTCCTGGAGGGTAAAGGTTTTGCCGATAATGCCCATTGGCAGAATTAAATTAAGTTAAATTAAGCTTATGAAAAAATATGAATTTACATTGATCATACCAGAAATAGACGATGCAACAGTCGATGCGGTTTATGGCCGATTCCCCGATGCAAGCATCGGCAAATCTCATGGGGTAATGTATATTGCCTTCGACCGGGAATCCGCCACCCTGGAAGATGCCCTCAAATCCGCCGTGAGAGACCTTCGTCGCCTTGGAATCGATCCGATGAGAGTCGAAATGGACGTTCCTGAACCCGCAATGGCGCCATAGAGCGGGCCAAGGCGGAAAGACCCCCTGGAGACCCCCATGCATCGCAAACATCGCAATCATTTCAACCTGCTCTGCAACATCGGCGAACTGGTCAACCTGCTGGCCGAAGAGTCCAATATCCGCGGGTTTTTGAATAAAACCGTGGAGATGGTCGCCCGCCATCTGGAGGCCGACGTCTGTTCCATCTATCTTTACGAAGAGGGCGCCCGGGAACTGGTGCTCCGGTCCACCAGGGGGCTCAACCCCGAGGCCGTGGACGTCATCCGGATGCGGCCCGGAGAAGGCCTGGTGGGCGAAACCTTCGCCCGGCAATCGCCCGTCCGCGAGGGGTGCGCCTCCTGCAATCCCTCCTTTAAATATTTTGAAGAAGCCCACGAAGACCGGTTCGAGTCTTTTCTGGCCGCCCCCATTCTGCGGGGGGTCCAGAAGATCGGCGTGCTGGTGGTGCAGCACGAGCGGCGGAACGCCTTCAACGAGTCGGACGTCATGGCCATCCGGGCCACGGCCTCCCAGTTGGCGGGGGCCCTCGAAAACGCCCGGTTGCTGATGGATCTGGAGGCCTCGGGTCTGCGCCGGCCCCGGGTGGAAACGCCCGAAGAATTGCAGTTCGTCAAGGGCGAATCCGCTTCCGGCGGATTCGCCTTCGCCGAAACGGTTGTGCGCCGCGGCGGTCACGCCGGTCTCCTGGCCGCCATTGGATCGGCCCCGGCGGGCGATTACACCCTGTCCGACTTTCAAAAGGCCGTCAAATCCGCATCGGATCAGCTCAAGGCGTTCCAGGCGAGCCTGACCGAGAAACTGCCGGAAAGCGCGGCCCTCATCTTCTCGGCCCATTTCATGATCCTCAAGGACCCCCAGTTCATCCAGCGGATCGAAACCCTGATCGAAGAGGGGACCCCGCCCCCCGCCGCCGTCCGGGAGGTGGCCTACCATTATATCGACGTCTTTTCGGCCAGCTCCCACGCCTATATCCGGGAAAAGGTCAACGACATCGAAGACCTGGCCGGCCGGATCCTCAAAAACCTCATGGGGCGTCCCGCCGGCGAGGGCCAGGGGGCGGCGGAAGGGACCATCGTGGTGGCCCGGAACCTCTACCCGTCGGAGATCCTCAAATTCGCCTCCGAGGAGGTGAAGGGGATCATCCTGGTCCGGGGGGGCGTGACCTCCCATGTGGCCATCCTGGCGCGGTCCATGGGGATCCCCATGGTCATCGCGGACCGGCCCGACCTGATGGACATCCCCGACGGCACGCCGGTGCTCCTGGACGCCGACATCGGCAACATCTACGTCCGGCCCGGCGGTCAGGTCCTCAAACGGTTCGAAACCCGGCGGGCGGCCCTGTCGGCCGCCGCCCCCCTGGCGGCCGCCATGTCCCCCGAAACCCACACACGCGACGGGGTCCGGGTTCATCTCCTGGCCAACATCAACCTTCTCAGCGAACTGGCCGCGGCCCGGGATCTCAAAGCCGAAGGCATCGGCCTCTACCGGACGGAATTCCCTTTTCTCATCCGTTCTTCGTTTCCGTCGGAGGCGGAGCAATACCCCATATACCGGCGTCTCTTCGACGAGATGACCGAAAAGCCCGTTACCATCCGGACCCTGGACGTGGGCGGCGACAAGGCCCTGGCCTACGCCGACGCCACGGCCGGGGAAAACCCGGAGCTGGGTCTGCGCTCCATCCGGTTTTCCCTGCGCCACCGGGACATCTTCGAAGGGCAGGTCCGGGCCATTCTCCGGGCCGCCGCCGATGCCCGGGACGTGCGGATCATGTTTCCCATGATCTCCTCCATCGACGAATTCCGGGAGGCCAAATCCGTGGTCCGGACCTGCATGGCCTCCCTGGAGCGGGACCACCTGCCCTTCCACCCGTCTCCCTCCGTGGGGATGATGGTGGAGCTGCCGGCGGTGCTGGGGACCCTTGAGGGGTTCGCCGGGGAGGTCGATTTTTTCTCCGTGGGCGCCAACGATTTCATTCAGTACATGCTGGCCGTGGACCGGTCCAACGAAAAGGTGGCCGATTATTACCGGCCCTATCACCCCTCCGTCCTCCGGGGGCTGGCGGCCATCGTCAAAGCCGCCGACGCGGGCGGGATACCGGTCTCCATCTGCGGTGAAATGGCCCATGAACGCCGGTATCTCTCGTTTCTCATCGGCATCGGCTTCCGGACCATATCGGTGGATCCCAAGTTCCTGCCGACCGTCCAGGCTCACATCGCCGGCCTGACGGCGGCCGAAGCCGAGGCCCGGGCAAAGGCGCTGCTTTCGGAGAACACCGTTCGCGGCGCCCTGGCGGCCCTTGAACATTTCGAAGACCAGGCCGAGTGACCGCCGCCCCGGCCGCCGTTTTATGGTTTATGGTTTTTTAATAGACTTTATTATGATTTTTCAATAATTTTACAGGACAAACCCAACAGGCCGACCGATTCATTATTTTCCATAAGACTCGCAAACCACTGATATTTTAATATATATAATTTTTTTCGACTTTATGTAACAAAGTGGCACGGAACTGGCATTTATAATCAGCGTAACTCGGTTTTGGTCCATTCCATACCTTCAAATGGCTAAAATCGGCCTTATCAACAACACCACAAAAAATCCCCCCTCATCTTTTGTAACGTTTATCATCAAACCACTGAAGCAACCATGCCAAAACCGAGTTACACTCCCCCAAGACATGCACCGCCGGTTTGAACTCCGATCACTTTCCCCCGTCAACAACGGATAGCGCCATGAAGTTGCCCACGAAAATCAGCGGCGTCCTGCTGCTGTGCTTTTTGATTCAGGGAGCGGTGAGTTTCGCCGTTCACCATCTGCCCATCCCCTTCGACCCGTCCGCCTCCGCCGAGGAAGACATCGGCAAGGTGATCCATTACACGGCCTACAGCCGCGCGTGGATCCCCGAGGTCCTCTCCGCGCTGTTCCTGGCGGCGCTGCTGATTTTTTTTTCCCGGCGCGCTATAGGGAAGCATATGGAACGGCTGGCGGAGCGGGAACGCAACTACCGGTCGATCCTGTTCGGCCTGAACGACGAGATCGTCGTCCTGGACCGGGACTACCGCATCCGGGACATCAACCGGGAAAAGGTTCCCGATACCGACGTCTCCAGGGAAGCGGCCATCGGACACTATCCTTTCGAGGTCTTCCCCGGGGGATCGGCCGTCTTCAAAAACGGCGAGACCGAGGAGACGGTGGCCGCGGTTTTCCGGACAAAAACGCCCCGACAATGCCGGCACAGGGCCGTGACCGAGGACGGCCGCGAGATGTGGAAGGACATCCAGATCGCCCCCATGACGGCGGAAAACGGGGAGACGTCCCACGCCATTCTGACCGTCCGGGACGTCACCCGGGAGGTGGCGATGCAGGGGCAGCTGCGCCAGTCCCAGAAGCTGGAGGCCATCGGCGTCCTGGCCGGGGGCATCGCCCACGATTTCAACAATCTGCTGATGACCATTCTCCTCAACATCGAATATGTGCTGGCCAAAACCTCCGAGGGGAGCGCCGAACGGGAGTCCATGGAGATGGCCCTGGAGGCGGGCCGCCGCGCCTCCGACCTGGTGGACCAGCTCCTCACCTTCAGCCGGAAAAACAGGATCGCGAGAGAGCCGCTGGCGCTCGTCCCCCTGGTCAAGGAGATCCTGAAGATGCTGCGGGCATCCCTTCCCGCCACCATCGAAATCCGGCGGGAGATCGACGCGACCTCGGAAATGGTGCTGGCCGATCCGTCCCAGATCCAGCAGATCCTCATCAATCTGTGCGCCAACGCCGCCGACGCCATGAACGGCGGCGGGGTCATCACCGTCGAGCTGGCGCCCCACCGCCTCGCCCCGGAAGATCCCATCGCCGATCCCATCGCCGACCCCGACCTCCGTCGCCGGGACTACCTGCGGCTGACGGTGGCCGACACCGGCGCCGGCATGCCCGAATCCGTCCAGGATAAAATCTTCGACCCCTTTTTCACCACCCGTCCCCGCCAGGCCGTCGGCATGGGCCTCTCCACGGCCCACGGCGTCGTCAAGGGGATGGAGGGCGCCATCCTCGTCCGGAGCGCTCCGGACGAGGGCAGCCGGTTCGACATCCTGCTCCCCGTCCACTTTCCCGAAAAAGCGGGGGACGAGACGGCGCCGCTGAACGGCGACGGCCGGGCCGCCGGCCGCATCCTGGTGGTGGACGACGATAACACCGTGGTCCAGATCCTGATCAAGACCCTGACGGAAGCGGGGTACGAAGCGACCGGCGAGACGAACGGCGAAGCGGCCCTGAACCGCTTCAGGGCGTCCCCGGACGCATACGACTTGATCATTACCGACCTGACCATGCCGGGCATGACGGGCATCGATCTCAACAGCGAAATACAGGCCATACGCCCCGATCTTCCGGTGGTGATGACCACCGGTTACGGCGAAGTGCTCTCCCCCGAGGAGGCCCGCCGAATGGGCATTCGGGAACTCATGGCCAAACCGGTCTCCGGCGTCCGGCTCCTGGCCCTCGCCCGCCGAATTCTGGGGAAAGAAAATTAATATTTCCATTTTCCGGCAAATCTGCTACCATCCCTTCATATTCACCGTCTATATCCATCCGCCGCGGACGCCATCGGGCGCTCCCCGTTTCGGGCGGCGTCCTTCATGGACGGCCCGTGTCCGCCGGCGGACCGCTTCACCGCCATTCGTACAGCAGGTTGCGACCATTGTGGAACGATCGATTGACATTTTGACGCCGGAAACGATAGAAACATCCGACATGGCCCATTTGCTCATCATCGACGACGACCGGATGATCTGCCGCACCATGGCGCGGTTTTTCACCGAAGCCGGCCACGAGGTGGATCAGGCCCAGACCCTGTCGGAAGGAATGGAAAAGGTCGAAAACGGGGACTTCGACGTGGTCTTCTTAGACGTCCGTCTGCCCGACGGCGACGGTCTGCGGCGCCTGCCCGCCATCCACGACGCCGCGTCGTCCCCCGAGGTGATCATACTGACCGCTTACGCCGACCCGGACAGCGCCGAACTGGCCATCAAGGGCAATGCCTGGGACTACATCAAAAAGCCGGCCAGCAGCGAGTCGCTCTTCCAGACCCTGACCCGGGCCCTCCAGTACCGCCGGCAGCGGGAGACCAGCCAGCCCTATCCTGAAGCGGTCCGCCACGACATCATCGGCCGGAGCCCCAAAATCCAGGCCTGCCTCGACGTCCTGGCCCGGGCGGCCCAGAGCCGGACGAACATTCTCGTCACCGGCGAAACCGGCACCGGAAAGGAACTCTTCGCCAGGGCGATCCACGCCAATTCGGAGCGGGCCGACCGGAATTTCGTGGTGGTGGACTGCGGGTCGCTTCCCGAAACCCTCATGGAGAGCCTCCTCTTCGGCCATACCAAGGGGGCCTTCACGGGGGCCGATCGGGCCGAGGAGGGGCTGATCAAGCACGCCGACGGCGGCACCCTCTTTTTCGACGAAATCGGGGAGCTGACCCTGTCGGCCCAGAAATCCCTGCTCCGGGTGCTCCAGGAACGGCGGTTCAATCCCATCGGGTCCACCCGGGAGATCGAAAGCGATTTCCGCCTGGTGGCCGCCACCAACCGGGATCTGGAGGAGATGGTCCGGGACGGCCGGTTCCGGGAGGATCTGCTCTTCCGGCTTCGATCCGTCACCCTGGAGCTGCCCCCGCTCCGGGAACGAACGGGCGACATCCCCCTGCTGGCCGGGCATTACATCCAGAAGCTGTGCGACACCCACGGCATGCCCGTCAAAACCTTTTCCCCCGAATGCCTTCAGGAGCTGGAGGCTTACACCTGGGCGGGAAACGTCCGGGAACTCTTCAGCGCCCTGGAATGGGTCATGGCCCACGCCCTTTACGAGAACGTGCTGTTTCCCAAGCACCTGCCCCCCCAGATCCGGGTCCAGGTGGTTCGCTCCGCCTTTGACGCCGAATCCTCCCGGGACCCGGATTCCCCCTCCCCCCCCTGCAACGATCCGCCCATCATGCCCGCCGAAACGCCCGGGAGGATCCTCAAATGGAAGGAATATCGCCGCTCCCTCATCGAAAAAGGCGAAAAAAACTACTTAGAAGACTTGATGGCGGCGTCCAACGGCGATATCAAGGATGCAGCGACCCTCTCGGGCCTTTCCCTGCCCCGGGTCTACGAACTGCTGAGAAAGCACCAAATCTCCCCGCGGTAGGGGGGCGGATTCGGCGCTCGGTCTGAAATCCCATGCGGAGGCATTGTATGCGTAAAAAGATCACGATCTTCATCATGAGCGATACCGGGGGGCGCCCCCGCCAATGGACGGTCTCCAGGGCCTTCGCGGGGTGCCTGTGCCTCCTGGCCCTGGCCGCCGCCGTCCCCATCGGCAACTGGATTCACGGTTACCATCAACTCAGGTCCCTGATTCCCGAAAATCAGCGGCTGCGGGCCGAGATCGAGGCCCAGCGGTCCCGGATGTCCGACCAGTCCACCCACATCCGCCGGTTCGCCGCCGATATCGACGATCTCAAGGAACGGCTGGTGGCCCTCAACGGGTTCGAACACAAGATCCGGATCCTGGCCAACCTCGACACGCCGGACAACAGCCGGTCCTACCTGGGCATCGGCGGCGCCATGCCCCCGGATCTGGACCCGTCCGCCGCCCTGACGGAAAAGCAGTCGGTCCTCATTCGGGAGATGCACGGCCAGGTGGACCACCTCCAGGGCGCGGCCGCCGTCCAGGAATCGGATCTCCGGTATCTCATGAAAGGGGTCGTCCGGAAGCAGAACTTCCTCGCGGCCACCCCCTCCATCCATCCGCTGAAAGACGGATGGGTCACCTCCAGTTTCGGCAACCGGAAATCGCCCTTCACCGGCCTTCGGGAGTTCCACACCGGCCTGGACGTGGGCGCGGCCGAAGGCGCGCCGGTCCTGGCGCCGGGCAACGGAACGGTCACCTTCGCCGGAACCAAGGGGCTCTACGGCAAAACGGTCATTTTAAACCACGGCCACGGCATGGCGACCCGGTACGCCCATCTCTCCAAAATCCTGAAAAAGCGCGGCGAAGCGGTGAAGCGCGGCGACGTCATCGGCCTGGTGGGCCAAACCGGCCGCTCCACCGGGCCCCACCTTCACTACGAAGTCCGCATCAACGGCACGGCGGTGAATCCGGAGGATTACATCCTTAATTAGGCCCATCC
>CAZZBE010000040.1:0-14279 GCA_964652715.1 uncultured Desulfobacteraceae bacterium
TGTCCCTCTGTCCCTCTATTTTTAAAACATATTGACCATCGGAATCTTCACCCCCCGCTCCGCAGCCACCTCCACCGCCTTTTCATACCCCGCGTCGGCATGGCGGATAATGCCCGTGGCCGGATCATTCCGCAAAACCGTGGTCACGCGATTTTCCCCTTCGGGCGTGCCGTCGGCCAGGCAGACCTGGCCGGCGTGGAGGGCGTATCCGATGCCCACGCCGCCGCCGTCGTGGAACGAAACCCATGAGGCGCCGGAGGCCACGTTGGTCATGCAGTTGAGCAGGGCCCAGTCGGCCACCGCGTCGGAGCCGTCCCGCATGGCTTCGGTTTCCCGGAAGGGCGAGGCCACCGATCCGCAGTCGAGGTGGTCGCGGCCGATGACCAGGGGGGCCTTGACCGCGCCGCTGGCCACCAAGTCGTTAAAGAGCTTGCCGGCCCGGTCCCGCTCGCCGTACCCCAGCCAGCAGATGCGCGCCGGCAGGCCCATGTGGCTGACCCGCTCGCCGGCCATCTTCAGCCAGCGGACCATCCGGGTCTTTTCTGGGAATGCCTCCATCAGGGCCTGATCGGTGGCTTCGATGTCCGCCGGGTCGCCGGACAGGGCCGCCCACCGGAAGGGGCCCTCGCCTTCACAGAAGAGGTGGCGGATGTAGGCCGGCACAAAGCCGGGGTAGTCCATGGCGTTGTCCACGCCCCGCTTCATGGCCTGGCCCCGGAGGTTGTTGCCGTAATCGAAGGCCACCGCGCCTTTTCCCTGCATCTCCAGGATGGCCCGGCAGTGGACGGCCATGGAATCCAGGGCCATGCCGGCGTATTTTTTCGGATCGCTTTCTCGCAGGGCCAGGGCGTCTTCGTAAGGAATGCCGGCGGGCACGTACCCGTTCAGTTCATCGTGGGCGCTGGTCTGGTCGGTGACCACATCGGGGATGAATCCCCGCTCGATCATGGTCGGGAGAACGTCGGCCGCATTGCCCAGCAGGCCGATGGAAAGGGGCTGTTTTGCGTCGGCCGCGGCCCGGGCCCGCCGGACGGCGTCGTCCATATCCTCGGTCATCTCGTCCAGGTACCGGGTCTTGAGACGGCGCTGGATTCGGTTGCGATCCACCTCCACGCAAATGGCCGCGCCGCCGTTCAGGGTCACGGAGAGCGGCTGGGCGCCGCCCATTCCGCCCAGCCCGCCGGTCAAAACGATCTTTCCGGAAAGCGACGCTCCCCAGTGCTTTTCGGCCAGGGCCGCGAAGGTTTCGTAGGTGCCCTGGAGGATGCCCTGGGTGCCGATGTAGATCCAGGAGCCGGCGGTCATCTGGCCGTACATGATCAGGCCTTTCCGGTCCAGTTCGTGAAAATAGTCCCAGTTCGCCCAATACGGCACGATGTTGGCGTTGGCGATGAGCACCCGGGGGGCGTGTTCGTGGGTCCGGACGACGCCAACGGGCTTGCCCGATCCCACCAGGAGGGTTTCGTCGTTTTCCAGTTCCATCAGGCTCCGGACCAGGGCGTCGAAGCACGGCCAGTTGCGGGCCGCCTTGCCCAGACCGCCATAGACAATGAGGTCGTCGGGGTTTTCGCCGTTTTCCGGGTCGAGGTTGTTCAGGAGCATCCGCAGGGCCGCCTCCTGGCGCCATCCCTTGCAGTGCAGTTCCGTGCCGTGGGGGGCTTTGACCGGCCGGGGCTCGCCGCTGCCGATCCGGAGGGTCTTTAACAGTCTGTCCTTTGCCGTGTCCGCCATGTGCAGCCTCCTGGGATGTCCGCGTCTCATTATTTATACACCGTCCGCCGGACGACGGTCAATGTCTCAATTGGGTTGAGCGGGGAGGAGGATCAGGAGTTGACGGTCAGCGCGATGGCGCGGATGTCCCGCCAGCCGTAGGCGATTTTGAGGAGGGTGGTCCCGGCGATGTCGATATTGCTCTGGGCCACGATGCCGCCGCCCAGATTTTCATAGAAGCCGCAGGCGGGATTGCAAATGAGCACCCAGACGATCATGGTGTCGATGCCGTTGACCAGGAAACGGCGGACGACCTCGGCGACGAGCCGCCGGCCGATGTCCCGCCCCTGATACGCTTCCAGGATGTAGAGGGCGTAGATTTCGCCCAGATATTCGGTGAGGCTCGCCCGTTTGGGGCCGGCGTAGGCGAACCCGACGATGCGGTCTTCGTCCTCGGCGACGTAGGCGAATTCCGACGTGGGGGTGCGGATGAACGAGAGGCGGTCCCCGTAGGCGAATTCACGGTCGGCGCGGGAGAGACGCGCCAGGAAATCGGCCGGAATGATGCCCGCGTAAGTTGTGCGCCAACTCGCCACGCTGACGTCGGCGATGCCGGCGGCGTCGAAGGGGTATGCCTGGCGGATGATCATGGGGGAACAATACCATAAAACGGCCGCGGAACGGAAACGGTAATCGGGAAAAACCGAAAAGAAAGGTCCTTAACCCGCCGCCTTTGCGGTGTGGTCAGCGATGGCCGCGACCATCTCTTCCCAAAGATCCGAAAAAAAGGGGCCGTGGCCCAGTTCGGGCATCATCAGGAGCCGTGCATCCGGAATGGCCGCCGCGGTGTCCCGGCCGTGCTCCGGCGGGACGACGGTGTCGCGTTCGCCGTGGATGACCAGGGTGGGGGCTTTCAGGTTTTTCAGGCGGTCCCGACGCCCTTCCGCCGCGATGATGGCCGCCATCTGGCGGACGAATCCCATCGGGTAAAGCCCCCGGTCGAAGGCCTGGCCGGCGATCTCCCGCTGCATGGCTGCGTCGTATTTGTCCGATCCGCCGGCGAAGGCCCGGCCCAGTTTTCCCATGTAGGTTTGATAGGATGCGCGATCCGAGGGCGGCGTGCCCATCATCGCCTTCTGGGCCTCTGGTGTGGACGAGGGCAAGTCCCGTTCGTTGGTGGTGGCCATCATGGAAATCAGGCTGCGCGCCCGTTTCGGGTATTCCAGGGCCATGACCTGGCCGATCATGCCGCCCATGGACATGCCGCAGATATGGGATTGGTCCAGTTCCAGCCCCTCCATCAGGCCGACGGTGTCGGCGGCCATGTCCGACAGGGTGTAGGGCGGCTGAACGGTCCGGCCCATGGCGGCATCGGCCATGAGGCGCTCCAGGTCGGGCAGCCCCATCTGTTCCATTTTGGACGACAGGCCGTTATCCCGGTTGTCGAACCGGACCACGAAATGGCCGGCGTCGGCCAGCATCCGGCAGAAGGGGTCGGGCCAGGCGATCATCTGGGTGGCCAGGCCGATGATCAGGATCAGCGGCCGTCCGGAGCGGTCGCCGAAGGTGTCGTAGCAGAGGTCGATGCCGGTGTCGGTTTTGAGGTGCATCAGGATGTGTCCTTTCGTTCTGAAATGATGGGGTGCGGCATCTCCCCCGCCGCATTTCTACCGGATAGGCGATTTCGACGGCCCCGCGGCCAGGAGATAGAGCATGCGCCCGCCGCCCGCCAGTCCGAGCAGGTCGGCGGCCTCGGGATCGTAAAACGCCCCGATGCCGCAACAAGCCAGATCAAGGGCCGTGGCGCCGAGATAGACCCGGTGGCCCAGGCGGCCGGCCGTCAGCATGGCGTATCGGTATCCACGGGGGCCGCAGGACGCATCCAGGGCGTCCAGATCGGCCGTGAAAAAAATATGGCATGCCGCGTTGGCCAGCCACTCCTGATCCAGGCAGATCCGGGTCATTTGGGGAATGAAGCGTCCTTCCCGGGACCGCGTCCATGCCTTCTCTTTCCGGTCCAGCCAGTACAGACCTGGTTCGACGCCGGACGCGTCGCTCGTTAAAAATCCCACCGACAGGACATCGTCGTAGGGCGATGCGGTGGGCGCGCACAAGAACTGCGTCAGGGCCGAGAGTTTTTCCCGATCCATGCCGCGGGGCACGAAATTCCGTTGGGATCTTCGGAGTAGAACCGTATCCGTAAAGCCCCTTTCCGGCCTGGCGGACGATCCGTCGAGCGCATGGGATGCCGCGTCGCCCGCCGGGAGATCCGGAGACGGCGGCGGCTCTGATGCGGCCGCCGACGTGAGGGCGTGGATTTCGTTGAGCAGGGGATAGTCGGTCTCCCGGGCCGCGGCCCGGCTCGCTTCGGGCTGCACCGGCGGCAGGTCCGCCGCGGGGACAACGTCGCCAAAGACCGTCGCCTTCGCCAGGCAGACCTCCCGATCGGCGTCGATCCCCAGCAACCGGTTGACCGCGTCGTCGTCGAAATCATAATCCGCCGTCACCGGCAGCGATTGGGATTGGACGGCCAGGGACAAGCTCTCGGCCAGGTGGCCCGAATCGAGCAGATGGTATCGATAGGACCGGTCCCGGTATTTCCAGGAGGACCGGAAGAAGATGGCGGTGATGAAAAAGACGAGGCAGGGATCGTCGTCGCGGTTGAACCCGGCGTCCCGCAACCGCGTCAGCGCATGGCGCGCCACGCTGTAATGGTACACGCCGTCTTCGATGTCGGGATTTTTTTGAACGACGGCGTAGAGTTCCGATGGGTAGAGCCCGCCGGCCGACGGCACGCTCCGGTGGAAAAACTCGCCGCCCGGCATGCGGCTGCGGGTGGTCAGGCCGGCGGCAAGGAAAAAGAGCCGGCTCAAAACCGGGAGGGTGATTTTTTGGGGGTCGACAGGACCGGGATTCGCCTGCAACACCGCATCCAGGGGCGCTTGCGCCCCCTGAACCGCTTTCGGCAGTTCCACCCGATCCAGCCCATTATACTCCTTATACGGATTGGGCTGGTTCGACCAGTCGAGGTAATGGCCGCTGAGTTTGTTTCTCTCGTAGCTCGTGTGTTCGTGGTATTGCTTGGCGGATTGGATCATGGGGGGCCTCCTTGTCGGATTTTATACCAGGATAACAATCCGATTTTCAGCCGTCAATTACCATTCGAATTCGATTTCGGATTCCGACAGAGATGAGGCGCATTGGAGATTGACAAGCCCATCGTCCATTGGTAAACTAAGAATTAACATGAATTTTTTCGAGGAGAAACCCATGCACTGCGAAACCGTTCGCAGCGCAGCCGCGGCCGCCGCGACCGTCACCGTCCTGGCGACCCGACGCTGCTGCTGACAAACACAACCCACAACAGCAAACGAAAACGCCACGGACCGGTGACCCGGACCCGCGGCGTTTTTTATTTGGAGCCCCGGGCCGGAAGCCGCCGGGGCTTTCTGGTTGCACGCCAGGAGGTCGTTATGAGCAACGAACCCATCATCCAGTTGGCCCAGCGCATGAATCAACTGCCGCCGTATCTGTTCGGCATGATCAATCAGCGGAAGGCCGAAAAACGGCTCCAGGGGGACGACGTCATCGATCTGGGCATGGGCAACCCCGTGGATCCGACGCCGGCGCCCATCGTGGACAAGCTGACCGAGGTGGTCAAGGACCCCAAGAGCCACCGCTACCCGGTGGCCGGCGGCCTGCGAAACCTGCGCCGGGAGATCGCCAAACAGTACGCCCGGGATTACGGCGTCGAAGTGGACAGCGAGGCCGAGGTGATCTGCACCATCGGCTCCAAGGAGGGCATCTCCCACCTGGGGCTGGCCATCGTCGGACCGGGTGACACCATCCTGGTGCCGGCCCCGGCCTTTCCCATCCACATCTATGCCGTCACCATCGCCGGCGGCAACGTCATCCGGTTTCCGCTGACGGACGAGGAGACCTTCGTCAAACGGGTGGCGGAGATGTGCGAATCCCTCATGCCCCGGCCCAAGGCGCTGATCCTCAATTTTCCCCACAACCCCACGGCAAAGCTGGGCAGCCTCGATCTCTTCCGGGAGATCGTCCGGCTGGCCAAGAAATACGGCTTCATCGTGGTCCACGACTTCGCCTATTCCAAGATCACCTTCGACGGGTACGCGGCGCCCAGTTTCATGCAGGCGGAGGGGGCCCGGGACGTGGGGATCGAGTTCGGGTCGTTTTCCAAATCCTATAATATGGCCGGCTGGCGGCTGGGCTACGGGGTGGGCCACCCCCAGATCATCCAGGCCCTGGCCAAGATCAAGGGGTATTACGATTACGGCATTTTTTCGCCCATCCAGATCGCCGGCATCGTGGCGCTGCGGGACTGCGAGCCGGACATCCGGAAGCAGGTGGCGATCTACCAGAGCCGCCGGGACGTGCTTTGCCGGGGGCTGGAGAACATGGGCTGGCCGGTGGACCCGCCGTCCGCCGGCATGTTCGTCTGGCTCAAAATCCCCGAGCCTTACAGCCGGCTGGGCTCCATGAAATTCGCCATGGAAATGATGGAACGGGGCAACGTCTCCATGGCGCCGGGCATCGGGTTCGGCCAGGAGGGGGAGGGCTATCTGCGGCTGGCCCTGGTGGAGAACGAGCATCGGATCCGGCAGGCCCTGCGCCAGATGCGGCGATGCCTGCCGGAGATCGAGGCGATGACGGCGGAGGGGCACTGGTTCAGTTGAACGGGAATGCCCGCGATTTCAATGGGTTGGAATTGCAGCACGATAAGCGGTAACATGTTGGAATTAATTGAAAAAAATCACTGTCCCGCCGACGATTCCCATTCAACTGAACCAGTGCCCGGCCAGATGGCCGGGCTTTTTTCTCTTTGCCGGTAGCGTCAGGAACTTTCTCTCGACCGCGGCAACACCAAATTCAAAAACACCCCCAAGATCCCCGCCAATCCAATTCCCTGCAACGTAAACTTCCCGGCCGAAAACGACATCCCCCCGATTCCGAAGACCAGGATCAACCCCACGATCGCCAGGTTCCGGGGTTCCGTCAGGTCCTCCCCGGCCCGCACCAGACTGTTCAACCCCACCACCATGATGGCGCCGAACAACAGCAGCATGATTCCGCCCATGACCGGCACGGGGATGGTCTGGAGCAGGGCCCCCACCTTGCCGATGAAGGCCAGCGCGATGGCGAACAGCGCCGCCCAGGTCATGACGGCCGGGTTGAAGACCTTGGTCAGGGCCACGGCGCCCGTGACCTCGGAGTAGGTCGTATTGGGCGGCCCCCCCAGAAACGACGCGAATGATGTGGCGATGCCGTCGCCCATCATGGTCCGGTGGACCCCCGGATCATCCAGATAATTCTTGCCGGTGATGGACGAGATGGCCAGAACATCCCCGAAATGCTCGATGGCCGGGGCGATGGCCACGGGAACGATGAAAAAGATCGCCTCCCAGCTCCAGGCGGGGAAGACGAAATCGGGCACGGCGATCCAGGCGGCGTCGGCCACCGGCGAGAAATCGACGATGCCGAAAATCAACGACAGCGCATACCCCGCGCCGATGCCGCAGAGAATGGGAATCAGCCGCAGCATCCCCTTTCCCCGCAAAGACACCAGGATGGTCACGGCCAAAGAAATCATGGAGATGAACATCGCCCGTCCCTCGGGAACCAGGACCGCCGACCCGTCCCCGGTCTTTCCCATGGCCATGTTGACGGCCACGGGCGCCAGGATGAGGCCGATGACCATGATCACCGGGCCGGTGACCACCGGCGGCAGGATCCGCGGCACCACGTCGGCGCCCCGCCAGAGGATCAGCAGGCTCAGCACGATGTAGACGACGCCGGCCGCCGCCAGGCCGCACATGGTGGCGGGGATCCCCCAGTTCTGGACTCCGTAAATGATGGGGGCGATGAAAGCGAAGGACGAGGCCAAAAAAATGGGGATCATCCGTTTGGTGATCCCCTGGAAAATGAGGGTTCCGACCCCTGCCGTAAAGAGGGCGACGTTGGGATCCAGCCCCGTGAGGAGCGGGACGAGCACCAGCGCCCCGAACGCCACGAAGAGCATCTGGCCCCCCAGGAGGCTGTCTTTGACCCGGAACCGGTATTCGCTGGTATGGACGGCTGCATCGGACATGGAACCCTCATCGGACATGGAACCCTCCTTTACTTGGTGCCGAAGATTTTGTCGCCGGCGTCCCCGAGGCCGGGCAGGATGTAGCCGACGTCGTTGAGCTTTTCGTCGACGGCCGCCACGTAGACCTCCACGTCGGGATGGGCCTTCTCCAGCCGTTCGATGCCCTCGGGCGCGGCCACCAGGAAGATCCCCTTGATGAGGCGGCAGCCCGCTTCCTTGACGAGGTCGATGGCGGCGATGAGGGTGCCGCCCGTGGCCAGCATGGGATCAAGGATCAGGGCCATCCGCTCGTCCATTTTGCTGGTCATCTTGACGTAGTACTGGACCGGCGCCAGGGTCTCTTCGTTCCGGTAAAGTCCCACGACGCTCACCCGGGCCGAGGGGATCATGTCGAGCACCCCGTCCATCATGCCCAGCCCCGCCCGGAGGATGGGGACCACCGTGATCTTTTTCCCCTTGATCCGTTCGACGGTCACGGGGCCGGCCCAGCCTTCCACCGTGCGGGTTTCGGTCTGCAGATCCGCCGTGGCCTCGTAGGTCAGGAGACGGCCGACTTCGGAGGAGAGTTCCCGGAAGTCCTTGGTGGTGACGGTGTTCTTGCGCATGAGCCCAAGCTTGTGCTGGATGAGCGGGTGCTTAACGACATGTACGGGCACGGCGGTCTCCTTCTGAAGGTTCGGCGTTGTCGGTTTGGAGGAGCGAAGGTCGTCGCGGACCGGCGGGCGGACGGCCGCCCTCAGAAATCGCCCAGGGTCCTCAGGAAGGTGTAATTCACGGGATCGATGATCAGTTTCTCATAGGCGGGCTCCGTGGCGCCGGTGGCGTAATTCAGGGGCAGCGACACCACGAAAAACGCGGACCCGACCACCGTGGCCATGAACCCGGCCGGCCGGAGCAGGAAAAAGTCGACCATCATCTCTTCGGCGCTGATTTCTTCCAGGCGCGTTTTTTCTTCGGTGGTCATCGCCTCTTCATCGGCCAGGACGGCTGCCGGATGACATATCATGCCGGCAAGGGCCAACACGAGCGCGAGGATCAGGGCCTTGGTTGCATTCGATTTCATCTGTCCCTCCTTCGGGATGGCCGGGGCACGGCGTCGGCCCGGCAACCCTGTTGCGGTGATGGGAACAAGGCGGCGGCATCCGCCCGATTGACAGGCGGCCCGCCATCTTCTAAGTAATTAAAGCCGATGTACCTGTCAAGCGAAAAGGAAGCGTTATGACCCTGGGGTCGCCCTACATCGAAGTGGCCGTCGCCCTGCCCGTGGACGGAACCTTCACCTTCAGTCTGACCGACGCACTGCGCCCGTTCGCGGCCGTGGGGAAGCGGGCGCTGGTTCCCTTCGGCAGCCGTCGGGTCACCGGCTACATCCTCGGCGAGGGCCGTCCCCCGGCCGGAAACGGCGGCGGTTACGAGATCCGCCACGTCCTGGACATCCTGGACGAAGCGCCGTTGTTCCCCCCGGAGATGATCCCCTTCTTCCGGTGGGTCTCCCGGTACTATCTTCACCCCCTGGGGGAGGTGATCCACGGCGCGCTGCCGGCGGGTCTCAACCTCTACGATTATGCGGTGGAAACCCTCACCGAGGCGGGCCGGGACGCCCTGTCCGAAGCCGACCCGCCTCCCCTTCAGTCCGCCGTGATGGACGCCCTGACCGACGGTCCCCTGACGCTCAAGGAGATCCGGCGGCGGCTGGAGAGCGACGTTTCCCTGTCGGTCGTCTACACCCTGGAAAAAAAAGGATGGCTGACGCGGTCCCGCCAGCTCAAGTCGCCCCAGGTCCGGGAACGGCGGGAGCAATGGGTTGGACCTGCAAAGAATCCGCCCCCGTCCGGGGATCTGACCCCGGCCCGGCGGCGGGTGTTCGACCGGCTGCTCCGGGAAGGGGCCATGTCCCTCGGAACCCTTCGGAAAGACGAGCCAAGCGCCTCCACGCTGGTCAAGGCCCTGGCCGAATCCGGCCACGCGGTTTTGTTTGAAAAGGCGGTCTATCGGGACCCCTTCGGCGATCCCATCGTTCCCGATGGGCCCCTGGACTTGACCCGGGCCCAGGGCCGGGCGGTCTCCCGGGTCGGGGCGGCCATGGCGGAGGGATTTTCGGTCCACCTCCTGGCCGGCGTGACCGGATCGGGCAAGACCGAGGTCTACCTTCAACTCGCCGATGTGGCCGTCGGGCAGGGCCGGGAGGTGCTGGTGCTGGTGCCGGAGATCGCCCTCACCTCCCAGATGGAGCACCGGTTCCGGGCCCGGTTCGGGGAGTGCGTGGCGGTGCTTCACAGCAGCCTCGGCGGCGGAGAGCGCTACGACCAGTGGCGGCGGATTCTGACCGGCGACGCCAAAATCGTCATCGGGGCCCGGTCGGCGGTCTTCGCCCCCTTAAGGAACCCGGGCCTCATCGTGGTGGACGAGGAGCACGATCCCTCCTACAAGCAGGAGCGGGACCTGCTCTACAATGGGCGGGACATGGCCGTGGTCCGGGCCAAGCTCTCCGGTTGCGTCGTTCTCCTGGGATCGGCCACCCCGTCCATCCAGTCCTATCACAACGCCGTCTCCGGCCGGTCTGTCGAACACGTGCTGAACCGCCGGATTTCGGACCGGCCGCTACCGGAGATCGAGATCGTCGATCTCCGCCGGATCACCGACCGGTTCGGCGCCCGGCGGTTTTTCACGCCGCCGCTCCAGGCGGCCATGAAAGAAACCCTCGACCGGGGGGAGCAGACCCTGGTCTTTCTCAACCGCCGGGGGTTCGCCACCTACCCGGTCTGCGGCGGGTGCGGGGAGGCGGTCCGGTGCAAGCACTGCGACATCACCCTGACCCTCCACAAGGCGGCCAATGCCTACAAATGCCATTACTGCGGGTTCACCCGGCCCTCGGCGGCCGGGTGTCCGGTCTGCGGGTCCGCCGCCGTCAAGCTGCTGGGGTTCGGCACCGAAAAGGTGGAGGCCGGGGTCCAGGCCCTTTTTCCCGGGGCCCGGGTGGCCCGGATGGACCGGGACACCGCGGCCCGGAAGGGATCGGTCATCAAAATCCTGAAGGACCTGAGAAACGGGGCCATCGATATCCTGGTGGGGACCCAGATGGTGACCAAGGGGCATGATTTTCCCAACATCACCCTGGTGGGGATCGTCTGCGCCGATCTGTCGCTGAGCTTCCCCGATTTCCGGGCCGGGGAGCGGACGTTTCAGCTCCTGGCCCAGGTGGCGGGCCGGGCCGGCCGGGGGGACGCGCCGGGCCGGGTGATTCTCCAGACCTACAACCCCAGCCATTTCAGCATCACCACGGCCCGCCAGCAGGATTTCCGGGCCTTTTACCAGCGGGAGATCGATTTCCGGAAAGCCCTGGACTACCCCCCCTTCTCCCGATTGATCCAGATCCGGATCAGTGGTAAAGATCCGGCAAAGACCCGAAACGCCGCCGAACGACTGGGAGACCTCTGCCGGTCCCTGCTGGCGGCGGACCCGTCGAACCGGTCCGCAGTAGCGGTCATGGGACCCATCGAGGGGGCGCCGCGCCGGGTGGCGGAGCGATTCCGGTGGCAGATGCTGTTAAAGGGAACCTCCGCGACGTCCCTCCACCGGTTCGTCGGGGGGCTTCATTCCCGGGACCCGGCTCTCTTTGCCAGGGGCGCCGTTCGGGTGACGGTGGATGTGGATCCCGTCAATATGCTTTAACCGCCAGCAAGAGGAGCGCTTTTTTTGGCCCAACTCTCCGACTTCATTCGCCGTTCGGCGCTCTTGTGGGCGCTGACCCTGGCCGTCCTCTGGATCGGCGTTCCCGACCGGGCCGCCGCCCAACCCGCCGCGACGCCGGCGGCCGGCCCCAACGACCCCTTTCCGTTAATGGTCCCCCGGATCAAGGCCGCGTCGGAGGTCGACCGACTGGAAAAATCGGCGGCCGACGCCATTACAGCGGAAAAAGAGAACCTGGACCGGCTCCGAACCCAGCGTCAAAGCGTCGAGGCATTCCGGAAAGAGCTGGCCGCCGAGATCAACGGCCACCATCTTCAGCTGACGTCCCACGCCAATCTTCTGGCTTCGCCCGCGGCCGACATCGGAGCGATCGGGAAGGCCCGGGCGGCCCACCAGACGGCCCTGAACCGGATCGAAACCCGGCTGGCGGACCTCGTCCAGCGACGGGAGGCCGTCCGGCAGCGCCTGGAAGCGGCCGAGAACCAGTACAGCCTGAACCAGAAGCAACTGACCGAGATCAACGCCCAAACCGCCGATCCGGCCCGGACCCAGGCGATGGTGGAGCGGCTCCAGGCCCTGATCCGGCTCCTGGCCCGCAAGATCAACCTCCTTGAAACCATCGACGCCATTTACACCGAGGCCATCGTTTCCCTGGAAGAATTGCAGACCTCCTTTGGTCAGCTGGTCCCCAAATTCGAGGAGACCCTCCAGCAAAAGCGTAAGGAGGTGCTGTTCGAGCGGAAGGGGCCGCCCGTCCTGGAGTTGACCGGGGAGCGGATCCGATCCGCCCTGGCTGAAATCCGGTCGAGGGCGGGGGCGCTGCTCACCCGGGCTTACTGGGTCGATCAGTTCCGGGGGATTCAGGATTTCCATATCTGGCTGGTCCTCTCCTTTCTGCTGGTGCTGGCGGTGGTGGAGTACCTGCTGCTGCGGCTGCGCCGGTACTGCCGCTATCTGGATGCCGTCTACGATCTGCCCCGGCGCTATCCATGGCGCCATTTCACGCTGTCCCTTTTTCAGCACTCCCTTCTTCTGACCGGATTTACGGCTTTCGTTTACGCCCACGCCAAAATCCGGGGGTTTTACGACAACGTGCCCGTAAGCCAGGCGGGGATCCATATCCTGTTCATCATGCTATGCTGTCGATGGGGGTACGATTTCATCCATCTGTGGAACGAGCGGCGGGACAACAAGATTCCCGACCGGCTGGTGCGACAACTGCGCCTGCTGATCTTTATCCTGGGGTCCTTCGCCCTGGGGTACACGGTTCTCTCCTGGTTGCTGGGCGAATTCAACGTCATCCTCTCTTTTGCCCGCATCCTGTTTCTGTTGACCGTCCTGGTCTGGGGGATGTTTTTCTGGCGGGTGTTCCAGGATGTGGACCCGGATGCGGCCCGGATCGGCCGGCTGACGTCTTTTTTCCGGCGAACGCCGGCGGATAAGGCGGTGGAGTCGGAGACCTCCCGAATCGGCCGGGCCATCAAAACCGCGCTCATCGGCGCGGGGGACGTGATATGGATCGGCGCCCTCCTGCTGGAAGCGGCCGGTTACGGGTCCCTGGCGACTTTCTGGCTGCTATCCTGGGGGCTTACGGCGGTGTTCGGTCTCTGGATCATCCTGGCCTATAAAATGCTGCGGGAATGGGGGCGGACCGCCAAGGCGGCGCCGAAGCCCCTGGCCGCCGAGCCGTCGGTCACCGCCAAGGCCTCGGTTCCCCTGCGATGGCTGCTGCGGAAGCTGTGCTGGATCGGGTGGGGGCTCGGGCTGGTGCTCGCCCTGATTTTCGCCTGGGGGGCGGACCGGCAGGTGGTGGTGGGGCTTTTCAAGGTGGCGCGCCATTCCTTCACCATCGGCGGTCTCGACCTCAGTCTGGCGGGGATCTTCAACGTGGTGCTGATTTTGCTGGTGATCCATGCCCTGACCCGGATCTGGCGGAGTTTTCTGCTCTATCAGGTGCTGGCCGACAGCGGCCTGGAGACGGGGCTGAAGCACTCCATCACCATCATCACCATTTACCTCCTCTGGGGGGTGGGGATCATCATCGCCTTAAACGGCCTGGGGGTCAGCACCACCTCCCTGGCGGTGGCCTTCGGCGCCCTCTCCATCGGCCTCGGCTTCGGCCTCCAGAACATCTTCTCCAATTTCATCTCGGGGATCATCCTTCTTTTCGAACGCCCCATCCAGGTGGGGGACGCCGTGGAGGTCAACGGGGTCTGGGGGGAGGTGACCCGGATCAACGTCCGGTCCACGGTGGTCAAAACCTACGACAACGCGGCCCTGATCATCCCCAACTCCGATTTCATCAGCAGCCAGGTGACCAACTGGAGCTTCAAGGACATGCGGATCCGCCGGATCATCAAGGTGCGCGCGGCCTACGGGTCGGATATCGAGAAGGTGCGTCGGATCCTGCTGGAGATCCCCGACCGGGTCCCCAACGTCCTCAAATATCCCCGGCCGGTGGTGCTCTTTACGGATTTCGGAGAGAGTTCCCTCGACTTCCAATTGCGGGTCTGGACCGACATCGACAACATGCTGACGGTGGACACCGACATCCGGTTCGAGATCGACCGGCGGTTCCGGGAAAACGGCATCACGATCCCCTTTCCGCAGCGGGATGTGCATTTGACCCCTCCCCCCGGCCCCCTCCCCTGAGAGGAGAGGGGGGGACGATTAATAGAGGCCTTGACTACAGGTTACAGGATCATTCAAAGACCTCCCCCCGGCCCCCTCCCCTGAGAGGAGAGGGGGGGACGATTAATAGAGGCCT
>CAZZBE010000040.1:14379-23059 GCA_964652715.1 uncultured Desulfobacteraceae bacterium
CCTCCCCCCGGCCCCCTCCCCTGAGAGGAGAGGGGGGGACGATTAATAGAGGCCTTGACTACAGGTTACAGGATCATTCAAAGACCTCCCCCCTTCCCTCCCAGGGAAGGGGGGCCGGGGGGGTTAGGTTTGTCTCAGTGCTTGAAGCTGCGCTGGCCCGTGTAGACCATGGCGACGCCGGCTTCGTTGCAGGCCTCGATGGACTGGTAGTCGTTGCCCGATCCGCCGGGCTGGATCACCGCCGTGATCCCCTCCCGGATGCCCACGTCCACGCCGTCCCGGAAGGGGAAAAAGGCGTCGCTGACCATGGATGCCCCGATGAGGCCGCCTTTTTCCTGGGCGACCCGCTCGTCGATGGCCGCCTTCTTGCCGGCGTCGGTCAGGTCGTTGTAGGGGACCCCGTGTTCCAGGAAGCAGTACCGGTCGGCCAGCTTCCGGTAGGCTTTGTCCCGGGCGATCTCCGCCACCCCCACCCGGTCCTGTTCGCCGGCGCCGATGCCCACGGTGCAATTGTCCTTTACATAGATGACGGAGTTGGAGGTGATCCCCGATTCCACCAGCCATCCGAAAAGGAGGTCGTCGCATTCGGCGTCCGTGGGCGTTCGCTGGATCTCGTAGACCTTTCCCTTGTATTCGTGCCGGGCGAGGCTCAGGTCGGCCTTGGACCGGGCCTCGGGCACGAAGGACCACTGGGCCGCGACGCCGCCGTCCATGAGGGATTTGAATTCCACCACCCGCTCGCCCGTGAAGGTCTGGAGCCGTTCGATGGCCTTGATGCGGATCACCCGCAGGTTTTTCCGGCGGGCCAGGATTTCCAGGCTCCCGTTTTCAAATTCCGGTGCGACCACGACCTCGGCGTACTGGGCGGAGATCGCTTCGGCCGTGGCCTGGTCCACGGCCCGGTTGAGGGCGATGCACCCGCCGAAGGCCGCCACCCGGTCGGCCATGTAGGCCCGCTCGTAAGCGTCGGCCAGGCTGTCGGCCCGGGCCGCGCCGCAGGGGTTGTTGTGCTTGACGATGACCGCGGCGGGCCGGTCCTGAAAGTAACGCAGGATGTTGAGGGCGTTGTCGGCATCCGTTAGATTGGTCTTGCCGGGGTGCTTTCCCGACTGAAGGAGTTCGATGTCCGACGCCAGATGCCGGCCGGGCTTCAGGGTTTCGGTCTCGCCCAAAATCAGGTTGCCGTTGACCAGCTTGTAGAGGGCCGCCTCCTGGCCGGGGTTTTCGCCGTAGCGCAGCCCTTTCTCCACCCCGTCGATTTGCCAGGTCACTTTGTCGTAAAACAGGGTCTGGCGCTTGTCCCCGTCCACGAATGCGATCTCCATGCGGGGCGGAAAATGGTCGTGGACCACGGTCTTGTACATCTCCTGGAGTTTCTGGGCCATGGATCAGGTCCTTTCGTAGGTGTATGCGGTTTGAACGTCTTGGATGGAACGGGCGTCGAGGTAGTCGGCGATGGCCCGGTCGTAGGCGGCGGTGTGGTTGAAGGCCTTGCGGGCTAGTTCGAACCGCAGGCCGTGGCGGGCGCCGCCCCCGTTTTCAGCCATATGGGCCAGGATTTTGTCGTAATCGGCCGGGTCCACCACCGACGCCACCCGGATGAAATTTTTGGCCGCCGCCCGGATCATGCAGGGCCCGCCGATGTCGATGTTGCCCCGGGCCGCCTCCACGGTGACGTCGGGTTTGGCCACCGTCTCCCGGAAGGGGTAGAGGTTGACCACCACCATGTCGATGGGAACCGCCCCGGTGCGCCGGAGATCCTCCTGATGATCGTCGTTGTAGGTTTCGGTGAGGAGCCCCAGGTAGATCTTGAAATCCAGGGTTTTCACCAGGCCGCCCTGGGTCTCCGGCTGGCCGGTATACTCCGAAACACGGGTCAGCCGGTCGTCGGCCCCTTGACCCAGGATCTCTTTGATCCGCTTGCAGGTGCCGCCGGTGGAGAAAAAGCGGATGTTCGGGTTCAACTCGACCAGCCGGGGAATGAAGGTCTCCAGCCCGGTTTTGTCGGAAACGCTGACCAGCACATGGTCGATGCGCACCAGATCGTCGATTTTTTCAACCACATTCATACTCATAGATAGCCTTTTGCATTCAAATCATGTATGGTTAACGATAGCCCCTAATGAAAGGGGGCGAACAAGGGTAACGCGTTGAAAAGAACGCATGTTATAGGGAATCTCCCCATCCGTCAAGCCCCATTCGGCGGACCGTTCGGCGCCGAATCCGCCCGATTTTCATTGACAAAGGGGATGGATTCCATTAGTTATGCGCATTAATCTTATTGAAATCATAGGTTATTCAGATTGTCTCCCCAGCAGGACGACGCCATGGAGATTCCAGACATCGAGGAACAGGCGATGGACGCCGTCATCGCCATGAACGCGGCCGTACAGCGGGTCCGGCTTTTTCCCGTATCCAATCCGTCGACCGTCGATTATATCGACAAGGCCTTTGGCGCGGTTTCCGCCCTCTTTGAAAAAGAGGTTCCCTTTTCCGTCCAAAAGAACGACCGGGGGATATGGGTCTGCGGACAGCCCCTGGAGGAGAAGAAGATTCGCAAAGCCCAGGTGGCGGCGTTTCTCGACCTGCTTTTCGGGTTCAACATCCGGAGCCTGACGCTGGACCCCCGGCTGGACCGCGCGGAGTTCACGGCGTTTCTGGAACTCCTCGGCGAAAAACCCGATGGGGTGGCGGAACGCGGCGGCCTGCCGGCCGCGGCGGCCGAGGCCCGGATCCGGCATCTCCTGGTGGACGGCGAACCGGTGGGCGAACAGGCGGCCGACGTTGAGCCGGACCGGCCCATCCGGGAGGCCGCCGTCGAACCGATGCTGGCCGTGCTGGAATCCCTGCTGGAGGGACCGGACCGGGACGGGGTCTGCCGCCACCTGGGCCATGGAATCGCCTCCAAAGACGACGAGACCGTCCGGATCTTCCTGTCGCGCCCTATGGACGGCGGCTTCCGGCGGGACCTTCTCGACGCCGTCCTGGACGGAATCGAAGACGACCGCTACGTGCGGCTCCTGGCAGCCGTCCGGCGGAAGCGGGAGGCGGTCGCGGCCTCCCGGGCGGAGCGGAAAACGGCCCTGGATGCGGCCTGGCACAACCTGATCCGGTCGGATCGGGGAAGACGGCGCCTGGAATCCATGAACCGCGGGGCCAACCACCGGATCAAATCGGGCATGGAGCGCCTTTTCAAAGGGGATAAAACCGTGTTCGGGGATGCGGAATTTCTCCAGGCCTTGCCCGATGTCATCGATCGGTTTCTGGCCAAGGGGAACCAGAAGGCGGTGGAGGGGCTCATCGACCGCTTGTCCGAGGGGTTGCTCACCGAAGGCCCCCCGGTGCGGGCGGCCGCGGCCCCGATCCTCACCCGGACCATGGACCGCCTCATGGCGGATCCGGCCCATGAAGGGCTGATGCTGACGCTCTCCTATAAACTGGCCGGCTGGGTCCGGGCCGAAACGGAGATGAGCCGGGCCTACAAGACGGCCTGCGCCCAGCTTCGGGACGCGGCCCGCCGGATGATGGCGGACGACAAATTCGACGCGAGCCGCCACATCCTGAAGATCTTCAATTTCATCCACGCCGGCCGGGTCCGCAAAGCGCCGGAGATGGTCGAGGCGGCGGGCAAGTCCCTGGAGGAGATCGCCGATTCCCAGCTCGTGGACCCCCTCCTGAGCGACCTCGACTCCAGCGCCGAGGAGACGCGGAAACAGGCCGCGGACCGCCTGGTTCTGCTGGGCGGCGGCGCCATGAACCAGCTCCTGGATCGGCTGGGGGAGAGCGGGTCCCGGAAGGAACGGTCCCGGATCATCCGGGTCATCTACCTCATGGGGAAAACGGCCCTGCCCAAGCTCGAAGCGGCCGTTGACCGGGAGGCCCCCTGGTACTATGTCCGGAACCTGATCCTGCTTTTCGGCAAAGTGGGGACCGAGGCCCACCTTCCGAGGGTCAGTCCCTTCCTGGATCATCCGGACCCGCGGGTGCGGCGGGAGGCCCTCAACAGCATCTACAATATCGGCGGGCGGGAGGGACGCCGGCTCGTCCTGGAGGCGCTCCCCCAGGCCGACGACGTGTTAAAGCTCAACATCGTCGGCCTCCTGGGCGCGTGGCGGGAACGGGAGGCGGTCTACCCGCTCATGAAGCTGCTGGAATCCGACGCCCTCGTCCAATCCAAGCTGAAAAACGATCTGGCGGAGCGGATCTGCAACGCCCTGGCCGCCATCGGCGCGCCCGAAGCGGTTCCCCTGCTGCGGGAGATCGCCGAAGAAAAGAAGCGGGGGGTCTTCACGGCCGGCAAGGGCTTCAGCGAGATCGTCCGGGCCGCGGCCCAGGCCGGCATTGATGCGATCGGGCGGAAAGAGGCGACGCGGCGCCGGGACGGCGCGGCGGCGGAACCCCCGCCGCCGGAAGAGGAAAGGACCCAGGAATAGGAGACCGGTGAATCGATCCAACGGAGAGGCAGGATGCTGGAGTCAGCGCTGAAGGCGTTTCTCAAAGGGGACAGGGAACTGTTCGACAACAAGGCGGCCCTGGAGGCCCTTCCCGGCCGCATCGAAAGGTGGTTCGAGAGCGGCGATCCGGAGAGCGCGGAAATCGCCGTCCGGCGGTTGGGGAACGGACTTCTCAGCGAAAATGCCGCGCTGCAGCCCGATATCGCCCGGGTCGTGAGCCGGGTGGGGGCGGCGCTCCTGGCCCGGCGGGAAATGGGGCGCCTGTATCAGCTCTCTCACCGGGTGGTGGTCTGGATCATTCTGGAGACCCGCCTTACTCCGCCCTATGACGTCATCTGCGAACAGCTCCGGGAACTGGCCGTCCACCTGATCCTGGAGGGCCGGTTCGCCGACAGCGACCATATCCTGGAGCCCTTCTACATCATCCGGACCAACAAGCTGAAAAAAGCGGACGAGATCCGGGACCGGGCCGCCAGGCTCCTGGACGATGCGGCCACCGACGAGGCGCTGGACATCCTCCTGGACGAATTCCAGACCGACGCCCGGGGAAACCGCTCTTCCGCCATCGACTGCCTGCTCCATTTGGGGGCGGCGTCGGCCGGCCCCCTGCTGGGGCTGCTGCGGTGGAGCCCCTCCCGGTACGAACGGGCCCGGATCCTGCAGATTCTCTCCTTCATCGGACGCCAGGCCGTACCGGCCCTGACCCGGGAAATCAAGAAAGATCAACCCTGGTTCTTTCTGCGCAACGTGGTCCAGCTGCTGGGGAAAATGGGGGACGGCCGCCACATGGAGATCCTCCTGCCGCTGCTGGATCACAAGGACCTGAGGGTCCAGCGGGAGGCCCTCCACGCCATCCACCTCCTGGGCGGCGAAAAGAGCGAGGAGATCGTCCTCTCCCTTCTGTCCACCGCCGACGACCGGCTCAAGGGGGACATCGCCCAGGTGCTTGGGGCGATCCGATCCCAAAACGCCGTGCCGGCGCTGTTGCGGCTGCTCCAGCCGGAGGCGGTCCATGCCCCGGAAGAACTGCTGGAGCGCGTCTGCGAGGCCCTGGGCCGGATCGGATCGGCCGAGGCCGTTCCGGCCCTCAACCGGATCATCGAACGCACCGAAACCGGCGACGGATACGATGAAAAACTCCGCGCCGCCGCCGCGGAGGCCCTGGCCCGTATCCAGGAAAAAACCGGCGGCGCCAAAGCCGTCCGGCTGCCCCCCAAACAGGAGCACGTGAAGCTATGGGCGAATCTTTACGACGCCCTGACTCCCAAAGAAGGGGACGCCTTTTACGCCTCCCTGGTGGAGATGGACTATGGGGAGGATGAGTTGATCGTTCATCAGGGGGAGATGAACCGGCGGCTGTTTTTCGTGGAAGAGGGGGAGCTGGTGCTGGCCTACGACCAGGATGGGGAAGAAATCTGGGTCAAGACCCTGAATCCGGGGGACATCGCCGGCGGGGAGAGTTTTTTCTCGGCGTCGGTCACCACCACTTCCCTGCGGGCGGTGACCGCCGTCCATGTCCACGTGCTGGAAAAAGAGGACCTTCTCCGGCGGCGGAAACGGTTTCCCGATTTGGAGGAGAAGCTCAGGGCCTACTGTTACAGGACCGGCAACATCCGCACCATCCTCAAACGGTACGGCATGGAGCGGCGCATCGACCAGCGGGCGGAGATCGGCGCAAGGGTGTCGATCCAGTTCCTTTCCCGGGACGACCGGCCGGAGCGAAAAACCATCCGGGGCGATCTGCTGGACATTTCAGCCGGGGGGCTGTCCGCCCTGGTGGCCGTCCCCGGCGACGAAGCCTGCGAATTTGTGGGTAAACGGATCAATGCGAAACTCATCCTGCCCGTGGGGGACCCGCCGCTGGAGATCGACCAGAACGGGACCATCGTCGCGGTGTTTCCGAAAAACAACGATCGGTCGGCGTCGGTCCACTTGAAATTCGACTGGCGACTCACCCGGCTGCTCGGCCTCGAAGCGTTCATCCAGATCAAGGCGGCGGCCGGGGACTTCGACGAGAACGGCCCGCCGGAGAAAAAGGATGAGTTCCTGATCACAAGGCTTCCGGAGTAGCCAACAGATCCACAAGGAACTTCATCATGACCCAGCTGATCGACCCCTATAACCGCCATTTGAATTATCTGAGAATTTCCGTCACGGACCGGTGCAATCTCCGGTGCGTCTACTGTATGCCGCCCGGCGGATGCGTCCCCAAGCTGCCCCATCGTGAGATCCTTCGGTACGAAGAGATCCTTCGCATCGTCCGCGCGGGGGCGGGACTGGGCATCACCAAGGTCCGGGTGACCGGCGGCGAACCCCTGGTTCGGAAAGGGATCGCCCGCTTTCTCCAGGCCCTGTCTTCCATCCCGGGGATTTCGGACATCGCCCTGACCACCAACGCCGTGATGCTCAGGGACCGCCTCGATGAGATCCGATCGGCGGGGATCCGGCGGCTCAACATCAGCCTGGACACCCTGGATCCGGAAAAGTACGCCCGGATCACGGGCCGGGATGCGTTTCACCCGGTGTGGGAGGGCATCCAGAGCGCCCTTGCGGCCGGGTTTTCGCCCATCAAGATCAATGCGGTGGCCATTCAGGGGGTCAACGACGACGAGCTGGCGGATTTGGCCCGTCTGACCTTGGACCTGCCCCTCCACGTCCGGTTCATCGAGTACATGCCCATGGGCGAGGGACCGCTGGAGGTGGCGGCGCCGCTGTTGGGGGAGGAGATTATGGAACGGGTCGGGGAGGTGGCGCCGCTGATCCCGGTGGCCCGGGGGGAGCAGGATGGGCCGGCTGTCCGGTATCGGTTCAAGGGCGCGGCGGGGGAGGTCGGGTTGATTCGTCCCATGAGCCATCATTTCTGCGGCGCCTGCAACCGGTTGCGGCTGACCGCCAGCGGCCATCTGCGGCCGTGTCTCCTGTCCGACCGCCAGGCGGATGTCAAAGGCCCGCTGAGGGCCGGATGCAGCGACGCGGAACTGGCCGGAATCTTTTTGAACGCCATCCGGTTCAAGCCCATGGCCCACGGTCTTCACGAAAAAGGGGTCAAGGGCCGCATGTCGGCCATCGGCGGATAGCGAAAGGGTCGGACGGGCTCTTGGATCAAGCCAGGACGCGCCGGTCGAGAACGAAACAGGTGAAGGCGCCTTTGAACACCTCCGCGTCCCCCCGGAAAACGGTTACCTGAACAGGCCGCTTTTTTCCTGAAGGGGCCCCCGTCTTCGCTTCGGCCGTAACGGTCTCCCCCACGGCGACCGGCTTCAGAAAGGCGACATCGGCGGCGCCGAGCACCACATTGGGGTGATTGACGGCGATCATGGCGGCGTAATCGGCCAGACCGAAGATAAAGCCGCCATGGACCAGGCCCGAGGCGTCGGCCGCCATCTCGTCGGTGGTTTGCAGCGACACCCGGCTGAACCCCTCTTCCAGATGAACGGGCGTGCCGCAGAGCCGTTGATTGATGCGCTGGTGGGTGGCGATGTCCATGGAATTTCCGTGGGGGGATTACCGGGACGAGGCCCGCTGGGACAAGGCGGCGTCCTGTAGATTCGGGGCGGAGGGGGCGTCCGACGCCGTTTCCATCGTCGGGGGCGATGCGGATGCGTCGTCCGGCGAGAACGTCTCCCCGAGGAGCAACGGTTGGAAGGCGATGAGCAGAAAAAAGAGCAACGTGAAAAGGGCGGCGCCGACAGCGGCTTTCAATGTTTGATCCGACATATATTGAGTCCTTCCATAATGGTGGATCGACGGGTTGTCCTTTCAAAACGAATCGTAAGAAAACACCATACCCCATTAATGGATGCGCGTCAAGCAATGAAAATGCAAATTCGAACGCTTTCTGAAACCTTCTTGACTCCGTCCTTAAAAACCAATAAACTTTTCGTTTACGTCCGATTTTGGAGTCCATATTGCAATCTTTAGGGATATAAAACGGTAACGTGGATGAAGCACAGCGTCAGAGAGATCATCGAAGCCGCCCTGGTTCGGGCCCATGAGGCGGGCGTCCTGCCGTCTCGGGAGTTTCCCCCGATCATTGTGGAAGAGCCCCGGGTCGAGGCCCACGGGGATTTTTCCACCAACATCGCCATGGTCATGGCCAAGATCCAGAAGATGGCCCCGCGCAAGATCGCGGAAGGGATCATCGACCATCTGGCGGACCCGGACGGGGCGTTGCTCCGGACGGAGATCGCCGGTCCCGGATTCATCAATTTTTTCATCGCCCCGGC
>CAZZBE010000041.1:0-20855 GCA_964652715.1 uncultured Desulfobacteraceae bacterium
GATTCCGTCAGGGAAGATCCGTTCTTGAAAATGCCGCAGAAATGATCCACCGCGTCCGGTCGTCCTTTCACTTCCTCTGGCGTGAGAGGGTTAATGACGACCTCTACCGCCTTGTCGTTCAACGCATCCAGACCGTATAAAACAAGAGTGTTGTTTTTCACATGCGATATTTTTCTGATGGGTTCCATAAGGGCTTGCCTCCTTCTCGGCTTGGATAGATGCCCTGAAATGGGGCGTTATCATAGAAAAAGAATAACACTACGGGTTGTGGTGGGCAAGAGGTACATTTAAAGGAAGGAAGGGAGGGGTCTCCTTGTTAAATCCAGGTATGATTTACGAGTACTGATAGACAGGCGCGAATCGTTCCGGCGCTTTTCTTTTATGGGTCAGGGCTTCAATGTTGCGAACCGTATCCGGATGCAAAAGCGTGTCCCCGCATACGGAACATACCTCGGCTGGTACATCTTCAAATACGAAAAATTCATGATTGCGGCTGACCGTATGAAAGATCATTTTTTGTTCATATTCGCCGGGACAGCCCTGGATGCTGCATTTCATTGTTCTGTCCTTTCCCGCAAATCGTCGTATGAAATGAAAAGAATACCATCGCGGCAGGCCGCGAACAAGAGGAATGTGCGGGAGAGAACAGGCGTGTTGGGGCGTCGTCCTAAACCCCTGTATGCCCGAACCCACCGTCGTTCCGCTCGGTGACGTCCAGTTCCGGGACGACTTCGATCCGGGCCTGATGGAAACGGCTGATGATCATCTGGGCGACCCGGTCGCCCCGCCGGATGGTGTAGGGTTCGCGCCCCAGGTTGATGAGGGGGAGCATTACTTCGCCCCGGTAGTCGGCGTCGATGGTGCCCGGGGAATTGACCAGGGTGACGCCGTATTTCGCGGCGAGGCCGCTCCGGGGGCGGATCTGGGCTTCGAATCCGGGCGGCAGGGCCATGGCGAATCCGGTGGGGATCATGCGGATTTCCCGCGGCGCCAGGAGGGCGTCCGACGCGACGGCCGCGCGGATGTCCATGCCGGCGGAATGGGGCGTCATATAGCGGGGCAGGGGGATGTCGGCGTCCGCATCCGGCCGGAGCCGGCGGATGCGGAGAAGACAGGCGGCCGGCGCGTCGGAGCGGGTCACCGGATCACCGGGGCAGCAGGTTTTCCAGCGGTCCCTTGTCCGTGACCGGGCCCAAAAAGGTGAGGGCCAGCGAGGCGGGGGCGAACAGGTCCCGGGCCAGTCGGCGGATATCGGCTTCGGTGACGGCCTCGACCCGGGCAACGACCTCCTCCAGGGGAATGAATTCCCCGAAATGGATCTCGTTCTGGGCCAGCCGGACCATCTGGCTGTCCACGTTTTCCACGGAGAGGTAGAGGCACCCCTTGGTGTACTCCTTGGCGTCCCGAAGTTCGCCGGGATCCACGGGAGCGGTCTTGATCCGGTCCAGCTCCGCCAGCACCACTTCCACGGTCTCCCGGGCCTGTTCGGGGCCCACCGCGGTGTAGATGCCGAACATCCCCGTATCGACGTAGCTGGTCATGTAGGAGTAGATGGCATAGGCCAGCCCCCGGTTTTCCCGGACTTCCTGGAACAGGCGGGAACTCATGTTGCCGCCCAGCATGGTGTTGAGCAGCGAGAAGGCGTACCGCCTCGGATCGGTTGCCGAGACCCCGCCGGCTTCCAGGCAGACATGGACCTGCTCCAAGTCCCGGTGATGGACCGCCACCTGGGAATGCCCCATGGCCGGGACCCGCTCCGGCAGGGAGCGGTCGGCCGGAAGGGTCCCGAAGGTGGGGGCCACCAGATCCAGGAACCGCCCGTGGTCCAGGTTGCCGGCGGCGGCGATGACGATGCCTTCGGGCCCGTAGGCGCGGCGGAAAAAAGACCGGATGGCGTCGGCGTCGAACCGGACCACGTTCTCCTTTGTGCCGAGCACCGACCGGCCCAGGGGGTGCTCCCCCCAGTAGGCGTGCTCCGAGAGGATGTGGATGTACTCCTCGGGCGCGTCCTCCACCATGCCGATCTCCTGGAAGATCACCGGCCGCTCCTTTTCCACCTCCCGCTCGTCGAAGACCGAGTTGAGCAGGATGTCGCAAAGGATGTCGGTCATGGTCGGCAGGTGCGCGTCCATGACCTTGGCGTGGTAGCAGGTGGTCTCCATGGAGGTGAAGGCGTTGGTCTGACCGCCGATGACGTCGAACTCCTTGGCGATCCTGTAGGCGCTTCGGCGGGATGTCCCTTTGAAAATCATGTGTTCGATGAAATGGGAGATCCCGCTCTCCTCCACCGATTCGTCCCGGGCGCCCGCGTCGACCCAGACGCCCATGGAGACGGACCGCACATGGGGAATCCGCCGGGTGACGATCCGGATGCCGTTGTCCAACCGGGTTTTCCGGATGTCGCCGCTTGCGTTTCCCTTCACTTGTTCTCTTCTTCGATAACCGCTTTGCGGCTCAGCCGGATTTTGCCGTTCTTGTCGATCTCCAGCACCTTGACCTTGAGCGTGTCGCCTTCGCTGACCACGTCCGAGACTTTTTTGACCCGCTTGGCGTCCAGCTGGGAGATGTGGACCAGGCCGTCGGTGCCGGGCATGATGTTGACGAAGGCGCCGAAATCGGTGATCTTGACCACGGTCCCTTCGTAGAGTTCCCCCACCTCGGGTTCGGCGGTGATCTCCTTGATCATGCCGATGGCGGCGTCCGCGTTCTCCTGGGAGGCGGCGGCGACCTTGACCAGGCCGGAGTCGTCGATTTCGATCTTGGTGTCCGTTTCGCTCTGGATGGAGCGGATCACCTTGCCGCCCGGGCCGATGATCTCACGGATTTTATCGGGGTTGATGGTGATGCTGATCACCTTGGGGGCGTAGGGCGAAATCTCGTCCCGGGCCTCCTTGAGGGTATCAAGCATCTTGTCCAGGATGTGGCGGCGTCCGTGACGCGCCTGCTCCAGGGCCTTTTCCATGATCTCCCGGGGCAGTTCGAGGATCTTGATGTCCATCTGGAGGGCGGTGATCCCCTCCCGGGTGCCGGCCACCTTGAAATCCATGTCGCCGAAATGGTCTTCGTCCCCCAGGATGTCCGTGAGCACGGCCACCTGGTCGCCTTCCTTGATAAGGCCCATGGCGATGCCCGATACGGGGGTCGTGATGGGCACCCCGCCGTCCATCAGGGCCAGGCTGGCGGCGCAGACCGTCCCCATGGAGGAGGACCCGTTGGATTCCAGCACCTCGGAGACGATCCGGATGACGTAGTCGAAGTCCTCCCGGGAGGGGAGCACTTTTTCCACGGCCCGGGTGGCCAGGGCGCCGTGGCCGATGTCCCGGCGGCTGGGGCCGCCGATCCGCTTGGCCTCGCCCACGGAAAAGGGCGGGAAGTTGTAGTGGAGCATGAAGGGCCGGAATTCCTCGCCGGACAGGGTCTCCACCCGTTGTTCGTCCGTGCCGGAGCCGATGGTGAGGACCCCCAGCACCTGGGTTTCGCCCCGGGTGAAGAGCGCCGAGCCGTGGGGCCGCGGCAGAATGCCCACTTCGCAGGAGATGGGCCGGACCTGGTCGAAGGCGCGCCCGTCGATCCGCTTGCCCTCTTTGAGCGCCATGTCCCGGCTGATGCGGTTGCGCAGGTCTTCCAGAATGGCGGAGACCTCGCCCCGCCGTTCGGCGTATTCTTCCCCCAGATCCGCCATGACGGCGTCCTTCACGCCGCGGACGGCCTGGGACCGCTTCACCTTCTCCGGCACGACAATGGCGTCCCGAAGCCGGGCTTCGGCCGCCGTCTCCACCCGGGCCGTCAGATCGGCGTCTTTCTCGGCGGGGGTGAACGCCTGCTTGGGTTTGCCCACGGCCTCCCGCAGCTTCTCCTGGAGGTCGATAAGGGGCTGGATGGCCTGGTGGCCGTGGTAGATGGCTTCGAGCATGTCGGCTTCGCTCGCCATGTTGGCCCCGCCTTCCACCATCACCACGCCGGAGCGGGATCCCGCCACGATGACGTTGATGTCGCTTTCCTCCCACTGGGGGATGGTGGGGTTGACCACCAGCTTGCCGTCGATGCGGCCCACCCGGACGCAGGCGATGGGGCCGGAGAAGGGGATGTCGGAGATCTCCAGGGCCGCGGAGGCGCCGGTCATGGCCAGCACGTCCGGATCGTTCTCCTGGTCCATGGAGAGGACCGTGGCGATCACCTGGATCTCGTTCCGGTATCCCTTGGGAAACAGCGGTCGGATGGGCCGGTCGATGATCCGCGCCGTCAGGGTCTCTTTCTCGCTGGGCCGTCCGATCTCCCGGCGGAAATAATTGCCGGGGATGCGGCCCGCGGCGTAAATTTTTTCTTGGTATTCGACGGTCAGGGGCAGAAAGTCGAGGCCCTGCCGTTCCTCCTTGGCGGAGACGGCCGTCACCAGCACGATGGTTTCGCCGTGCTGGACGACCACGGAACCGGAGGCCTGTCGGGCCGTTTTTCCGGTCTGGATGCTCAGGGGTTTTCCCCCTAAATCTGCTTTGAATACGATTTCCATAAAATATATGCTTTTCTCTATCTTCTGATGCCCAGGGTTTCGATGATGCCCCGATAGCGATGGACGTCCTTGTTCTTGACATAGTTGAGCAGGCGGCGGCGTTTGCCGACCAGCATCAACAATCCCCGGCGGGAGTGATGGTCTTTTTTATGGACCTTCAAATGTTCCGTCAGGTAGGTGATCCGATGGGTCAACAGACCGATCTGCACCTCGGGCGAACCCGTGTCCTCCTCGTGGAGCCTGTATTTGTCGATCAGGGTTTGTTTTTCGGCCGATGAAAAAACCACTTTCCTTTCCTCCTTACGATTTCAATGTTCAAAGTTGAAAAACCGTCACCGGGGTTGTCGCCCGGAAGCGGGCGACGGCGGTTCCCGATGAAATACGCAACAATACGCGTACCGGCCCTCGTCCGGTCGCCATTCCACCACCGCCAGGAGCCGGCCGGGGTCGCGGCCGTCGACCACCTTGACGAATCCGTCGGCGCCGGGCTTTGCCGGCGGGATCTCCGCGGCCGTCAGCGGCCGGCCGTGCTGGATCCGCTCCGCCAGCCCGCTCCCGGCGCCGAAGGCCGGGATCTTCCTCAGCGCGTCGGCCATGGGGATGAGCCGATCCCGGGCCCGGCCCGTTTCGGCCGCGGTTTCGAGTTCCGGAAGGCCGATGGCCTCGTCTATGCCGAACCCCCCGCTCCCGGTCCGTCTCAGGGCCGCCAGATGGCCCCCGCACCCCAGCGCCGCTCCGATGTCGGCGCAAAGCGTCCGGATGTACGTGCCGGCGGAGCAGGTCACCGTAAATTGAACTTCGGGCGGCGCGATCTGGGTCGCCCGGATCTCTTCGATGGTCACCCGGCGCGATGGCTTCTGAACCGGCGCGCCCCGGCGGGCCAGCTTGTAAAGCGGCGTTCCCTCGTGCTTCAGGGCCGAATAGACCGGCGGCAACTGGTCGATCTCGCCCCTGAACCCCGCCAGGACCTCCCGGATCTCATCCCCGGAAAACCGGATCGCTTCGGGCGGCGTCCGGGAAAGGACCGCGCCGGTTCCGTCCTGGGTATCCGTGGTCGTCCCCAGCATGAGCGTGGCCGCATAGGTCTTCCGCCCGTGGAGGAAGAACCGGGACAGCCGGGTGGCCCGGTTGACGCCCAGGATCAAAACCCCGGTGGCAAAGGGGTCGAGGGTGCCGGCGTGACCGACTTTTTTCACCCCCAGCAGCCGTTTGGCCCGCCCCACCACGGCCGCCGAGGTGATGTCGGGCGGCTTGTCCACCACCAGAATGCCGCTGGGGCCGTTCGCGCCGCCGGCCGTCTTACTCATATATCTGAATCACAACCCGTTGGCAAGTTCCATCATGCCGTTTTTTATATCGGTTATGTCGGTCTGAACGGTGAAGCCGGCGGCGTTCCGATGCCCCCCGCCGCCGAAAAGAGAAGCGATCCGGGAGACGTCCACGGCGCCGTCGGACCGGAGGCTCACATGGAACCGGCCCCGACCGTTGACCTCATCCCCAGGCGCATGGCCGTTGGGGTATTCCTGGATCAGCACGGCGATCTTGATGTTCCGGATGCGCCGGGCGTAATGGATCATGCCGTCCACGTCCTCGGGCTGGGTGCCGGTCTCGTCGAACATCTCCCGGGTCAGGGTCATGAGGGAGAGCCGGCCGTTGTCGGAAATTTCGATGGAATCCAGGGCCCGGTTGAGGAGTTTGATCCGCCCCAGGGAGTAGGTGCCGTAGACGTGTTTGGCCACCGTGTAGGGATCGGCGCCGCGGGCGACCATCTGGTCGCAGATGGCGAAAGCCGCCTGGTTGGTGTTGGCGAAACGGAATGACCCGGTGTCCGTGAAGATGCCGGTGTAAATGGCCGTGGCCATGTCGGCGTCGATGGCGATCTCCATGCGGTTGATGAGCCGGTGGATGATTTCGGCGGTGGCGCAGGCCTCGGGATCCACGAGTTGGAGGTCGCCGAACCCCGTGTTGGTGGCGTGGTGATCGATGTTGACGACCACCGGGGTCTTTCCGACGACCGGCAGGGCCGCGGCCCCCACCCGGTCGATCTGGCCGCAATCCAGCACCAGAGCCGCATCAAAGGCGTCCCTTCCGTCCAGCCGGGAGACGATGGTCTCGACCCGGGGCAGAAACCGGTAAACAGCCGGTATAGGGCTCTCGTTGTAAAGGGTCGCCCGTTTTCCCAGCGCCGCCATGGATATGCCGGCGGCCAAAAGGGCGCCGATGGCGTCGCCGTCCGGGTCCGTATGGGAGGCGATGAGAACATGGTCACTCGCTTTCAACCGGGCTATGATCTGATCCGTCTGTTTCATTGGCGATGGATTTCAGCAGTGTGTCGATTCGAGCCCCGTAATCGAAGGATTCGTCGTAGTAGAAGCGGAGGTCCGGCATGTATCGCAAGTCCAGACGGCTGGCCAGCGTACGCTTGATGTGGCCATGCGCGCTTTGAAATCCCTTGAACACGTCGTCCACGCTCCGGTCCGCGCCGGTGTTGGAAAAGTAGATCCTGGCGTTCTTGAGATCTTTCGACATTTTGACGGCCGTGATGGTCGTCATTTTCAGGCGGGGGTCCTTGGTCTCCTTTTGCAGAATCTCCGAGAGTTCCCGCTGGATCAGCTGGGAGACCCGGTCCGCCCGTGAAAATTGGGTCATAGGTTGAAAATCTCCATCTGGGTATCGATAATTTCCGCCAGACCCATCTCCTCGACCAGGTTGAAGACCTTGTCGACTTTGGCGTTGATCACCTGACGGTTGTTGCCCACCAGGGAGAAACCGATCTCCGCCCGATGGTGATTGTCGTTGGCGCCCACTTCCGCGACCGATGCGTTGAAATTGTTCCGGATGCGCGCGACGATGGATTTGACCACCCGCCGCTTTCCCTTGAGGGAGTTGCAGTCGTGGAGCCGGAATACGATGATGCCGAGGCCGATAACCATGGGTATGCTATAGAAACGATATCGCTAGAGTTCGGGTTTGATTTCTTCCATGTAGAAACATTCGAATTCATCGCCCACCTTGACGTCGTTGAATTTTTCGATGGCGATGCCGCATTCGTAGCCGGTGGCCACCTCCTTTACGTCGTCTTTGAACCGGCGGAGGGAGGCGATTTTTCCTTCGTAGATCACCACGCCGTCCCGCAGCACGCGAATCCGGCTCTGCCGCTGGATCTTGCCGTCGGTGACGTAACACCCGGCCACGGCGCCGACCTTGGGCACATGGAAGACCTCCCGGACCTCCACCCGCCCGAGAATCCGTTCCTCGAAGGTGGAGTCCATCATGCCCACGATGGCGTCCTGGACGTCCTTGATGGCGTTGTAGATGACGTTGTAGAACCGCATGTCCACATGTTCTTCCTGGGCCAGGGTCTGGACTTTGGCGGTGGGCCGGATGTTGAAGCCGATGATGATGGCGTCCGACACCGCGGCCAGGGAGACGTCCGATTCCGTCACCGTGCCGGTGGCCGCATGGATCACGTTGATGGCCACCTCTTCGTTGGAGAGCTTGGTCAGGGAGTCCTTGAGGGCCTCGATGGAGCCGTGAACGTCGGCCTTGAGGATGATGTTGAGGTCCTTGACCTCGCCTTCCTGCATCCGTTCGAAGAGCTTGTCGAGGCTCAACCGGCTCGTCTTGGCCAGCTCCACGGAGCGTTGTTTCTGGAGGCGGTGGTCGCTCACCTGTTTGGCGCTCTTGTCGTCCTCCAGGACCGCCAGTTCGTCGCCGGCGTTGGGCACGCCGGAAAGGCCCAGGATCTCCACGGGGATGGCGGGGCCGGCCAGGTTCACCGGCTGGCCCAGGTCGTTGAGCATGGCCCGGATTTTACCGTGATGGACGCCGCAGACCACCGAATCGCCGGCGTGGAGCGTACCGTCCTGGATGAGGACCGTGGCCACCGGCCCCCGGCCGGCGTCCAGCTTGGCCTCCACCACGTACCCGACGGCGTGTTTGTCGGGATTGGCCTTGAGTTCAAGGACTTCCGACTGGAGCAGGATCATCTCCATCAGATCGTCGATGCCGGTCTCCTGCGTGGCCGACACCTTGACGAAGATGGTGTCGCCGCCCCAGGCTTCGGGCACAAGGCCCTGTTCGGCCAGTTCCCGCATGACCCGGTCGGGGTCGGCGTTGTTCTTGTCGATCTTGTTGACCGCCACGATGAGGGGCACGCCGGCCGCCTTGGAGTGGTTGATGGCCTCGATGGTCTGGGGCATGACGCCGTCGTCGGCGGCCACCACCAGCACCACGAGGTCGGTGACGGTGGCGCCCCGGGCCCGCATGGCGGTGAAGGCCTCGTGGCCGGGGGTGTCCAGAAAGACGATCTCGCCGCTTTCGGATTCCACGTAATAGGCGCCGATGTGCTGGGTGATGCCCCCGGCTTCGCCTTCCGTGACCCGGGTCTTGCGGATGACGTCCAGCAGGGAGGTTTTGCCGTGGTCGACGTGGCCCATGATGGTGACCACCGGCGGCCGCCACGCCATCTTTTCAGGGTCGTCGTCCGTGCCGGTCTTGAGAAAGGTCTCTTCTTCGAAGGCGGCCCGCTCGACCTCGTATCCGAACTCCGCGGCCACCAGGGCGGCGGTTTCGAAATCGACGGTCTGGTTGACGGTGACCATCATCCCCTGGGACATGAGCTTCATGATGATCTCATTGGCCTTGATCCCCATCCGCTTGGCCAGATCGGAGAGGGCGATGGTGTCGTCGATCTTGATCCGGCGTTTGATGGCCTTGGGCGTGGTGATCTGGGTCTTCTGGGCCGGGGCCTGTTTGGTCTTTCCCTTTTTGCCCTTCCGACCGCGGCCGCCGCCGGCGTAGAGATCCGCGCCTTCCACCACCTCTTTCCGCTTGAAGGAGATCTTCTTCTTGGCCCACCGGTTTTCCTTGGGCTTTTTGGCCTCTTCGCCCCCCTTCTTGTCCTTTTTCTTCCGGTCCTTGAGGGGGATTACCTGGGACCCGGCGGTTTCCGTCGCGGCGGGTTCCCCGGTTTCCGGGGCCGGTTCCTCGGTGGCGGCCGCGGCGATCTCCCGCTTGAAGGCCTCGGGGGCCTCTTCGGGCGGTTTGATGATCTTGGCCGGGGTCTCCCCCCGCTTTCCCTTTTTCTTTTTCTTGGACTTGGCGGGTTTTTCGGGCTTGGCCTCGGTCGGCGCTTCGGTTTTGGCCTCCGGCGGCGCCGTCTCTTCGGCCGGCGTTTCCGGTTCGAGCTGGGGGGCGGGTTTTTCTTCAGGGGGCACGATCGGCTCTTTCTCCTCCGCGGCGGCGCCTTCGGCCGTCTCCGGGGTCTCCGGCGCGGTTTCCCGGCGGTCTTCCGCTGCTGTGGACGTTTCGGCGGCGGTCTCCCGGGTCGTTTCCGCCGCCGGCGGCGATGCGGCTTCGACCGCTTCCGCCTCGGTTTCCGGGGCCGCTGTTTCCGTTTCGCCCGCCGTCGCTTCCACTTCCTCCGGCGCTGCTGCCACCGGGCGGGAGATGACCCTGGCAGGGGATCTTTCGGGGCCCTTTGTCTTTTTTTTCGCTTTTTTCGCCGCCTTTTTGGCCGGCTGGGGGGACTTTTCTTCTTCTTCGGCCGGAACGGGTTCCCCGGGGCCTTCCACCGGCGGCGCTTCAGTCGGGGCGGCGGCACGGACGGGTTCCGCATCCACCGGCGCGTCCTCGGCGTCCGGTTCCAGGGCCTCCGCTTTCATTGCCTCTGTCCCGGCCGCCGCTTCTTCAGCCGCCGTTCGCCGGCGCCGGCGGATCACCCGGGGTTTGACCCGGGTCGTCCGCACGGCCTCCGGCGACTTGCCGCGCAGATTCGATTTGATCTTGAGCACGGTATCTTCATCCAGAGAACTCATATGGCTCCTGACCGGGACTTCCATGTCCTTTAACTTGTCCAGGAGCGCTTTGTTCTTCATATTCAAATCCCTGGCAAGCTCATAGACTCTGATATTTGCCATCCATCCCCCCCCTTACATTCGCCGAATTCACGAATTTTCTATATCTTCCGGCGCGTCGTCGGCGGTCTCCAGCGGCGTCTCCCGGCCGTCGGCGTCTTCCGTTGCCTCCGCCGAGGGTTCCGATTCCGGTTCCGCCGCGTCCGGGCGTGTCGCCGCTGGTTCCATTTTCTCTTCTTCCGCTGGTTCCGCCGTTTCCGTTTCGGAGCCTTCTGAAATGTCGTCTTCCGTCTCGAATATCGTTTCCGATTCGGAGGTTTCCGGCGCGGCTTCCCCGGTCGCCGGGGCCTGCGGCTCCTCTTCGGCTTGTTCTTCGTTTAGCACATGGAAATTTGCGCTTTCAATGAGTTTTTCGGCCGTCTCCTCGGTCATTTCGCGGACCGCCATGAGATCTTCCACCGTGGCTTTGCTGATCTCCTCGGCGGAGAAAAAGCCCTTTTCGTAAAGGGCGTCCGCCTGGCTGATGCCCACGCCGGGCAGCGAGACCAGGGATTCGTACCCCTCCTTCATGGCCTTGCTGTAGTGGCTCTCGCTCTTGACGTCGAGGCGCCATTTGGTCAGCTTGGAGGCGAGGCGCACGTTCTGGCCCCGTTTGCCGATGGCCACCGAGAGGTATTCGTCCGGGACGATCACCTCCATGGTTCGGTTGTCCTCGTCGATGATGACCCGGGAGATCTCCGCCGGCGCCAGGGCGTTGCAGACGAATTTGGCGGGGTCCACGTGCCAGGGGATGATGTCGATCTTCTCCCCCCGGAGTTCCTGGACCACGTTTTGCACCCGGCTGCCCTTCATGCCCACGCAGGCGCCTACCGGATCGATGTCGGAGTCGTTGGAGGCCACGGCGAACTTGGACCGGCTTCCGGCTTCCCGGGCCGCTCCCATGATGGTGACGATCCCTTCGCTGATTTCGGGCACCTCGGTCTTGAACAGCGCGATGAGAAACGTGGGGTGGCTCCGGGTCAGGATCACCTGGGGGCCGCGGGAGTCGAGGCGGACGTCCATGATATAGGCCCGGATCCGGTCGCCCCGCCGGTAGACCTCACGGGGGACCTGTTCCCGTTCCGGCAGCACCCCTTCGGTCTGACCGAGGTTGACGATGATGTCGCCCCGCTCGAACCGCTGGACCATGCCGTTGATGATCTCCCCTTTCCGGTCGATGAAGTTGGCGTAGACGGCGTTTCGCTCGGCCTCCTTCATCTTCTGGATAATGACCTGCTTGGCCGACTGGGCCGCGATGCGGCCGAATTCGGCGGTGTCCAGCTTGATTCCGAGGCTGTCGCCGAACTCGCAGTCCGGATCGAGCTTCAGCCCTTCTTTCATGGTCATCTGAATCTGCGAATCGGTGATCTCGTCCACCACTTCGCGGAACTGGAAGACCTCGATCTCCCCCGCGCTCTCGTTGTACTGGGCCTCGATGTCGATTCGATTGCCGTATCGCTTTTTGGCCGCCGATTTCAGTGCTTCCTCCAGGGCGTCGACCAGCACGTGGCTGTCGATGCCCCGGTCGCGGCTGACCTGTTCGATAACGCGTTTTATATCCATTAAAAACATTTAACTATCTCCGTTAGGGTTGACCAGCCTGGCCCGGGAGATCTCTTCGCAGGGGATGGCGACCGTCCGGTCCGCCGTCTGAAGCAACACCCCGTCTTCGGACAAACCCATGAGCACCCCCTTGAAATTCCGCTGGCCGTCCATGGGCCGCGTGATTCGGATTTTGGCCCTGCTCCCCATAAACCGCTCGAAATCGACTTTTTTCCCGATGGGCCGCTCCGGCCCCGGCGAAGAGACCTCCAGGTTGTAAGCCCCGCTCTCGTCGAGGCTGACATCCAGCAGATCCCCCAGTTCCCGGCTGACGCCCACGCAGTCGTCCAGCCTAACGCCGCCCGGCTTGTCGATGTATAGTCGAAGCACGCGTCCGCCGGGCTCCCGCTGAAACTCCACATGGATCAGCTCCATGCCCCGGGATTCGCACAGCGGCTCGCCCAAGGCCCAGGCCCGGGCGACGATCTCCTTCACCCGGGCCGGCGATATGGGCTTCCGCCCTTCGTCCCCGCGCCGGCGGGATTTCCCTTTGACGCCGGGTTTTGGTTTTTGCGATCGCATACGGATATCGCACCCTCCAGAAAAAACAAAAACGGGCGACCGCCCGTTTTGCGACATAAAGTAAACCTTTTAAGAGAGTGGATGTTTGAAGTTATCTGTTCATAAGATCACGCCATGAGAAAAAGTTAGCTTCACCACAACAGCCCTTGCAAAAAAGGTCTACCACGCATTCCGCGCATCTGTCGGCGGCCGGAAAAAGCGTTTGGAGCGGGCAACGAGATTCGAACTCGCGACACCAAGCTTGGGAAGCTTGTACTCTACCAACTGAGCTATGCCCGCTCACTTTAATCAAGAGCGATAGATAATCCTTTTTTCGATTTTTGTCAATGATTTTTTGCGGCAGCGCGCCGCCGGCTCATCGGGCGGCGTAGACCACCAGGGCGAAAAAACAGACGCCCACGCCGGCGGCGAAATACCCGCCCTTTTCCCCGTAGGCGAGGGCGCTGTAAATCCCCAGAAAGATGATCCCCAGGCCCATGAGCAGGCCGACGATAAGGGCGGGGGTGATGCGGATCCGTTTTCCGGGCTTTTTATTTTTGGTCATCGCTGGCGGCGTTCCTTTCGTCGATCCGGCTCAGGATCTCTTTCAGTTGGGCGTTTGTAGCGGCCGAGGATCGCTTGATTTCCTTCAGCAGCCCGATGATGTTCTCTTCATCGTCGCCGATCTGGGTGGGGCGGGGATGCCCTGAACCCATCTGCTTGGAGATGTCGTCCAGTCGAATCCCCAGGCCGACGATGAGATAGAGCAAAAGGAGGTAGGCGAACTCCTCTTCGCCCCAGTGGAAGAGGAATCCGCCGGTCAGGACGATGGCCAGAAAGACGAGGCTGGTGACGAAATAGGGGTTGCCCGGCGGTTTCATAAGGGATAGATTATACGATTTCTGGGGGGTTGCGGGGGATCACTTGAATATGTGCTTGACGGCCAGCCGTTCGAATTCGGCGGCTTTGGGCCGAAAGGCGACCATGGCCAGGGCCGAGATGAGGATAAAAGTGTACAGGGTCGAATAGTCGTCGCCCAGGATGAACAGGATCAGGCCGTAAATCCCGATGCTCTCGGAGACGGCCAGGGAGATGATGACGACGGAGACGTACTTCGACATGAACATCCGCTTGCTGATGAGCGGCTTCTGCTCCACGCGGCGGTTGATGGGCCCCCGGGCCGCGGGGGAGAACATGGCCCGCCGGATAAAGTAGAGGATCAGCAGTTCGGCCGCCGACACCCCCAGGAGGATGTTGCCCAGAAGGCCGGGGGAAACCCCCATGGGGCTTTCCGACCGGATCCCCGGCGCCGCGTGGCAGATCAGCAGGTACATAACCAGGGAGCTGAGCATGGCCCCCCAGATGATCCACAGGGTCAAAAAATGTCGGTTCAGTTCTTTGTCTCGATCTTCCGGCATCGCTTCCTCGAAGGACGATCATTGGTAAAAGTCAATTCTATCCAGGTTTTTCCATGGGGTCAATCGGAATTGTCGTCATGGACAGGGCGGTGGGTCTTCCCATCCGCCTGGAAACGGGAAAGGCCGCCGATTCATGGACAAGATTCTGCTGATCCAGCCGCCCATCCGGGATTTCTACCTGACCGCCAAACGGACGATTCCCTACGGGCTCATGTGCATCGCCTCCGCTTTGCGGCGGGAGGGCTTCGCCGTGGAGATGTTCGACGGCCTGGCCGCGGGCCGCTCCCGGATCATCGACCGGCCGCCGGAGATGGCCTATCTCGATCCCTATTACGGCCGGGAAGACCGGTCGCCTTTCGGCCTCTTTCATCATTTTAAACACTTCGGCTACAGCTTCGAACACATCGGCGCGGTGGCCCGGGACTCCGGCGCCTTTCTGGTGGGGATCGCGTCGCTCTTCACCCCCTATGCCGGGGAAGCCCTGGAGACGGCCCGGGCCGTGAAGCGGTTCCATCCCGACTGCGCGGTGGTTCTGGGCGGGCATCATCCCGCGGCCCTGCCGGCGGCGGTCCTGGCGGACCCGGCGGTGGATTATGTGATCCGGGGGGAAGGAGAGGCGGCCCTGCCGGTGCTGGCCAAAGCGCTGAAGGGCGGCATGGATGTCGGGACGGTCCCCGGCATCGGGTTCCGGAAAGGGGACGGCGGCCTCCACCTGTCGGCCCCGGCCATGATGCCGGACCCCGACGATTACCCGCTGCCGGCCCTGGATCTGATGAAGCATGCCTTCTACCGCCGGGCCGGCGGGGGGAGCGCGGTGGTGACCGCCAGCCGGGGATGCCCGCTGAAGTGCAGCTACTGCTGCCTGGCCGGCTCTCCCCTGACCTACCGCCGACGGTCCGTCGCGTCCGTGACGGCGGAGATCGAGCGGGCGGTGAACGATTTCGGGGCCGGGTTCATCGATTTCGAGGACGAGAACCTGACCCTGAACCGGGAGTGGGCCCGACGGCTCCTGGCGGAGATCCGGGGCCGATTCCGGGGGCGGAACCTGGAACTGCGGGCCATGAACGGGCTTTATCCGCCATCCCTGGACGCGGAGATGATCCGGTTGATGAAAACCGCCGGTTTCCGGACCCTCAACCTCTCCCTGGGGTCCACCTCTTTGTCCCAATTGCGTCGGTTCAACCGGCCCGACGTGCGGGACGGCCTGGAGCGATCACTGGTTCTTGCCGCGGAGGTGGGACTGGAAGCGGTCACTTACATCATCGTGGGCGCGCCGGGCCAGTCTCCCCGGGAATCGGCGGCGGATCTGAATTATCTGGCGGAGCGGCCGACCCTGGCCGGGGTGTCGGTCTTCTATCCGGCCCCGGGGAGCGCGGATTACGCGGCGTGCGAGGCGGCGGGACTTTTGCCGGAACGGTTTTCCCTGATGCGCGCCTCGGCCCTCCCCATTTCCCACGCCACGGATCGCACCGGGGCGGCCACCCTGCTTCGGCTGGGGCGGATGCTCAATTTCATGAAAGGACTCGCCGCCGACGGCCTCGATCCGCCCGCCCCCTCGCGGAATGTCCGGTCGCGCCTGACCGAAACCGACCGGCGGGCGGTGGGGTCGCGGCTGCTGGCCTGGTTTCTGGGGGACGGAAAGATCCGGGGCGCGACCTCCGACGGGAAGGTCTACGAGCATGTCGCTGACCCGGACCTCGCCCGGATGTTCCTTCAGGGGCCGGCGGCGGCCGGAGGTTCGATCCGGAAGATGATGTCGAGCCGTTCAAGCGGGTAGAAGAGCAGGGGGAGGGCATGGAAACCGGGCGGTTCCACCGACCGGGAGGCCGCGTCCAGGTTCAGCGTCGTCCCGTCGTCGAGGTCCGTGAGGGGCGTCCGGCCGTCGACGGGCCGGCCGGCCAGGTTTTCGGTTTCCCCGCCCCGGTAGAATTCGATGAGCCGGTAAGCGGACCGGACCTCGCCGGGGTATTCGAAGACCAGGAACATGTTGTCGATGAGAAAGACGTTTCGGGCGGAGAAGTAGGAGAGGGCGTAGATTCCCAGGAGGGCGAGAAGAAGGGCGAGGATGCGAAGACCCGGGAAGACGGGCTTCCCGGGTCCGGGGGCTGCGTTGCCGGTCAACCGCGGACTAGTACATCATGCCGCCGACATAGACGCCGGCGCCCACGAAATATTCCGTATCCGGCACCCGGTAGATGTAGGTGACTTTCTTTGCGGGGGTGGACTTGCCGGGTTTGGGCCACATGTACTCCACCCACCCGTGGCCGACGTTTTTGGCCAGGTTGACGAAATGGACGAAAAGGGCCTTGTCCGTGGGATCGGTGTAGAGCAGGACATGGTCCTTTTTGGTCAGTTCGGGCTGGAACGGATGGGCGATCATCTTGCCGTCCAGGTTCATCAGAAAGACATAGGAATCTTTCCAGACAAAGGGGCCCTGGGGGTCGCCGATGAGCTTGGCGGCTTCTTCGACGCCCTTGGCGGTGACCATGGAAGCGGCCTCGTGGCACCGGACCACGCATTCGTCCTTGGTGGCGGCGGGCCCGGCGACTGCCGCGGCCGCAAAGCAGAGGATGACCATTATCGTTGAAATCAGATACCGTTTTTTCATAACTCCCTCCTCGTGGCATTCTTCGCGTTGGGTTGAGGGCGTCCTCCGGACGCCCGATTGGCGATCGGTCGATTTTTGTTTAGGCCGGGTCTATTTCAGCCAGGGCTTGCCCACCGGCAGCACGTCCCTGCCGAAGACCTGGGCGTAGATGACATGGGCCATCATGTACCAGGCGGACAGGGCGCACAGCATCAGTTCCCATCCGGCCACCACCGTCATCTGGGGATACCCGAAGTGGGCCAGGTCCAGCAGGATGAAGCCGAGCAGCAGAAGGCTGAAGGTGATGGCCATGGCCGTGTGGATGCGCATGGCGGCGACCCACATGATGGCGGTGTAGAGGGTCCACACCACAAGAAACCATCCCACGTCGGTGGTGCTGGAATGGTAAATATTGAAATAATTTAACATGAAAATCACGCCCAGGGCAACCCAGAAGGAGCCGTAGGAGACGAAGGCGCTGAAGCCGAAGTTGTTGCCGCACTTGAACTCCTGGAACCCGGCGATCATCTGCGCCAGTCCGCCGAAGACGAACGCCAGCGACACGACCGGCCCGACCCCGCACCAGCCCACATTGTGGAACTGCAAGATCAAGGTGGTGAGACCGAACCCCGCGAGTCCGACAACCGCCGGATTTCCTTGTGGTGTTTCTGCATTTGCCATAACCTGGAACCTCCTTGAGAAAAAGATTGAAAATGAAAAAAAATCAGCACTGCGCTGATGGGATAACGGGCATATGCGGGCCAGAAACTGAATGAATGTCATTCAGTAATTAAGCGGCAAGCTACTGCAAGGGAATCTTTGAAGCAAATCGCGTGCCAGTTTATCGAAAAGAACGATAAAACGGGAAAAATCAACCGTTTCGTCCGGCGCGGCGGCCGCCATCCGCCGGAAAGGAGGATACAACCAAGGTTGTGGGCCGGCGCGGTCATGGAGGGCCGGACCGTTGGAAACGGATTGATTCGGTGGCGCGATCGGACCGGCGGGAAGGGGTACAACCGGGGTTGTGATTACAACGTATGTTGTGGGGGTTTGGTCGTTCCCGGGGCCATCTTCTTGAGCCGCTTGCTCAGGGCCTGCTGGGAGATGCCCAGCATCCGCGCGGCGATGGACTGGTTGCCGTCGGCCCGCTTCATGGCCTCGGCCACCAGAAGGGCCGTCGCCTGTTTGATGGTGGGCAGGCAGCTGGAAAAGGCGATCGGGGGGCCTTCCTCCGGGCCATGGGGGAGGGACGGCGGGACCGCGGCGGCGCCGTTGTCGCCCCCGATATGGGCCTTGAAGGCGTCCAGGGAGAGCATCCCCGACCGGTGGCGGCTGACGGCGTCGAAGATCATCGACTGCAATTCCCGGATGTTGCCCGGAAAACTGTAGGATTTGAGCAGGGGGTAAAGGGCCTCGGGCGGCGTGGGAGCCTTTTTGCCCAGGCTTTTGGCGGCCTGATCCAGGAAATGGTCGGCCAGAAGCGGCACGTCGTCGATGCGGTCCCGGAGAGGCGGGATGTAGATCCGGTGGGTCCGGAGCCGGTAGTTGAGGTCCTTGCGGAATTTCCCCTCGGTCTGGAGCGCCGACAGGTTCTGGTTGGTGGCCGCCACGATCCGGGCGTCGGTCTGCCGGGGCGCGTCCTCTCCCAGGCGGAAGTACTCCCCTTCCTGGAGCAGCCGGAGGAGCTTCACCTGGGAGGCGTGGTTCAAATCGCCGATCTCGTCCAGGAAGAGGGTGCCGCCGGCGGCCTGTTCGATGAGCCCGTTACGGACCCGGTCCGCCCCGGTGAAGGCCCCTCTGGCATGGCCGAAGAGGGTGTCGGAAAAGACGTTGTCGTCCAGCCCGGCCGCGTTGACCGCCACGAAGTCCCCCTTGAGGCCCGACAGGGTGTGGAGGGTCCGGGCCACGAGTTCCTTTCCCACCCCGGTTTCCCCCCGGATGAGCACCGGCTGGGAGGTCCGGGCGATGGCCTCGATGTACTGGAAGAGGACCAGCATCTTCTTGTTCCGGGTGATGATCTCCCGGAAGGCTTCGGGCTGTTCCAGGCCATCCCCCAGGATGTGCTGGCGGAGGGAGAGGTTTTCCCGCTTCAGTTCCTGGAAGGAGACGGCCCGCTTGACGGCGGTGATGAGCCGGTCCTCCTCCACGGGCTTGACGATGTAGTCGAAGGCGCCTGATTTGATGCACCGGACCGCCGTCTCCACGTCCACCGCGCCGGTGACGATAATCACCGGGATCTCCGGAAATTCCCGGGCGATGCGATCCAGGAGCCGTTCGCCGTGGATGTGGGGCATGTTCAGGTCCAGGAGCATGCACTCGATCATCTGGGCGGAAAGGATCTCCATGACCCGCCGGCTGTCCCGGCAGGAGATGGTATGGTTGAACCCGGCCATCTGGAGCGTGGTGTCGATGGCCAGGAGGATGCTCTCCTCGTCGTCCACGATCATGATGGGATGGCCCGGCGTCAGCGTGATGCGCATCTTCGTCATGGGGTTTCCTGTGCTGGGGTTTGATTCCGGGGCGGCCCCGGCGTCAGGGGAAAGATCGCCCGGACGGTGGTTCCTTTGCCCGGTTCGGAGATAAAGACCAGCCGCCCGCCGTGGTCCCCGGCGATTTTGTCCGAGATGGCCAGGCCGAGGCCGGTGCCGCCGCCGTCCCGTTTGGTGGTGAAAAACGGATCCTTGATCCGGCCCAGGACTTCCGGGGGGATCCCGGTTCCTTCGTCCGCCACTTCGATGGCCACTTCACCGGCCGCCGGATCGAAGGATGTCGCGGCCCGGAGCCCCCGCTCCGGGTCCGGGAGGGCCTGGCAGGCGTTGACCATGAGGTTGATGACCACCTGCTCGATCCGCTGGGCGTTGCCCTTGAACCGCGGGATCGCCGGATCGCAGCGGACCGCGAAATGGCGCGTCGATTTTTGGATCAGGTTGTTGACCAGCCCCGCCGCCTTCCGAACGATCTCGTTGGCGTCCACGTCGTCGGTGTGGGCGGCCGGGGCCTCCCGGGCGAAGTCCTTGAGGTCGTTGACAATGTCCCGGACCCGGCGGGTCCCGTCACCGATGGCGGCCAGCAGCTTGGGTATCCGGTCCCGAAGGGCGGAGTAGGGCATGCCGCCCAGGGAAAAATCGCCGTTCCGGTCCCGGTGGTCGTCCAGGATCGGCAGGGCCGCGCGCCAGGCCTTGTCCAGGGTCGGGGTGTTGAGCATCACCGAGGTGATGGGGTTGTTGATTTCGTGGGCCACCCCCGAGACCAGGGTCCCCAGGGAGACCATCTTGGCCGCCTGGAAAAGCTGTTTCTGTCGGAGCCGGGCCTGTTCCTCGGCCCGCTTCTTCTCCCGGGTCACGATCATCCCCCGCCGGATGATGTAAGCTGTGAGGGCCATGACCGCCAGCAGGATGGCGAAGCAGGTCAGGGTCAGCCGTCGGGTCATGGCGGCGATCTCCGCCCTCACGTCCTCCACGTAGATGCCGGTGCCCACGATCCACCCCCAGGGGGCGAACGCCTTGACGTAGGAGATCTTGGGGACGATCCGGTCCGGGTCGTCCTTCCACTGCCAGGCGTAATCGACGTAGCCGGCGCCGTCCTGTTCAACCGCTTCCACGAACGCCGTGAAGATTCGTTTTCCGCCGGGATCGGCGAACCCGGAGGCGTCCCGCCCCTCCATATCGGGCCGGTAGGGGTGCATGACCATGCGGGGGTGGAGGTCGTTGATCCAGAAATAATCCTTGGCCTCGGGTCCGTACCGGAGGCGGCGCAGATGGGCCGCGGCCCGGCGCCGGGCCGCCGCCCGGCTCAATTCCCCGGTCTCGGCCCGGTCCGCATAAAACGCCAGGGTGGACCAGGCCGTCTCCGTCAGCTCCCGGATCATCTCCCGCTTCCCCTCCATCAGCCGGTTTTCCACCGCCGGGATGATCAGGAGAAAAATGGTCAAAACGAACAGCAGCACCGTCGCCACGGCGGGGAGGATGATCCGGACGGGCGCCTCTTTTAAAACGGCGATTCGTCTTGATGTTTGACGATTGGGCATAAGAGCTAATGCCAATACCCGTGAATGAATTCTCCGTAGAACAGCCTTCCATGCTGTTTTACGGGTAAAAAAACCGACTGAATCTCATTCATTCACGGGTATTGGTTTTTGATTGGGTTGGCGTTTTCCGCTTTTGACTCATTTTCTTGGTCAGGAAAATAGGGAAAATCAGGAAAGAATCGCCATATGTTTCCCCGCCAGCGCCGACATCAACCGAAGATAAATCGGCGGCGATTCTTCTAAATTTTCACCAACGCGTATTCCCGGCTTCCCAGCCCCAGCTTTTCCGCATAATCGAGCTGGATGGGCCAGT
>CAZZBE010000041.1:20955-22836 GCA_964652715.1 uncultured Desulfobacteraceae bacterium
TATTCCCGGCTTCCCAGCCCCAGCTTTTCCGCATAATCGAGCTGGATGGGCCAGTCCACTTTGGGATAGATGGATTTGAATTTATCCGATCCGGCCTCCCGATTTTCCTCCATGCAGCAGGCGGACAGGGCCGGTTCGGCGTTGATCAGGTCGACGGACGCCTGGTCGATGGCCACCGGATCCCGGGACGCGACGATGCCGATGTCCCGGACGATGGGCGCGTCGTTGGCCGGCACGCAGTCGCAGGCCGGGGAGACGTTGGTGATGAAATTGATGTAGAGGGTTTTATTCTCCTTGTTCTTGAGCACCGCCCCGGTGTATTCCACCATCTTCTCCATGAAGTCCGGAATGGAGGTTTTCCACTGGGGATTTATGGCCCCCTGGGGACAGATGAGGATGCACTCGCCGCAACCGATGCAGGCGTCGGGATCAATGTGGGCCTTATATTTTTTTTCATCCACTTTTTCCAGGGCGATGGCTTCCTGGGAGCAGTGGGGGACGCAGTCGCCGCAGCCGATGCACTTTTTCCGCGTCACCTTGGGCGAGACGCCCGAATGCTGGACAAGTTTTCCCCGGCGGGAGGCGCACCCCATGCCCAGGTTTTTGATGGTCCCGCCGAACCCGGAGAGTTCGTGGCCCTTGAAATGGGCCACCGAAATCAGGGCGTCCGCCTCTACGATCTCCGTGCCGATGTAGGCGGTTTCGATGTGTTTTCCCTCCAAGGGGACGGCCCGTTCGGATTTGCCCCGCAGGCCATCGGCGATGACCAGGGGCGCGTCCACCACGCTGTAGGCGAAACCATTCCGGATGGCGGTGGTCAGGTGGCTGGGCGTGTCGCCCCGGGTCCCGGCGTAGAGGGTGTTGGCGTCGGTGAGAAACGGGTTGCCGCCCAGTCCCTTGATGGTTTCCACGACCTTGCGGAGATAGAGGGGACGGATGAAGGCGGCGTTGCCCAATTCCCCGAAGTGGAGTTTGACGGCCACCAGATCCCGTTTTTTAAAGGTGTCGGAGATGCCGGCGGTTTCCATCAGCCGGCCCAGTTTGGCGATCAGATTTTCCTTGGGCGTGGCCCGAAGATCCATAAAGTAGACGGTATTTTTCAAAATAACCCCCTGGGTGGGTATGCGTTAACGTCAAAAAGGAAAAACTACGGGGCGGCGCTTTTTTTGTCAAGCGGTAAAACCCGCGGCCGCGGATAATACGCCTACAACGCCAACGGCGCCCGGATCTGCGAACGAAACACCCTGCGCGGGATCGAACGGAATCTATCTTATCCCGGGCCTCGCCGAATGGTTTGTAATTAATGAGCCCCCGTCACCACTCCACATCAACGTCGTAAAGATCGAAAACGGAATCGCATGACAGCAACGTCAGCGACTCCACCGTGGCTTGGGCGATGAGCATCCTGTCGAAAGGGTCTTTGTGGTGGGGGGGTCCACCACAGGAAGGCGTGGGTATCCAGTAAAATGTTCATCCTTCAAACGCTTCGATAATGTCGTCTGGAAGTGGTTCAAAAAACTCCTGGGGCACCGTGAATTTTCCTTTGGCGGAACCAGGGGTCCGGGAAATAGCGGGTTGTCGGAAAGGCACGAGCCTTGCCACCGGCTCCCCATACCGGGCTATGACGACCTCTTCCCCTTTTTCAACAGAGGCGATCAGCTTGGAAAGCTGCGTCTTGGCTTGATGGATGTTGACTATTTGCTGCATGTCGCATCTCCACGAATGAATGTGATCAAACTAAGTTTAGTCTATATTGGGAACCATGAGGAGTCAAGGCCGCATTAGTCCCGTTTTTTATCAACGGTGGTCTCCCTGGGGCCGAAGTCGGTGAAATCCGGGCGGCCGCGGCCGCTTCTACCTTTGCCTTTACCGGCGCCTTTC
>CAZZBE010000042.1:0-11816 GCA_964652715.1 uncultured Desulfobacteraceae bacterium
CCGGTGTTTATCATTGACAGAACCAAGCAGTGCATGTAAGTTTTGACAGGCTGTAACCCTTAGAGTTACGAAGCATCGGACGCCATTCTGCCAGAAGAGTTGAAAACGTCGCCTTGATCAAGTCCTTTAAACACAAAGGATTGGAAAACTTTTTCCAAAATGGAAACAAAAAAGGCATCCAGTCGAAACACGCCGACAAGATCGGCGATATCCTGGACCTGATCGACGCAGCCGCCGTAGTCGGTGATACCAATTTTCCGGGTTCGGATTTGCACCCGCTAAAGCCCAAAAAAGACAACATATGGGCAATAAAAGTATCCGGTGCATGGCGCATCACTTTCAAGTTTGAAGATGGTGATGCTTACATATTGGATTATTTGAATTACCATTAAAACCAATTAAAAAAAAATATATATTTCGAAATATTATAAGGACTTAAAGGCATGATGCCAACACAGCGAAAACCGGCTCATCCCGGACGCATTTTACGAAATATGTACGTCAAGCCCCTGAATCTGACGATCACCGACCTGGCCAAGGCGCTAAACGTTTCCCGAAAAACCGTATCCGCCATTGTCAACGAGCGGAAGTCGGTTACGCCGGAAATGGCCTTGCGGCTGTCAAGGGCCTTCGGTACGACGCCCGATCTTTGGTTGAATCTTCAAAAGAAATATGATTTATGGCTCGCGATGAATACAAAGGGAAATTGGGAATCTGTCCGGAATCTTTATCAACCGCCAGTCGAATCCGTACCGTCGTGATCAAAGGTTCCGGCGACGCCGGCATCGAATACATCCTGTTCGGTCTGGCATTGTAAGAAATCAAGCGGGGAACCTGTTTGGCTCAACGTGCGGACGATTTTCCGGTTTTGAATAGAACATCCGGCATCCCGGGCCATTCATGCCCCTGGGTCGGCTGGATCAGGTCCACGATCGAGCACGCCAGATTTTCCAGCGCATTGAGCAGCCACTGGTTTTCGTAAAACCCGTTTCGCACATCCTCCATGGACTGCATGCTGTGGCCCGTGTGATAGATAAAGGCCCGCTCCCTGTCCACCGGCGGCGCTTTAAAACTGATCCACCGCTCGAAAAACCGCTTCAGGGTGCTGGACATGCCGAACATATAGGTGGGGCTGGCGAAGATCACGCCGTCGGCGTCGATGATCTTCCGGGCAATGCCCGGGAAATCATCGTCATAACAATCGCAAAGGTAGTGACACCGGGTTTCCATGTCCGAAAAGCACCCCTTGCAGGGGTTGATGTTCATGCGTCTCCCCCTCCATCCCGTGCCCTTCAGGTGCGGGATGCACTGAATTACTGTTGACAAACCCGCGTTAAAATCGCAAAAATCCCGCGAAACTTTGAATCAAAGCCGCAACGGACCATGAAATCTATCATGCACCGCATACCGGCCTTTGTCGACACCCTCAGCCGCCGCCTCAACCTCGGCGTCGAATACCTCCTGTTCGGGCTGGGCATCTCCATGTCCCTCATCATGGCGGTTCAGGTGTTTTCCCGGTATGCGCTCAACAGCTCCCTCTTCTGGTCCGAAGAGCTGGCCCGGTTCATGCTGGTGTGGCTCGCCTTTCTCGGGGCGTCGTTGGCCTATCGGAGGCGGGTTCATCCGACCCTCCACAGCATCGCGTTCCTTCTGGCGGAACTGACGGAAGGCGGCCGTGACCGCTGAAGCCCTGCTCATCGCAGGGTTTACGATTAAATCGCAACCCCTTTTTGCTTTAGAATTTTCCAAATGATAACGGATTTTGGGGAGGTGACCTGCACCCGGCCAATGGCGCCGATATCAAAAGGTTCTGAAGTTAGCTGTCACGGCGCCGAGAACGATTTAGCCGTTTCGCCGGGCTTTGCCAACCTTGATGCTTGTGGACAATTCTCGGATTTGATGGCGCAAAGTTTTGGATAAGCGCCCCTCTTATGCTCAACTCAGCGGAGATCGCGGACCCATGAAAATATTGAGCGCTGAAAAGACGACGCTCCATTCTCTGCATCAATCTGTCGAGCATATTGCTGGTTCTATGTGCGTTTGGATAATCTCACCCACACCGCGAAAACCCGCACGCCCCGCAGACCAGACATCCGCTTTGACTCACCAGCCGGCCGCCGCAGTCTGGGCAGCCGCCGGCGTCCATGCCGTTGATGGATTCGGCCCCTTCATCCCCTGAGATTTCCCGGAGCACCCGGGCCACGGCGTCGGAACACGACAGGGTCATCCGGCCGTTCTGCCAGGCCGGGGACGGACACCGGATGCCCGACAACTGCTTGATCACGCCTTCGGCCCCGATGCCGGAGCGCAGGGCCAGGGAGATGAGTCGGCCCACCGCTTCGATCTGGGAGGCGGCGCACCCGCCGGTCTTGCCGGTCCGGGCGAAGACCTCGCACAGTCCGTCGGGATCGGAGTTGACGGTCACGTAGAGGTTGCCGCACCCCGTCCGGATGCGCCGGGTGACCCCTTGGGTGACCTCCGGCCGGGGCCGGGGGGAGAGGGAGGGGGCCGCTGTCGCCGCCCCCTCCGGACCGACCCGGAGCACCTGATCCCGCCGGCTCCGGTCCCGGTAGATGGTGATCCCTTTGCAGCCGATCCGGTCGGCCAGCTTGAAGGCCGCGGCCACATCCCCGCTGGTCGCCGACGCCGGGAAGTTGATGGTTTTGGAAACCGCGTTGTCGGTGTGCTTCTGGAAGGCGGCCTGGATCCGGACGTGCCATTCCGGCGGGATCTCGTGGGCGGTTTTGAAAAGCCGCTGGATCCGCTCCGGCACCGCCGCCATCCCCTGGACCGATCCCGTCTCCGACACCGCCGCCGCCAGCGCCTCGGAGTAGATCCCCGCCTCCGTCGCCATCTCCACGAAAAGGGGGTGGATGTCGAAGAGCCGCCGCCCCTCCAGCACGTGCCGGGCGTGGGCCACGGCAAAGAGCGGCTCCACGCCGCTGGAGGCCCCGGCGATGAGGCTGATGGTGCCGGTGGGGGCGATGGTGGTGACCGCGGCGTTGCGCATGCGGGGCGTCTCCGGCCCGTCGAACCGGCTTCCCCCGTAGGCCGGAAAATTCCCCCGCGACCGCCCCAGTTCCGCCGATGCGGCCCGGGCTTCGGCCGACAGGAACCCCATCACCTCCCCGGCCATGGCGGCCGCCTCCTCGGAATCATAACGAATTCCCATCCGGATCAGCATGTCGGCGAACCCCATGACCCCGACCCCGATTTTCCGGGTCCGCCGGGTCGTCTCCGCGATGGCGTCCAGCGGGTAGCGGTTGACCTCGATGACGTTGTCCAGGAAATGGACGGCCCGGTGGACGGTGGTTCGGAGCCGGTCCCGGTCCAGGGCCCCGTTCCGGACCATGCGGGAGAGATTGACGGAGCCCAGCACGCAGGATTCATAGGGAAGGAGCGGCGCCTCGCCGCAGGGGTTGGTGGCCTCCATGGCGCCCAGGTGCGGGGTGGGGTTGGCGGCGTTGATCCGGTCCAGGAAGAGGATCCCCGGTTCGCCGGTCCGCCAGGCCGCGTCGGCGATTTCCGAGAAGATCTTTTTGGCCGATGCCCGGCCCGCGGCTTCCCCCGTCCGGGGGTTGATCAGGTCGTACTCCCCGTTCGCCTTCAGGGCGTCCATGAAGGTCCGCGTGAGGGCCACGGAGATGTTGAAGTTGTTGAGCTTTGTCGGGTCGTCCTTGATCCGGATGAAGTCCTCGATGTCCGGGTGATCCACCCGGAGCACCGCCATGTTGGCCCCCCGCCGGGTGCCGCCCTGCTTCACCGTTTCCGTGGCCGTGTCGTAGACGGTCATGAAGGAGACCGGCCCGCTGGAGATGCCGGCGGTGGAGAGGACGACGTCGTTTTTGGGCCGGATCCGGGAAAAGGAAAACCCCGTGCCGCCGCCGCTTTTGTGGATGACGGCGGTATGTTTGAGGGTGTCGAAGATCGACTCCATGTCGTCGTCGATGGGGAGCACGAAGCAAGCCGCCAGTTGGCCCAGGCGCCGGCCGGCGTTCATCAGGGTGGGGGAATTGGGCATGAACCGCCCGTTGCGGATGATCTCCAGGAACGCTTCCGCCGTCTTCTCCACATCGGCTTCGGGATCGAAGGCCCGGTCCCCCCGGGCGATGCCGCGGGCCACCCGGTGAAACAGGTCCGCGGGGGATTCCACGGGAACCCCCTCCGCATCCCGCTTCAGGTAGCGCCGGGCCAGAACGGTACGGGCGTTTTCTGAAAGAGGAAAATGGTCCTGTTCAACGGTCATGGCGCGGTCCATTCTTCCGCCCCCAACTTTTCCTTGAGAAATTCGACGAAGGCCCGGCTCAGGGGGGAGGCGGTCCGGTGTTTGTGGCGTGTCAGGTAAAAGCTGCGCTTGAGGTCGATGTCGTCCACCGTCAGAACGGCGATGCTCCCCGCCTTGAGGGGGTCGGTCGCCGCGATGCGCGAAAGAATGGAAACCCCCACCCCGCCTTTGACCGCCTGGATCACCGCCTGGGTGGACCCCATTTCGGCGGCCGCGTGGAGGTCGTCGGCGCTGTATCCGGCGCCGGCCAGGCTCGCCTGGATCGATTTGAGGGTGCCGGAGCCGGGTTCCCGGGAGATGAAGGGTTCGGTGAACAGCTCCGCCGCGGAGACCGTCTTCCGGCCGGCCCAGGGGTGATCCACGGGCGTGACGAGGCAGAGTTGGTCCTCGATGAGTTTTTCCTGCAGGATCCGACCGTCTCCGGTCCGGGCCCCCACGATGCCCAAATCCAGCTCCCCCGCCACCGTCTTCTCCACGATCTTTTCCGTATCCCCGATGTCCAGGGAGATGAAGACCTCGGGGTGGCCGCGGGTGAAATCGCCGATGAGGGCCGGCAGAAGGTAGACCCCCGGGATGGTGGACCCGCCGATGACCAGCCGGCCCTTGATTACCCCCTGGAACTCGGCCATGGCCGTTTCGGTCTCCGCCTTCATGGCCAGCATCTTCCGGGCGTATTCGTAGAGCAGTTCTCCGGACCGGGTGGGCAGGGCCTCCTTGGAGAGCCGGTCGATGAGCTGGCACCCGAAGTGGGATTCCAGATCCTTGATGTGACTGCTGACCGTGGGCTGGGAGAGGTGAACGGCCTTTCCCGCCCTGGAAAAGCTCTTCTCTTCCACCACCTTGCAGAAGATGTGGAGCTGCCAGAGGTCCACGGTCAGTTCGCCCCGCCGGTGGGAAGGGAGAATTTCTTCTTCAGCCGGTCGTGGACGATGGGGGGGACCATGTCCTGGATATCGCCGCCGAACCGGACCGCCTCCTTGATGATGGAGGAGCTGGTGTAGATCCAGCGGAGGCTGGTCATGAGAAAGACCGTCTGGATATCCCGGTGGAGCTTCCGGTTCATCAGGGCCATCTGAAACTCGTATTCGAAATCCGACACCGCCCGCATGCCCCGGAGGATGGCCTGGGCGTTCCGCTTGTTGGCGTATTCCACCAGCAAACCGTCGTAGTGGGCGATCTCCACGTTCTCGAAGTTGCCGAGGCTGTCCTCCAGCATCTCGACCCGTTCCTCCACGGAAAAAAGGTATTTTTTCGTGGGGTTCTGGAGGATGGTGACGATAATCCCGTCGAAGAGTTTCAGGCCCCGTTCAATGATGTCCAGGTGGCCCATGGTTACGGGATCGAAAGAGCCGGGGTAAATGGCGGTTCGCTGCATCCGATGGAAGATCCTTATTAGATAATAGGTGATGGGTTATAGGTTATAGGTTATAGGTTATAGGTGATGGGGAATCGGCGGTGGGTTGGCGATCCGCCTATCACCCATTACCTGTTACCCCTTACCTCCAAAAACGATATCTCCGTTTTGCCGTATTTTCGCCGGTCCGTCAAGGTGAAGGGCTGAGTTGGCGGGTTGACGGGCTGCGGGTTGCGGGTTGTTTCCATGAATGGGTCGCCGGGGGCGTGTTCCACCACAATGCGGGCGCCGGCTGTCGGCAGGTCGGCCCGGAGGAGGTTTTCCAGGGCCGGGCGGACGAGGTCCCGGCCGTAGGGAGGGTCCATGAAGATCAGGTCGAACCGGCGGCCCAACGCCTTGAGGGGGGTCAGATGGGCCGCCGCATCGCACCGGATGACGGCGGCGGCATCCGCGACGCCGCACCGGTCGATGTTCTTCCGGATGACGCCGAGAGCGGCCCGGTCGATCTCCACGAATGCGGCGAATTCAGCGCCCCGGCTGAGCGCTTCGAGGCCCAGGGCGCCGGTGCCGGCGAAAAGGTCCAGGGCCGCGGCTTCCCGGACGACGGGGCCCAGGATGTTGAACAGGGATTCCCGGCGCCGGTCGGCGGTGGGGCGGGTCTCCCGGCCCCGCACCGACAGGAGGGTCCGTCCCCGGAGGCGGCCGCCGATGATGCGCATCTTCCCGATCCCTAAAGCTGTTCGGCGATGGCCAGGTCCGCCATCCTCCGCCGGAGTTCGGTCGGGTCGATGCCCAACGCCCCGGCGGTCCGGTCCGGGTCGTTGTGGTGATGGGCGAGCTTTCGCCGGAGGAATTCGGCTTCGAAAAGCGCCCGGGCCTCGTCCAGACGGTCCAGGGCGAAGAGGCGGTCCTCCACCGTTTCCGACGGGGTTGCGCCCGGGTTGTAGGGGGCGGGAATGTCGACCGCTCCGATGATGGGCTTGTCCACCATGATCACCAGCCGCCCCACCAGGTTTTTCAGTTCCCGGACGTTGCCCGGCCAGGAATAGCGGCTCAGCATCTCCTGGGCCTCGGTGGCGATCTGTTTGACCGGGGTGCGGCTCCGCTTGGAGAACTCGTCCAGGAAGACCTCCACCAGGGCCGGAATGTCCTGGCGCCGCTCCCGAAGGGCCGGCACCCGAAGCGGCACCACGTTGAGGCGGTAGTAGAGGTCCTCCCGGAACCGGCCCTTTTGGATCTCTTTTTCCAGGTCCCGGTTGGTGGCGGCGATCACCCGGACGTCCACGGTCACCAGCCGGTCGCCCCCTACGCGCTGGAACTGCTGCTCCTGAAGCACCCGGAGGAGTTTGGCCTGGGCCGCCGGGTTCATGTCGCTCACCTCGTCCAGGAAAAGCGTGCCCCGGTGGGCCATTTCCAGCTTGCCCCGCTTCCGGCGGCGGGCGCCCGGAAAGGCGTCCTTCTCGTGGCCGAACAACTCGCTTTCGATCCGGTCGTCGGGGATGGCGGCGCAGTTGACGTCGATGAGCGGGTTTTCGGCCCGCCCGCTCAACTGGTGGATCGTGCGGGCCACCAGCTCCTTGCCGACGCCGTTTTCGCCCGTGATCAGGATCCAGGAGTCGGTGGGCGCCGCCGCGGCGATCCCCTTTTTGAGCGCCCCCACCGGCGGGCTGGCGCCGTTGATGGCGTTTTTCTCGATGGTTTTTTTGCGGAGGTACTTGTTCTCCTCCTCCAGCCGACGGAAGTTGAGGGCGTTGTTGATGGTGACGATCACCTTGTCGATGGAGAGCGGCTTTTCGATGAGGTCGAAGGCCCCCATTTTGGTCGCCTTGACCGCCGTCTCGATGGTGCCGTGGCCGGTGATGATGATCACCTGGATGAACGGATTGTCCTTTTTGATTTCCTGGAGGGTTTCGATGCCGTCGATGCCGGGCATCCAGATGTCCAGCAGCACCAGGTCCGGGGATTCGGCCTCGATAAGCTTCAGGGCCTCGTACCCGTTGGAAGCCGTAATCACCTCGAACCCCTCGTCCTCCAGCAACCCGCTCAGGGACTGAAGGATGGACGGCTCGTCGTCAACGATAAGGATGGTCGGAAACATACATGCTCCTGTTCTTTAATCGTTCGGAGTTCCGCCTTCAGGCGGCCAGGGCAACGCCGCCTGAAGGCGGAACTCCGAACATTTACCCCGTTTCCCCCGGCAAGTCGATGATGAATTTCGCCCCATGGGGGTGATTGTCCCCCGCGCTGATCTTGCCGTTGTGGTCGGCCACGATGGAGCTGACGATGGTCAGGCCCAGCCCCATGCCCGATTTTTTGGTGGAAAAATAGGGCTCGAAGAGCCGCCGCTTGTCCTCGTCGGAGATGCCGGGGCCGTCGTCGGCCACTTCGATGCGGACGCCGTTCTTCCCGCCGCCGTTCCGGACGGTCACGGTCACCTCGCCTTTGTCCCGGATGGCGCCGATGGCGTTGGAGACCAGGTTGATCAGGGCCTGCTTCATCTGCTGGCGGTCGAGGTTGAGGGGCGGCAGGTCCTGGGGGAATTGGGCCTGGAAGGCGATCTCCGGATGGCTCTCCCGAAAAAGCGCCAGGGTCTCGTCCACGATGGCGGCCAGATCGCAGGGGGCGGGGGCCGCCGCCGGAAACCGGGCGAAAGCGGAGAATTCGTTGACCAGGTTCCGGATGAGGTCCACGTGGTCGATGATCATCCGGGTGCATTCCTCGAAGACCGGCTCCTGGAGCCGTTGGGCGTATTTCCGGCGGAGCCGCTGGGCCGAGAGTTTGATGGGGGTCAGCGGATTTTTCACCTCGTGGGCGATCCGGCGGGCCACCTCCCGCCAGGCGGCCATCCGCTGGGCCTTTTCCAGCTCCGTCAGATCGTCCACCACCATGACCATGCCCATGTCCCGGTCGGCGTCGTCCTTGAGGACGCTGATGTTGACCCGGAAGGAGCGGGGGCTGCCGTCGATGGTCATCCGCAGGGGAAATTCCACGGAATTGTCCCGGGACGCCGTCAGGTAGTCCCGAACCTCCCGGGCCAGGTCCAGGTGCTGGCCCTGGAGCAGGGCCCGGTAGCTCTTGCCCAGAATCTCGTCCGCCGGGATGCCCAGCATCCGCTCCGCCGCCGGGTTAATGGTGGCCACGTGGCCCTCGCGGTCCAGGGTGACGACGCCGGCGGAGACGTTTCGGAGCACGATCTCGATGTACCGCCGGCGTTCCTCGATCTCGATGTTCTGCTGCCGCAGCATCCGGGCCGACAGCTCCAGCTGCTCCCGGCTGAGGCGCAGGTCCCGGGTCATGCTGTTGAAGGAATCCACCAGCACGCCGATCTCGTCGTCCCCCACCCGGTGGAGGGTGAACCCGAGGTCCCCCCCGGCGACCCGGCGGGTCCCCTCGGCCAGGTCCATGATGGGGATGGAGATGGATTTGGCCAGGTAGAACCCGAACCAGACGGCGCAAAAAACCACCAGCAGGGCCACGATGGAGATGGTAATGTAGTAGGTGAGCCGAATGGGTTCTTTGAGCAGTTTGATTTGCTTGTACTCTTCAAATCCCCGGGAAATCGATTCCAGGTCGTCGGAAAGGGAAGGAGGGATGAAAAATGAGAGCACCGCGAACCCCCGGGCGTCGGCCGCATCGGCGTCAAAGGGGATCCGGCCGATGGTGCGGCTGATCTCGCCCTGGGGGATCCGTTCCGATACGGTCCGGACGCCGTCGGCGTTCACCGCTTTCCGCAACTGGTCCAGGTTGATCTCCGGGAGCGTGTCGCCGTATTCGGCTGCCATCGCAAACGCGAGCCGGTTCGGAATATCCCGGCCGGGGCGGCCGTTGTGGTAGATCTCCACCGCTTCGATGTTGAAGGCGCGCTGGACCACCTCGGTGTAATCGCGGAGTTCCTTCAGGTTCCTGGGCGCCAGAAGGTCCTTGGAAACGATCTCATTGGCGATCCGCTCGGTGAAAAACCGGCTGTGATCCTCGAAATAGCCATAAAGCCGGCGGCCCACCTGGAGGGAGTTTTCCAGGGATTGTTCCACCGGCACGTTGAACCAGAATTCGATGCTGGAGGTGATGAAATTAATGGAGAAGATGAACAGGACCACCGTGGGCAGGAGGGAGAGGGAGACGAAGGCCAGCACCAGCCGGGTCCGGAGCCGGTTGCCCATCACCTTGCGCCGCCGGTCGTAGAGCAGCTTGACCAGGTTCCGGAAAACCAGGAAAATAAGCAGTATCAGCAACAGCAGATTGACGTTGATGAGGATGAACATCAAAATGGTGTTGGAAATGGGGAAGTCGGCCCCGAAGTGGATGATCCGGCTCTCGGCCACCGTCAGCAACCCCACCACCAGAATCACGACGGGAATGAGGATCATCTCCCGTCGCCGCCGTCGCCGTTCGCCGGCCGGGGCGCGGTATTTGGATTTGTCGATGAATCGGTTCGTCTTCATGGGGCGCCTGATGGGTCGGAAAGGGCCCGTTTCAGGGCCGGGATCGTCCTAATAGGTAAAATCGATGGTGTACCAGTCCGTCTCGAAATCCCACAGGGAGATAAAAAACAGGACGTAGTGAAGGTAAAACGGCAGGGTCACTTTGCCCATTTCGGCCTTGGCCCGGAGCTGGTACCGCTCGCCTTTTTCGAGCACCTTGAGGGGGATAAGGTCGATGTTGTCGATTTCCGACATCCGCCGGCGGGCTTCGTCGAAGGTCTTGACCACCACCGGCTGGTCGTCTTCCCACGAGCGGCTGACGACGAACTCGTTTCGGAGGCTGTGGTATTTGAGGGAATGGGTCAGGGTGATGTTGGCGATGGTCTTGTCCGGAAGAAAATCCCGGATCTTTTTGAGGGTGATGAGAAAAAAGAAGGTGGTCTTCACGCCGCTCATGACCGCCTCCTTCATGTCGTCCTTGAAAGCCCCCCGCACCTTGAGGTAGACCACCAGATTCTGGCCCAGGTTGCTGATCCGCAGGTCTTCGAACCGGGCGGACCGGGCCGGGCCCGCCGACTGGAGGACCAGGACCATGGCGATCGTCAAAATGGCTGCCTTTCGAAGGATGGCGCGGGTCATGGCGTTTGAATACCTTCCGGCATGCCGTCGGCTGGCGGCGTCTACAGGGGCGGCGGCTACAGCCCCCCTCAGACCGCGACCCTGCTCAGTCCGGCTCGGGACGCCCCCCGGCCTGGTTGAGCGGGCCGCGGCGTTTTCCAGTAAGCGGCGTCGTGGATGGTCCGGGTCTCCCATGCGCTCTTGGAGGCGAAGAACTTCTCCAGAAAGGCGTGGTTGAAGGCATGGCCCGACCGGTGGGTCACCACATGACCCAGCATCGGCATGCCCAGGAGCGAGAAATCGCCGATGCAGTCCAGCAGCTTGTGGCGGACGAACTCGTCTTCATACCGCAGACCGTCGCCGTTCATCACGCCGTCGGCGCCGAGCACCACGGCGTTTTCAAGGGATCCGCCCCGGGCGAACCCGAAGCGCTTGAGATACTCCACCTCGTGATAAAAGCCGAAGGTCCGGGCCCGGCTCACATCCCTGGCGAACCCGTCTTCGTCCATCTCGAATGTAACCGTCTGACGCCGGACCAGGGGATGGTCGAAATCGATGGTGCAGGTGATCCGGAAGTCGGCATCGGGGTAGATGGCCGCGGACCGGTCCCCGTCCGTCAATTCAATCGGTTCGTTGATCATGAAAAAGCACCGGGGACCGTTCTGCTCCTTGATGCCCGCGGATCGGATGGCCTCGGTGAACGGGCCGGCGCTGCCGTCCATGATGGGGACTTCGTAGGCGTCCAGCGCCACCACGGCGTTGTCGATGTGCAGTCCCGCGAAGCTGGCCATGAGGTGTTCGATGGTGGAGACGATGCAGCCGTTGAAGCCGATGACCGTGGCCAGGCTGGTGTCCACCACCCGGTTGAAATGGGCCGGGATCTCCGGATGCCCCGGCAAGTCGGTCCGGACGAACTTGATGCCGTGGTTGGCCGGCGCCGGCCGTATGGTCAGGTTGACGTTTTTACCGGAATGGACCCCCATACCGATGCATTTGACGGATCTTGCGACCGTGCGTTGGCGCGCGTGCAGCGTCATCTCATATCCTCTTCATCTTCTTTCCCTAAACCGTGGGCGCTTCCTTCGGGGCGCCCCAGGACGCCCGCCGCCCACGCAATCTATCACATATAATACATTCA
>CAZZBE010000042.1:11916-22772 GCA_964652715.1 uncultured Desulfobacteraceae bacterium
TCATCGCCTGGAACAAGAAGTAAAACCGATGAATTCGATCGCATAGTTTTGAAATATCGAACTCCGAAGGCGACATTGAAAATGGCTGATGTGATATGAATTCCTTGCAAATCACCCTCCCCGATGCGCTTAAGCAAGACGCCCATCAGAAATGGAACGCGTTCCTCGCCGCCGCGACCGACGCCGACATCCCGGCCCCCGAAGACGAAGACGAAGACACGATCACCGACATCCAAACCGTCTTCGCCCTGAGCGATTTCGTCGCCAAAGCCTGCGCCCGGAATCCCGTCCTGCTGGCCGACCTGCTGGACAGCGGCGATCTGGAGCGGCCCTGTGAATCCGATGAATACAGACAACGGGTCGAGTCCGCCCTGTCCGCCGCCACCGGCGAAAGCGACCTGTCCATCGCCCTGCGCCGTCTTCGGAAGCGGGAGATGGTCCGCATCGCCTGGCGGGATCTGTCGGGACGGGCCGATCTCGCCGAGACCATGGCCGAATTGTCCTCCTTCGCCGACGCCTGCATCGACGGGGCCCTGTCGCGGCTCCACGGATGGCTGGAAGGGCTCTACGGCCGCCCCCTGGGATCCGACGGGACGCCCCTGGAACTGGTGGTGATCGGCATGGGCAAGCTGGGGGCCCGGGAACTCAATTTTTCCTCTGACGTCGATCTGATCTTCGCCTTTCCCGAAACCGGCGATACCGAGGGAGAGAAATCGATCCCCAGCACCGATTTTTTTCTCCGGCTGGGCCGGAAACTCATCAAGGCATTGGGTGAAAACACCGCCGAAGGATTCGTCTTTCGCGTGGACATGGACCTGCGGCCCTTCGGCGGCAACGGTCCCCTGGTCATGAGCTTCGACGCCCTGGAATCCTATTACGGCGAGCAGGGCCGGGAGTGGGAGCGGTACGCCTGGATCAAGGGCCGGCCCGCGGCCGGGGACATTCCCGCCGGCGAGCGGCTGCTGGCCCGGCTCAATCCTTTTATCTATCGCCGGTACCTCGACTACGGCGTCTTCGAATCCCTGCGGGAGATGAAGGCCGGCATCGCCCGGGAGGTGAAACGGCGCGACCTCCGGGACGACATCAAGCTGGGCGCCGGCGGCATCCGGGAAATCGAGTTTTTCGGGCAGGTCTTCCAGCTTATCCGGGGCGGCGTCTCCCGGCCCCTCCAGTCCCGGCCCATCGGGACCGTCCTCGACCGGCTGGCCCGGGAAGGGACCATCGAGACCGCGGTCCGGGACGAACTCCAGGCGGCCTATGTCTTTTTGCGGCGCACGGAGAACCGGCTTCAGGAATTCAGCGACGCCCAGACCCACAAATTGCCGCCCGACGAACCGGCCCGGGCCCGGCTGGCGGCGTCCATGGGGTTTGAGGATTACAAAACATTCAAAACCACGCTGGACATGCACATGTCGGCGGTCCGCCGTCACTTCGGCGCCCTGCTGGAGCCCGACGGGGCCGGGACGTCGGAAGAAGGGGGCGAGGGCCGCCGGGGAACGGATCTGGAGCGGGTCTGGCAATCCCCCGAGGACGGGGACCGGGCGGCGGCATTCCTGTCGGCGGCCGGGTACCCGGACCCGGAAGCGGCCCTCAAGCCCATCCGCCATCTCCGGGAATCCACCGCCACCGCCGCCCTGAGCCGGGAGGGACGGGACCGCCTCGACCGGCTAATCCCCCAAATCCTGAAGGCGGCGGCCTCGGCGGACGGGCCCGCCCTGGCCCTGTCCCGCATTCTGGAGCTGATCCGGACCGTCCAGCAGCGGACCAGCTACCTCGCCCTGCTCCTGGAAAATCCGTCGGCCCTCTCCCACCTGGTCCGGTTCGCCACCACCAGCGCCTGGATTCTGACTTTCATCACCCGCCACCCCGTCCTCCTGGACGAACTCCTGGACACCCGCACCCTCTACCGCCCGCCGGATCGTTCCGAGCTGGAATCGGAGATCCGGGAGCGGCTCGATCCCATTCCGCCGGACGATCTGGAATACCAGATGGACGCTCTCCGGATCTTCAAGCAGGTCAACGCGCTGCGGGTCGCCGCCGCCGACGTGACCGACGCCCTGCCCCTCATGCGGGTGAGCGACCATCTTTCGGACATCGCCGAGACGATCCTGGACCGGTCCCTTTCCATCTCCCGCCGGCACCTGACGGAGAAGCACGGCGAGCCGGTCTGCGGCCTGCCCGACGGGGAAACGTGCCGGGAGGGGTTCGCGGTGATCGCCTATGGAAAACTGGGGGGCCTGGAGCTGGGGTACGGGTCGGATCTGGACATGGTCTTTCTCCACGCCGGCGCGTCGGAACCGACCCGGGGCGGCGACCGACCCACCGACAGCGGCTATTTCTTCTCCCGCCTGGGGCAGCGGCTCATCCACATGCTCACGGCCCGAACCCCGGCCGGAACGCTCTACGAGGCCGACATGCGGCTGCGGCCGTCGGGGGCGTCGGGGGTGCTGGTCTCCCACGTCGAATCTTTCGGTCAATATCAGGAGAACGAGGCCTGGACCTGGGAGCAGCAGGCCCTGATCCGGGCCCGGCCCGTCTGCGGCGATCCGGCCGTCGCCGACCGGTTCGAGGCGATCCGCCGCCGGGTGCTGGCCCGTGAGCGGGACGAGGCCGGGCTGCGCAGATCCGTCGCCGACATGCGCGACCGGCTGCGGAAGGAAAGCCTCAAGGGCAACGCCGGCGGGTTCGATCTCAAGCACGGCGAGGGCGGCATGGTGGACATCGAATTCCTCGTCCAGTACCTGGTCCTGCGCCACGCCCGCGAGTACGACGAGCTGGTTCGATGGACCGACAACGTGCGGCTCATCGGGGCCCTCTGCCGGTGCGGGGTCTTCGACGACGCGACCGCCTATTTCCTGAGAAAGGCTTATCTCACCTACCGGATCGTGGGCCACCGCCTTGATCTCAAAGAGCAGCCGGCCATTGTTTCCGACGACCGGTTCCGCACCCTGCGGCGGATCGTCAAGCGCAACTGGGACCGCTTTCTGGGCGCGCGACCGGGCCGAAATCCCTTTGACAAACCCCGAAGGGCGGACGTATAGTGCGCCTTTTATGGCGCTGTTTGAGGAGAGCGCTTTTCAAACAGGCGTTTAGAGCCTGTCCGGAAAAGGTAGAATATGGATTTTTTTCTATGCGTCATCGGGATGGTCATGTTCATCGAGGGGCTGCCCTACGCGACGTTTCCCGATAAGATGAAAGAGTGGATGGCCCAGCTCATGGAGGTGGAAGACGCCGCGCTCCGGAAGCTGGGCCTGGTGCTGATGGGCGTGGGGCTTCTGGTGGTCTACATGGGAAGGCGGTAACCGGTGTATTCCCTTTCGGATTACCGGTACGACCTGCCGCCGGAGCGGATCGCCCAGACCCCGGCGCCGGATCGGGACGCCTCGCGGCTGCTGACGCTGGACCGGGAGACCGGGGCCGCGGATCACCGCCGGTTCCGGGACCTGCCCGACCTCCTGCGGCCCGCGGACCTGCTGGTGGTCAATAACACCCAGGTGGTTCCGGCCCGGCTGACGGGCCGGAAGGAGACCGGCGGCCGGGCCGAAGTGCTGATCCTCGATTACACCGGTAAAACGAATAACGGTGGACCGCCGGTCCACCGGTGTCTGGTCAAGGCGTCCAAGCGGGCCCGGCCGGGAACCCGCATCCGGTTCGATGACGACCTCTCCGGCGAAGTAATTGGTTTCAGGGACGGAATCCATACGGTCAAGTTTATGTGCGGAGGCGACTTCGAGGCGATTCTCTACCGGATCGGGCGGATGCCCCTGCCCCCCTACATCCGCCGCGACGAGGCGGCCGATCCCCCCTGCGACGACGGAACCGCCTACCAGACGGTGTACGCGGCCCGGAAGGGCGCCGTGGCCGCCCCCACCGCCGGCCTCCATTTCACGCCGGATCTCTTGGGTCGGCTGAAGGCCGCGGGCGTCGGGATCGCCGAGATCACCCTCCATGTGGGGTACGGCACCTTTCTGCCGGTGCGGGTCGAGGACATCCGGGACCACCGGATGCATGCCGAGACCTATACCATCCCCGAGGCAGCCGCCGAATCGATCAATCGGGCGCGAGCCGAAGCGCGCCGCATCGTGGCCGTGGGCACCACCTGCGTCCGGACCCTGGAGTGGGCCGCCGACAAGACCGGACGGATCGTCGCCGGCTCGGGCGACTGCGCTCTTTTCATCTATCCCGGCTACCGGTTCAAAACCGTGGACGCCATGATCACCAATTTCCATCTGCCGGAATCGACCCTGCTGATGCTGGTCTCCGCCTTCGCCGGCCGGGACCGGGTTTTGGCCGCCTACCGGGAGGCCATTGAACATGGGTATCGGTTTTATTCATACGGCGACGCCATGTTCATCGCCAGTGGATTGGAACGCACTTAAATCGGGCATTCCCGATGCGGCATTTTCAGGCCACTATGAAATTTGGAAACTATGGATACATACCAATTCACAGAGTATTTTGAGAATGAGGTCATGAGGAAGCGGCCTTACATTAAAAAGGAATGGTGCATTCGGGTGTTAGAGAACCCAACGAAATCAGAACCACAAGAATTCAACAGATACCGGTTTTGGGCTCCGATAGAGGAACTTGGCAGCCGCTATCTGAGAGTCGTAACCTTAGATGATCAGAAAACGATTCACAACGCCTTTCCAGACAGGAGATTCAAACCATGAAGATCTCATATTATCCGGATACCGACTCAATGTATATAGATTTTTCTCTTAAAGTGAGTGTTGAAAGTAAAGAGGCTTCACCCGGAATTGTTCTGGACTATGATTCTGATGGGAATCTGACTGGAATTGATATCGATAATGCTTCGAAAAAGTTGAATTTAAAAGAGTTGATTCTCAATAAAATTCCGATAGACAAACAAACCATTGCAGCCTGATAAACAGATGAACCCATTGTCAAAAGCCGCCTCATGAACCGGTTCACCATCGCCACCCGAAGCGGCCGGGCCCGGACAGGGATGCTCTCCACCCCGCGAGGCGACATCGAAACCCCCATCTTCATGCCGGTGGGCACCCTGGGTACGGTCAAAGCCGTCTCGCCCGAGGAACTCAAAGCCCTGGGCGCCCAAATCATCCTGGGCAACACCTACCATTTATATCTCCGGCCCGGCTGCGACGTCGTCCGCCTTTTCGACGGCCTCCATCGCTTCATGAACTGGGACCGGCCCATTCTCACCGACAGCGGCGGGTTCCAGGTTTTCTCCCTGGCCAAGATGTTCAAGATCACGGAGGAAGGCGCCCGGTTCCAGTCCCACCTGGACGGCTCCAGCCACCTCCTCACGCCCGAGAAATCCATCGAAATTCAGCGCTGCCTCGATTCCGACATCGTCATGTGCCTCGACCAGTGCATCCCCTACCCCGCCGACCGGGAACGGGCGGCCGGGGCCCTGGAGCGGACCACCCGGTGGGCCGACCGGTGCCGGACCTCCTGGCGGGACAACGACCCCGGCGGCAGCACGCTCTTCGGCATCGTCCAGGGGGGGATGCACCCCGATCTGCGGAAACGGTCGGCCGAGGCGCTCATCGACCTCGATTTTCCCGGCTACGCCGTGGGGGGCCTGAGCGTCGGCGAGCCCAAGGACCTGATGCTGGAGATGGCCGACCACACCCTCCCCCTGCTGCCGGAAGACAAGCCCCGGTACGTCATGGGCGTGGGGACCCCCGAAGACCTGGTCAATCTCGTGGCCATGGGCGCCGACATGTTCGACTGCGTGATGCCCAGCCGCAACGCCCGAAACGGCCAGCTCTTCACCGACGGCGGCGCGCTCAACATCGCCAACGCCCGGTTCAAGACCGACACCGGCCCCGTCGATCCCGGCTGCGGCTGCTACACCTGCCGACATTACTCCCGGGCCTACCTGAGCCATCTCTACCGGAACCGGGAACTGCTCTCCTACCGCCTCAACACCCTCCACAACCTCCATTATTACCTCGATCTGATGCGCCGGATGCGCGCCGCCATCCGGGAGGGGCGGTTTGACAGCTTCAAAAAAGACGTTATATTCAGGAGATAGTCGATAGATTTCACCCGCAACAGAGGAGATTGATCATGAAAGAAAAAGTACAGAAAGCACTGGAAAAAATCCGCCCCACGCTTCAGGCCGACGGCGGCGACGTGGAGCTGGTGGATGTGGACATGGACGGCGTCGTCCGGGTTCGCCTCCAGGGCGCCTGCGCCGGATGTCCCATGTCCCAGATGACGCTGCGAAACGGCATTGAGCGGGTGCTGAAAAAAGAAGTCCCCGAAGTCAAGGCGGTGGAACCCGCATAGCGCCCGGCCGCCGGCGCACCGCCGGCGGCCGATCCCTTCCCACGAAACGACGCGAATGAGGCTATTCAATGACCGCTGACGCTATTGCACAGAAGATCGAAACGTTCATCGAACGCTCCTCCTGGATCCGGAAAATGTTCGAGGAAGGGGCCCGTCTCAAGGCGGAACACGGCGCGGACAAGGTGTTTGACTTCAGCCTGGGCAATCCCAACGTGCCGCCCCCGGCCAGGTTCCGGGAGGTGCTCAGGGATCTGGCGGAAAACAGCGTGGGCTCGGACCACATCTACATGCCCAACACGGGCTACCCCCACGTCCGCAAGGCCGTGGCCGACTACGTCTCCCGGGAACAGGGGGCGGCGCTGACCGAAAACGAGATCGTCATGACCTGCGGCGCCGCCGGCGCCCTCAACATCATCCTCAAGGCGATCCTGAACCCCGGCGAGGAACTCCTGGTTCCCGCCCCGTTTTTCGTGGAGTACGGCTTCTACGCCGACAACCACGGCGGCGTCATGAAGACCGTCAGGACCAAACCGGATTTCACCCTGGACCTCGCCGCCATCGGAGACGGGATCACCGACAAGACCCGGGCGGTGCTCATCAACTCCCCCAACAATCCCACCGGCCAGGTCTATTCCCGCAAAAGTCTGGAAGCGTTGGGGAAACTGCTGTCGGAAAAAAGCGAGGCCCTGGGCAAGACCATCTACCTGCTCTCGGACGAGCCCTACCGGAAGATCGTTTACGACGGCGTGACCGTGCCCTCCATCTTTCTGGCCTACGAGAACAGCCTCATCGCCACCTCCTATTCCAAGGATCTCTCCATCGCCGGCGAGCGGCTGGGTTATGCGGCCATCAATCCCCGGTCCCCCCACAAGGACGCCCTGGCCGGCGGCCTGGCCCTGGCCAACCGGATCCTGGGGTTCGTCAACGCCCCGGCCCTGATGCAGCGGGTCGTGGCCCGGCTCCAGGGGGAAAGCGGCGACATGGACGAATACACCCGCAAACGGCAGCTCCTCTGCAACGGCCTCCAGGAAGCCGGGTACGATTTCGTCACCCCCGCCGGCGCGTTCTACCTCTTCCCCAAAACCCCGATCCCCGACGACGTCGAATTCGTCCGGGCCCTCCAGGACGAACTGATCCTGGCCGTCCCCGGCGCCGGCTTCGGCGGCCCCGGCCATTTCCGGCTGTCGTTTTGCGTGAGCGACGAAACCATCACCGGCGCCCTGCCGGGGTTCAAGCGGGCGATGGAGAAGTTTCTGTAAATCGAATTTCTTGCACAGACCTGCGGGGTTTTTAAAACCCCGCGGGTCTTCACGACTTTCAGACCGTCACGTCAGCAGCCATTTCCAGATCGGGACGACCCGGATGTTGTCGTCCACCGCTTCTTCGTCGTCCCAGGTGACGATGGTCCCGTTGTCCATTGACAATTCGGCCATGGCGCTTTTCAACCCCCGGATCTCCCGATCGAAAGTCCTCTTGTCCGATATATCCCAACACACCTGAATCAATGACGCCTCGCCCGACACCGTGTCTTTCGCGAAAAAATCGACTTCATATCCGTCCGGGGTGGTCACATATTCCACCTCGAACCCGTGGCGGCGCAACCGCATGAACGCCATGGTTTCCAGGAGCGGACCGTAATCGTCGGCATGCCGGAAAGTCATGGCGCTCAGGAGCGCCGTGTCGATGGCGTAGAGTTTGACCGGATTGATGGTCCGGGTTTTTTCGGAGCGGCTGTGGATGGGCACTTTGGAAAACACGAAGGCGTCGATCAGATGATCGAGATAGTCGTACAGGTTGTTCTTGGTGCATTTGACCGCCATGCTTTTCATCGTGTTGTAAAACTTGTTGACGCTGAACTTGCCCCCGGCCGAGCGCATGATGTGCCGGACCAGATGTTTCAGGGCCGTGACGTTGCCGATGTGGTAGCGTTCGACAATATCTTTCAGCAGCACCGAATCGATATACCCCTGCAACACTTCGATCCGGAGCGCGGGGTCCAGTTCCTGAACTTCCGGAAACCCGCCGATGTCGAGATAATCCCTCACCGCCTTACGGAGCGTGGCCGCGGTCCTGGCGCCGAATGTTCGGGGGCTTTCCGGGAACAGCCCGTGATAGCGCAGATACTCCGGAAAACTGAAGGGGAATATCTCGACCGTCAGGGAACGCCCCCTCAAGCTGGTGGCGATTTCGGTACTCAGCAGCTTCGACGACGAACCGGTGAGATGGATCTGGATGTTTTCCGTGTCCAGAAGACGTCGGATGAACCGCTCCCACTGATCGATGCGCTGGATTTCGTCGAAGAAAAACCAGCACCGGCCGTTCCGGTGATCCGGGTATTTCCCGAAATAGACGTCGAGGATGTCCTGAAAATGGGCGACCCCGAAGTCCAGGAGCCGGTCGTCCTCGAAATTGAGATATAGGATCTCTTTTTTCCGAACGCCCTTCTCCAGGAGTTCGTTCATCTTCTGATAGCAGAACCAGGTCTTGCCGGCCCGGCGCATCCCGATCACCACATCCGCCTTGCCTTCGATTTCGGACAGCGCGCGGTCCCGGGACACAGGATTGGGCAGGTTCCGCTCGTGAAAGTCGTCGATGAGTTGCGACAGGATTTCTTTCATGGCGGAAAACTATCTCTTTTTTAGAGAAAGATCAAGTCAAAACTGTCTCTTTTTTAGAGAAAGAGTTGGGTCGGCCCGCAGCGGCGCCCCGGCGCCGACGCGGTGCTCCCCGGTCCCGGATGGGTGATGGAAAAGCGGCTGAGCCGGGGCGGGTTCGCCGTCGTCACATCGCTTCTGGCGCCGCGGTTGCGGGTGGAGCAGGCGGAAATTCAGTAATCGCCCGAGATCCATGGCCGACGCTGAAGCCGGCCGGGCGCCCAATAAAAACGGGGCCTTTCGGCCCCCAACTTGAGGCAGAGCCCTGATAAGCCCTGCCCCGTCTTTTTGCTCAGACTCTGCCTGTGTCCGGTCTACCTCGGCGTGCCGTTGGCGGTGCTCATCTTCGTCGGCATCGCCCTGATCATCGTCGGCACGGAGATGTACCCCACTCCAACGGCTTCCCGGACGATTCCCGCGCCGTGGAAATGCGGGGGACGGCGCGCGACACCTACATCCAGGGCCGCGGCGGCAGAAAAATCCGGTGAGTTGACCTACATGGCCCTGATAGGCGGGTGGCCGCTGAAAATCGTCGTGGTGGATATCCGAGAAGGTGAGTTCGTGGAAAGCCTGTTTCCCGGCGCCCAATTGCTGCATTGACCCTAAACCCTGTTATGCTATATATCTTAATACAACTTGATGATCGAGTGAAAGAACGCCTGCCGGAATAAAAAACCACTGAATCCCCCCGTAGGGAAGCAGGGTGATGACCAAAGCCGGCCATTCTTCAATCCATGCGTCAGCACTGTGAGGAAGAATGTATCATTGACACGGTGTGATGGCAAAAGTATTCTGAGATGCTTTTGATAAATCAAAATCATGGGGTGAGCCATTGAGCGACATCGAAGTTCCATTCAACCAATTGAATCCGGAAACCCTGAAAGCCCTGGTAGAGGAGTTTATCACTCGGGAAGGGACCGACTATGGACAGGTGGAGGTGGGTCTGGAAACCAAGGTCATTCAGGTGATGGGTCAGTTGAAGAAAGGCGAGGCGATCATCGTCTTTGATGAGAAGAACGAGACGTGCAATATCGTGCCGCGGGATGAGTTGAGAGAGGCTGATTTGACAAGAACGCATAAAAGATGAATTTCCATGAGAAAATTTCGCCAGAAATACTACGATTTATTTTCAAGGGTCTACGATCAGTTCGTCGCCATGCACGCCTCCGGTCAGGAAGGGGTTTTGAAAACGACGTTGGCTGAGAAAACGGGCGCATCCTCCGGAGATCGCTTGTTGGATATTTGCACCGGCACCGGATCGTTGCTCACCTATTTGTCAGAGAAGGTCGGAGAAAACGGGACCGTGGTCGGCGTCGATTTTTCAATCGGCATGTTGAGAGCAGCCAAAACAAAGACTGCGGGATGCGTCAACATCCATCTGGTCCAGGCGGATGTCGCGAGGTTGCCTTTCAAACCGAATGTTTTTGATGCCGCGACCTGCGCCCATGCTTTCTATGAACTTAAAGGCGATAGCCAGGATGCTTGTTTGCGAGGCGTCCGAAACGTCTTAAAAAGCGGCAAGCCTTTCCTGATGATGGAACACGATGTCCCCCGGAATCCTGTCGTCAGGTTTCTTTTTTATATCCGACTGATGTCCATGGGCATGTCGAAAGCGATCCAGGTTTTGAGGCGCGAGAGGGAAATGCTCCTTCGGTATTTTCATTCGGTTGATAAGCACCAAACGGCGTCGGGGCGATCCAAAATTATGGTTTGCAAAACGTGAGTTAAAAAGCACGGTTCATAAACGTATGAATTGTTCAAAATGCCAACGAGACCTAAGTGATTTGAAACGCGGAAAATCCTTCATCTGCGTGGAAGTCGTGGGAGACGAATACATCAAAGCAGTTCATCAAAAATTCAAACCCTCGTGTTGACCTCAAAGCAAAGCGCATAAGATGATGATCGCATCTCGGTCATCCA
>CAZZBE010000043.1:0-3101 GCA_964652715.1 uncultured Desulfobacteraceae bacterium
GCACACCTGCATGTTGTTGTTGGAGCAGAGCTGGAGAAACCGTTCCGGCCGGGCGCTGGAATGCTCGGGACCGAGCCCCTCCATGCCGTGGGGGAGCAGCAGGGTCAACCCCGAAAGGCGCTGCCATTTGGCCTGGCCGCTGGCGATGTAAAGATCGATGATCGCCTGGGCGTTGTTGGAAAAGTCGCCGAACTGGGCCTCCCAGATGGTCAGGGCGTGGGGCCGGACCAGGGAATAGCCGTATTCGAACCCCAGTACGCTGGATTCGGCCAGCAGGCTGTCGTAGACCATGAAACGGGCCTGATCGTCGGACAGGTTGTCGAGGGGCGTGTAATGGTCTTCGGTCTCCTGGTCCGTCATTACGCTGTGCCGGTGGCTGAACGTGCCCCGGCGGACGTCCTGTCCGGACAGCCGGATGGGAATCTTTTCGGTCAGCAGAGACCCGAAGGCCAGAGCTTCGGCGTTTCCCCAGTCGATCCCCTCCCCTTCCTCCACCGCCGTCATCCGGTTTTTCAGAAGTTTTTTGAGCTTGGAATGGGGGGTGAAATCTTTGGGCGGCGTGTTGAGTTTTTCGGCGAGGGAAACGAGGCGGTCCTTGTCCACGGCGGTGTCCACCGGTTCATGGGAGTAAGTGCCGGTGAAATCCTCCCATTCCGGATAGAAATCGGACGTCGGAAACGCGCAGGCGCTGTTTTTGATTGTGTCGAAGGCCTCGTCGAGGGCCGAATTGATCTTCTTTTCCATCTCGTCGATTTCGGCGGACTCGACGACGCCCGCTTCGGTCAACCGATCGGAATAGAGCTGATGCACCGGGGGCCGTTCCTTGATCCGGCTGTACATGCCGGGCTGGGTGAAATAGGGCTCGTCCCCTTCGTTGTGGCCGTATCGCCGGTAACAGATCAGGTCGATGACGACATCTTTTTGAAACCGACGCCGGTAATCGGCGGCCAGCCGGGCGACGTGGACCACCGCCTCCGGGTTTTCGCCGTGGACATGGAAGATGGGGGCCATGAGCATTTTGGCCACATCCGTGGCGTACCGCGTGGACCGGGCGTCCTCGGGCAGCGTGGTGTACCCGATCTGGTTGTTGATGATCACGTGGACGGTGCCGCCGGTCCGGTATCCGGCCAACTGGGAAAGGTTGAGGGTTTCGGCGACGACCCCCTGGCCGGCGAAAGCCGCGTCGCCGTGGAGGAGCACGGGAAGGACGCGGTAGCCCTCTTCCGTCTCCAGAAGGTCTTCCCGGGCCCGGGCCACGCCCTCCGCCACCGGATCCACCGATTCCAGGTGGCTGGGGTTGTCCACGAGATATGCCTGGAGGGTCCGCCCTTCGTCGGCTTCGATGTCGGTCAAATACCCGTTGTGGTACTTGACGTCGCCGGCGCCCGCCACATTGTCCGGATCGTAGCAGTGCTCGAACTGGGCGAAGATGTCTTCAAAGGAGCGTTCCAGGAGATTGGTCTGGACGTTGAGCCGGCCCCGGTGGGCCATGCCCAGGATGATTTCGCGGCACCCCTTTTCAGCGGCGAGGCGGAACATAAAATCGAGCAGGGGGATGAGGGCGTCCGCCCCTTCAAGGGAAAACCGGGTCTGGGCGATGTATTTTTTGTTCAGGAATCCCTCGAACAGGGCCGACTGGGCCAGCTTCTTGAGGATGCGCTTTTTGTCGTCACCGCTCAGCTCCGGTCGGTTCCGGTTGGGTTCCATCCGTTCCTGGAGCCACCGCCGTTCGTCCGGGTCCTGGAGGTGCATGTACTCCACGCCGATGGACCGGCAGTAGGTTTCCCGGAGAAGTTTGAGAATGTCCTTCAGGGGGGCGTCGTCCAGGTCGGGAAGGCTGCGGGTGCGGACCGTTTGATCGAGGTCGTTTTCATCCAGATCGAAGGCGGAGAGGTTGAGTAGCGGATGATCCGTGGGACAGGCGGACAGCGGATCGGTGCAGGCCAGCAGGTGGCCCAGATCCCGGTAACGGCGGATGAGGGCTTCGACCCGGGACTGAATCAGATCTCCGGCCCCGGCGCGAGGGGCTTCCCGGGCCGCCGCTTCCCCTTCGGCGCCGATCTTGAAGCCTTCGAAAAAGAGTCGCCATTCCCTGGAGACCTTGTCCGGGTCGGATTGCCAAAGGGCGTGTTGGGAATCGATGTAATCCATGTTCAGGGGTTCGGGGATTGTCATGAAGTTTTGTCCTCGATTGTTATTGACGGGCGCATTCATTGCCGGAAACGGCCGCGGGCCCTCAGTCCGGAGAAACGCCCAATTGCCTGAGTTTTTCCGCTAAAAGTTCGGCTCTATTGCGCTCCCGCTCCGTTTTTTCCCGTTCCATCGCCAGCATCTTTTCCAAGTTTTCGGACCTCTTTTTTTCCGCCTGGTACGACAGGAGCGCAAACGATTGATACACCTCGTCGTCCGCCATTTCTTCCAAAGAGGGCCTGCGATCGAGGTCCGAGATCCTGAACTGGAATCCGGGCAGAACGGTGGATTGAATCACATCTCCTTTCGACGGGATGACATGATGGAAACCGCCGTCCCGATCCAGCGCGTAAAACGCCATTTCCTTCCATTCGCCGTCCAGGATATAGTATTCCCTGACGCCGCCCGCTTCGTATTCGGCTTTTTTTTGGACCGTGTCTCGTTCAATGCCTTTTTGGGTCGCATCGGACAACGCCTCGACGCACAAATCAAAAACGCCTTTATAGGAACAATCGTCCAGGTTCAGGGACATGGGATTGCTGTTCAACACCATCCCAACATCCGGTTTTCGAATCACGGTTTTATGCGGCAGCGCCATCCGAAATCCGAAATCCGGCAACACCATCTTGGCCAGGGGGCGCGCCGTCAGATACATCCTCAAAAGATCGATCATCCACATGTATATCAGCAAGGTCGCATAATCGGACACGGGCTTCACCTCCAGACGGCCATCGTTCCACTCGTACGAAATATCCGGATATTCATAATATTTTTCCCAATATTCCGCCTCTGAAACCCGCTTGCCTTCTTCTGAAGTGGGAAATTCGGCGATGGTGGAGACGCCGTTTTTTGAACGATCATCGGCATCAATTTTTCTCACCGTTTCCATATTTTTACTCCTTGCAGTTCCA
>CAZZBE010000043.1:3201-22581 GCA_964652715.1 uncultured Desulfobacteraceae bacterium
CCTCTTCATCCCCCAAAAGCCCGGCTTCGAATCGCTTTTTGAACTCTTCGCTGCTCATTTGATGCTTCTTTTCAAATGCTTTCAAACGAACTGCATAGTCTCTGGACTTTCTCGACATCAGTTTGCCCTGGAAGTCGACGCCTGCTCTTAATAGTGGCAATGCTTCGGATGAGATTTCTATTTTTTCCATAGGATTGACACCCGTATTGTTTCAATCGGTTTTTAGCTGGTCGAACCACGTCGCCATCCGCTCCAGGTCCTGGCGCCGATGGGCGTCCGGGATGACCAGCAGTTCCACGCCGCCGGGGTTGAGTTCCTGGGCGTGGCGGGCTTCCGGCGCCGGGATTCCGCAGCCCAACGCGATGCATCGTTGCTCAATGTCATACACCACCTAAAATATCATCTAAAGAGCTGATGGGTGAATGGTAACCGTTTCCTATCATTGTTTGCAGCATAGAGTTGCCTTCATCCAAGGTGATAATATGTTTCTTGACAGAAGAAAGCAAAACTCCCAAGGTTCCTGATATTTCAACACCGATTTTTGTAGCGGCATTACGAGCAGCTTTGTCATCTGAAAGAAACATCCAACCCCGATGAAATGCGACCGATAAAGATGATGCTTCACCGTTGTGAAGATTTGAAAGCAGCGTGCCAAATGTTTGAAACTCGGACGGGGTGTATAAGGACGTGAGATGCAGCCAACCGTTATCACTAAAAGGATTAATTATCGACTCGATGTTGTGATAAAAGTCATATCCTTGGAGAAAACCGGCTCGAATTTCATCGAAGACCTGAGAAGTAATGTAGAGCTTATTAAATAAGCGGTTCAAAAGTCCGATCTGGTCCACGGATGAAAAATTCGATATCACAGTTGTATTTGAAATGACAGCCATTTATTCTGCGGAGTCTAACATGTGGTCGATTGTCTCCATTTCACGGCGTGCATCCTCCAGAGTTTCCGCGCCCAGCCGGGGTTGAATGCCGTGTTGAACGAGGAGTTCTTTCATCCTGTCGAAGCTCACATTGGCGACGGCCGCCGCCTTGCCAAGGGAGATATCTTGGCTTCGGTATAAGTGTATGGCCCATTCGATGCGCAACCGGGGTCGCTCCTGCCAGAGAACGCGCAAGGCTTCATCCACTACGCTCTGCTTGTCTGGATATAGTCCTGCTTCAACCAATGCTTCCGGGGTGACCATTTCCATTTTGAACGGTCCTTCCAAAAGGGATGCCTCAGAGTTCATGATGATCTGATCCTGTCGAACCACGCCGCCACCCGCTCCGAAACCTGGCGGCGATGGTCTTCTTTCATGAACATGTGGTCGGCTTCCGGGATGATCAGCAGTTCCACGCCGTCGGGATTGATCTCCTGGGCGTGGTGGGCTTCGGAGACCGGGATGATCTCGTCCTTTTCGCCGTGGACCACCAAAAGCGGTTTCGGATACCGCCGGATCGTCCGGGCGAGGCTGTACTGGTCGGCGTCCGAGAAGAACGTCTCGGTCAGGGCCAGGGAGCGCCCCCGGCTCTCGAAGGTCGCCTTGCCGGTGCGGTCCAGTTCCTCCCGTTGTTTTTCCGAGAGAAATTTGAAGGCGCCGGCGCTTTCGGACCGGCCGGCGATGGCGCAAACGCCCTTGACTTCCTCTCGTTGCGAGCCGGAAAGAATGGCGATGGTCGCGCCCATGCTGTGGCCGACCAGGCCCAGCCAGTCAACGCCTTTATCCGCCAGGAGGTCGGCGGCGGTTTCGATCTCCGAGATCTGTTTGGAAAACGTCGACCGGGTGAATTCCCCTTCGCTCTGGCCGTTGCCGGAAAAATCGAACCGAAGGGCCATGTACCCGGCCGAGGCCAGATCCTTGCCGATCCGCTGGAGGATGCGGGTGTGGCGGGAGCAGGTGAAGCAGTGGCCCAGGATGACGCCGAACCGGGTCTCCTTTTCCGGCGCGTGGAGGCTGCCGACCAGTGTTTCCCCTTCCGTGTTGGCGAACGTGATTTTCTTTTCCATGGTTACAATCTATCAAACATCGGAGACATGTCAATAAACAGTTGGATCGCGGATCCCCTAAGCACCGGCCAGCAAACCGGTTTCGGCCAGAAAGGATCGGACCGGCGCCATGAACGCGTCGGGGTTTTCCAGTCCCATCATATGGCCGGCATCGGGAACGACCGCGATTCCGGCGCCGGGGATCTGTTCCTGGAGGAACCGCCCGTATTTTTCCGGCGTCAACCGATCGTCCGAGCCGCAGATCACCAGGGTGGGCTTGGCGATGGCGCCGACCCGATCCATGACATCGAAACGGTCGCAGGCGCTCAGATCGGCGTGGGTAACCAGCGGGTCGGTCCGATTGAAGATTTCCCGCACCCGGGCGACCTCGTCCGGGGGGGGATTCGGCCCGAAGGACCACTTGCAGATCAGGTCGATGGCTTCCCGCGGATCGCCGGACGTCAACCCCTCCAGGATGGCCGGCGCCACCCGGAGCCGGGCGCCGGTCCCCACCAGGACGATGGCCGACAGCCACGCGGGCTTTCGCAGCGCCAGGGCCTGGACGATGGCGCCGCCCAGGGAATGACCGAACAGCGCCACATGCCGGAGGCCGAGGGTGTCCACGAACCGCTCGACGACGTCGGCATAGCCCCCGACATCGTTCCGCGCCGACCCTTCGGAGCGGCCGCGGCCGGGCAGATCCAGCCCGTAGACGCCGGCCCCGGCGAGTCGGCGCAGGTCTTCAGGCCATGCGGCGTGGTCGCACCCCGAGCCGTGGATCAGCACCAGGGACCCGCCGGCGTCGTCGGGGCTGTGTTCATAGAAAAGAGCTTCGCCGTCGATTTGAACGATAGGCATGGAATCTCCTCTATCAGCACATCCCGTCGATGATCTCTTCGAGCCGGTCCTTCAACCCCTCGAGGTCGTCCTCGCCGAAAGTGAGCTTGGCCCGGCTGCTCTTTTCCCCGGCTTCTCCCCTGAGCAGCAGTTCGATGAGGCTGCCTATCCCTTTGTGCTTCCGGTCGACGTCGACGTATGCCTCCACGGCGTCTTCTTCCACGAAAAAAACCACCTCCAGCTCGGAAAGGCGCCCCTTGAAGGGGCCGGAGAAGGCTTTGAATTCGAATTCCTGGAAAAAGGGAAGGTCGTCGGAGGAACGGCGTTCGGCTTCTTCGCAATCGGCTTCCATCAGTTCGAAGCCCAGTTCCGCCAGGGCGCCGAAGAAGGCGGAGACGAGCGGCCCCGGGATCACATCGATCTCGTCCCGATCCTTGGGGTCGATGGCGCGTTCGATGTCGAGGCCCGTAGCGACCCATACCCTCGTTTTGCCCATGGTCAGCGGCGTGTAGTAGGGGAGGTCGAAGGAGATGGAAATCTCCTTTTCCTCTCCGGGTCCTAAAGTGAAGGGATCGGCTACGTGGACTTTGGCCAGTTGGACGGTCCGGGTGACCTCCTTTTCCGACATTTCGCCCTCGTCTTCCTCTTCGTCCTCGTCCGACGGAACCATGATCACCGATTCGTAGGTGCTGTTGACGGTGAGATAGAGTCCTTCGATCTCCTGCTCTACGCCGCCCCCTTTGATCTTGACAACGGCGTCCACCTCGTCGCCCGGGTAGAATTCGTCGTCTTCCAGCACCGTGTCCACCTTGGCCGAGCCGATGCCGATGCTCGACAAAATCTTCTTGAAAAACGCCATGCTGCCTCCTTTTCGGTAACAGGGTTGCGGGCTTGCCTCCACCCAAAAATGATGTCCAGCCATAGTAGGCAATGAGACGCTGAAAGGCAAGGAATTTGTGCCGTTAAGGCGTATAGAGACCGGCCGCCACCGGCAGGTAAAGGGAGAGGATGGGAAACAGGGAGAGGAGGATCAGCACCACCGCGTCCATGATGACGAAGGGAATCGCCTCCCGGGCCACGCCGTCGATGTCGCCCCGGATGAGATTGGCGGCCGTGAAAAGGTTGACGCCCACCGGCGGCGTGGCCTGTCCGATGGCCAGGGCCGAGATGAAGATCACCCCGTACCAGAGCGGGTCGATGCCGAATTCCGCCAGCACGGGGATGAGGATGGGCATGATGAGATAGGAGATGGAAATGGCGTCCAGCACCATGCCCAGGGCCAGGAGCAGGAGGTTGACCAGGATGATCATCACCGCCGGGTTGGGCGAAACGGCGACGATGGCGTTGGCCGCCATGTCCACGATGCCGATAACCGAGGCGGCCCAGGTGAAGATGCCGGCGAAGACCACGATGAACATGATCACCGACGAGGTGACCGCCGCATCCACCAGCACGTGGATGAAATCCCGGAAGGTCAGGCTCCGGTAGATGAAGACCGCCACGAAAAGGGAATAGAAGACCGCTACCACGGCGGCCTCGGTGGGGGTGAAGACGCCCGTGTAGATGCCGCCCAGGATGATCACCGGCGAGAGGATGGCCCAGATGGAATCCTTCAGCGCCAGGAGGATCTCCCGCGCCCCGGCCCGCTCCTCCAGGCCCCGGTATCCCCGCTTCCGGGAGATGAGATAGGCCGTCAGCACCGTGGCCAGCCCCGTCAGAACCCCGGGGACGATGCCCGCCACGAAAAGGGCCGACACCGACACGTTGGTGATGTTGCCGTAGATGATGAAAGCGATGCTGGGGGGAATGATGATGGAGAGATCGGCCGAGTTGGCGATGAGGGCCCCGGAAAAATTCCGGTCGTAGCCGTGGCGGACCATGGGATCCAGGAGGATGAGCCCCACGGCGGCGGTGGTGGCCGGCCCCGATCCGGACAGGGCGCCCCAGAACATGCAGGTGAAGACCGCCACCATGGACAGCCCCCCCACGGCCCGGCCCACCAGGAGTTCGAAAAACCGGGCGATGGTGGCCGCCAGCCCGGCCCGCTGGAGGATCACCCCCGCCAGCACGAAAAAGGGGATGGCCAGCAGGGGAAAGGAGGCGATCCCCGAGGAGAAATTGACCCCCAGCATTTGAATGCCCAGATCGAACCAGTAGATGGTCAGGACGGCGGCCACGCCCAGGGACGTGCCGATGGGAACCCCCAGGGCCATGAGGACCAGGAAAGAGAGGCTGATGAGGGCCAGTTCCATCAGGGGCCGGTCTTCTCCATATGGAGCCGGAGCCGGTCCCCGGCGTTCCGGTAGATGCCGGTGAAGACGAAGACCGACAGGACCGGCACGCCGGCGTAATAGATCCAGACCGGGATGTCCAGGGCCGCCGACCGGGCCTGGAACAGGGTGATCTCGTCGTAGATGGCCTGGATGGTGTAAAGATCCACCAGCACAAAGAGACCGGCGCTCAGCAGGGCGCTGGTCAGGATGATCCCCTTCTGGAACCGGGCCGGCAGCACCCGGTAGAGGGTGACCATGCCCAGCTGCCCGCCCCGTTCAAAGGCGATGCCGGAGCCCACCACCGTGACCCAGACAAAGAGGTTGATGGTGATCTCCTCGGTGGCGGCAAAGGAGAAATGAAACAGGTAGCGGCTCAGCACGTTGACGAAGGCGATCGCCGCCATGGTGAACATGAGAATGGCGGCGATCCAGTAATCGATGCGGATCCGGCGGGGTTTTTCTTCCACTATTTCCCCATGTCCGCTTTGGCGGTTTCGTAGAGATCCTTTCCGATTTTGGGAATCCAGTCGTCATAGACCGGCCGGGTGGCGTCCTCGAAGGCCTGTCGCTCCTCCTCGGTGAGGAAAGTGACCGTCGTGCCCTTTTTCTCCAGGTATTCGACGGGATTGGGGACCTCGATCTCGTAGTCGAACTCCTCCTTGAGGATCTTCAGAGACGTGTCGCCGTCCAGCCCGGCCCGGCAGAGGGCCTTTTCAAAACGGGCCGATTCGTCGGCGGCCTCCTGGATGGCCTTCCGGATGTCCTCCGGAAAAGCCTCCCATTCCCGCTGGTTCCAGTAGATGATGAGCGGGTCCACCAGGTAGTTCCAGAAGGTGGCGTACTGGTGATACTGCCAGATCTGGACCGGGATGAGCACGCCCGCGGGGTTCTCCTGGCCGTCCACCACGCCCTGCTGAAAGGCGGTCTGGGCGTCGCCCCAGTTCATGTTGACCGGGTCGGCGCCAAGCTGCCGGAAGGTGTCGATAAAAAGCGGGCTGCCCACCACCCGGATCTTCATCCCTTTCAGATCCTCGGGCCGGTTGACCTTTTTGACGCTGTTGGTGAGCTGACGGAAGCCGTTCTCGGCCCAGGCCAGGGGCATCATCCCCTTTTTCTTCATGAGATCGAAGATCTTTTCGCCGGTCTCGCCGTATTCGATTTTGTCGAGGTTTTCGAAGGTGTTGATGAAAAACGGCAGGGAGAAGATGTTCATCTCCGGGATGACCGGGGAGGTGTTGATGGTCGATTCATAGGCGCAGTCGATGACCCCTTTGGCCACCATCTGGGGGGATTTGAGCTGGGCCCCCTTGAGAAGCGCGCTGCCGAAATAGGGTTTGACGTTGATCCTGCCGCCGGTTTTCTCCTTCACCAGCTCCGCGAATTTCGTGGCGCCCATCCCCCAGTAGAAGTTGGGGCCCACATTGACCGTCATCTTGTACTCTTTTTTGTAGGATCCGGCCATGGCCGGGGGCAGGGCCAGTCCGGCGACGACGAGGATCAAGGCGATGCAAAGCGCCGCTTTGCGGATTCGGGTCTTCAACATGGTCACGCTCCTTTCGGTGGGGGTGGTGGGTAAACGGGGCCGACGGCCCCGGGGGGTTACTTTTTCTTCTTGCGCCGTTTTTTCTTTTTGACCGGATGGGCTTCCCGGTATTTTTCGTACTCCCGCTCGCCGCCGTACCAGAGCATGATGCCGGCCAGCAGGCCGAAAAAGAGGCCGGCCAGGGGCCACTGGATCATCCGGACGGCCGGATCGGGCGTGTAGGCCGCGCCCCAGGCGATCCGGCCGATGACCGGTTCCACGAGGGCGGCGATGAGCGCGAAGGGAATCCCCATGAGGAGGATCCCCCGCAGGAGAATAAATCGGGTCCGCCCCTTTTCGCGGATCTCTTCCCATCGAAGGGGATCAAACGGTTTTTTTCGCAGCATATAGCGACATCCTGATCTTCTGATAAATCAACAGGTACCCGGTGGCGGTTCCGAAGGAGACGGCCGTGCCGGCGTAAACGCCCGCGATGGGGTAGACGATGGAGACCGTCAGCGCATAAATGATCAAGGCCCCCAGCCCGTGGGGGAAATTTTTGATCACCGTGTGGACCGCGCCCATCCCATGGGTGTAATGAACGATCACCAGCAGGGGGAGCAGGGTGACGGGAAACGCCGAAAACAGCCCCGCCCAACGGGTATCCACATAGCGGGCCGCCGCGGTGATGGCCACGACGGAAATCCCCGCTACGACAGCTCTAACAAATAATACCTTTGCATTCAATTGAATTTTTCGGCCCACGCCGACATTCTCGATCCGTCTGAAAAGATAAACGAATCCAAAAATCGACGCCGCGGGCAGCGCCGCGGCGCCGACCCGGTTCAGGGGGATGAAGTGGAGCAGCCAGATGCCGAAAACATATCCGGCGACCGCGGCAACGGTGGACAGAAGGATTGACAGCCGCTTGCAAAGGGTCGATATTTTATAATAGACGTAGACAAAAAGCTGGGTGGCGGCAAGACCGCTCATGGTGTAGACGGCGCTTTGGGACGCGAAATCGGTTCCCATCTCCATGCCGAAAAAAAACAGGGCGATGGCGGCCCCCAGGGGATATCCGGAAAGGAGTCCGGCGACCCGGGGACCGACCCGTTCGGCGATGAGGGAAAGCGTCACCACGAAAGAGATGGAGACGACCAGCTTGACGAAAAGCATCCATTCCGGCATAACCGGGCCAATCTGCCACGATTGCCGTCGATTGTAAAGAACCGGAACGGCCGAAAATCCCGATACAGGAGCGACTTCACGTTTTGGAAACCGACATCCATACCCTTCAGGCCCAGCTCGACGCCGCCGAATCCCAGGGGATCGACCCGGAGTGGATCGCCGCCGAAATCGCCGTCCGCCTCATGGATCTGTACAACAGGAGCGGCCGGTCGGAGGCGGCGTGGGAGATTTACGGCCGCTACGACGAACAGCTGGCCGACCTCGAAGACCCCGTTCAGGTCCGGCGTTTGGGCGGGATGCTGTTCCGGGGCGGCCGACGGGACGAAGCCCTCTACTATTACCTCAAGGCGGAGAAATCCCTTCTCCCCGGCGGGGACCCGAAAAAGACGGCGCCCGTTCTCAACTCCATCGGGCGGATCTATTCCCTGAAAAAAGACTGGGACCATGCGCTGGCCTACTATCTCAAGGCCGGCAAACTTCTGGTCGGGGCCGGCGAACCCGCCGGGATCGCCACGGCCTACAACAACATCGGCCGCATATACGACAACAAAGGGGACCGGGACAAGGCCCTGGCCTACCATCTCAAGGCCCGGGAGATCCTCGTCAAGGCGGGGGAGACCGCCGGACTGGCCCTCACCCACACCAACATCGGCCTGATTTATTTTCAGAAAGGGGATCTGAACAAGGCCCTGGCCCATTACGGGGACGCCGTCCGGGTCCGGAGACAAACCGGGGACGACAACGGCCTGGCCCCGCTTTACAGCGACATCGGGCTGATCTACTCCCGGCGCGGCGACTGGGACAGCGCCCTTTCCAACTATCTCAAGGCCGAGGCGATCCTCCGGGAGCGCGGCGCCGGCGCCGAACTGGCGCCGGTTTACGAAAACATCGGTCTGGTCCATGCCCGGCAAAAGAACTGGGACGACGCGTTGAACAGCTACCGGAGCGCCGAAAAGATCCTCCAGGCCGCCGGCGATCCCGTGCGCCTGATCCCCCTCTACAGGGAGATGGGGGAAGCGCTGCTCCAGGCGGGCGACCAGGAGGGCGCCGTGGACAGCTACCGAAAGGCGGAAAAATGGGCCGTCGAAACCGGGCAGCGGGCCCAACTGGCCGATATCCACGCTCAGATCGCCCATATCGCCGCCCTTCGGGGCGATATGGATCTGGCCCTGGAATGCCACAAAGACGAGGAGACGGTCCGCGCCGAAACCGGCGACCGGGCCGGGCTGGTCGCCACTTACGAGAACATGGGGCTGGTCTACTCCCGGAAAGACGACCTGGACACGGGGCTGCGGTTCTATTTCAAGGCGGGGCAGATTCTCCTGGAAAGCGGGGATCACGCCGGCATGGCGCCCATCTACAACAACATCGGCCTCAATTACGCCAAGAAAGGGGAGTGGGACAAGGCCCTGGAATATTACCTCAAGGCCGAAGGCCTGGCCCTGGAGATGGGGGATCAGGCCGGTCTGGCCCACATCAAGAACAACATCGGTCTGTTCTACGACAACATGGGGAACTGGGGAAAGGCCCTCGGGTATTTCCGCGATTCGGAACGAATCCGGCGGGAAGTGGGCGACGTCCGGGGGCTGGCCTTCACCTATTTCAACATGGGCACGATCTACCGGCAGCGGGAGGACCACGACAAGGCGAACCGGTACCTGATCCTTGCCGGCTACATCGCCAAAACCCAGGACATGAAGCACGAACTGGCGGAATGGGAGTGGGCCCTGAATCCCCTCATGGACGAGATGGGACCGGAGCGGTTCATGGAAAAGGGAAAGGCGCTGTTCAACCGGCCGCGGGACTCGGCCGGGGCGCCGATATGATCCCCCGGCTTGCCGCCCATGCCGCTGCGTACCCCGCCATGGCGCAGCCCAGGATGGCCGGTATCCCGATGGCCACGGCCACCTGTTCCGACAGGATGGCGGCCAGCACGGAGGCGCACCCGTTGGCGGCCCAGGCGTAGGTCCGCTGGCGGGGCGTATCCAGCAGATGGCGCATGCCCAGGGAAAACGGGATCCCCATCAGGAGCCCCACCGGAAGGAGGAGCGCCGCCCCAATGACGTAACGGGCGCCGGCGGACAGGTGGAGGATTCCGTGGATCAGCTCCACGAGCCCCGCGACCGACAGGATGAACAGCGCCAGCAGGATCAGCGGCATCCACCGGATCGCCCGCCGGTCCATCCGCTGGGACAGCGCGCCCCCCAGAGCCGAGAAGATGAGCAGTCCGCCGATGACGCCGGCGAAGCTGATGAGGGGGTGTCCCCAGAGGAGCGCATAGGCCTTGATGTAGTACATCTCCCCGAACATGAACCCCGCCCCCACCCCCAGAAAATAAAGAACCCGGGCGACGGAGGCCCCCTCCCCTTTCCGGAACACCACCCATACCGGGGCCGCCAGCAGGAGGAGGGCCACGGCCAGGGCTTCCACGAAGACCACCGCCACCACCACTTCGCCGGACATGAGCATGGCGTACATCCGGCTGCCCATGCTCTTGTGGAGCGCCCCCAGCTCCCCCCATTTGAGGATGCGTCCCGGAAAGGGACGCCGGTCCGTCTGGGGGGCCACATCCAGGGGATAGTCCCTGAAAAACCCGGCCTCGGTCCCCGCCCCGTAGGCGGCGGCCAGGGCCTGGATCTCCCGGTGGTGAAACGGCGCGTCGAACTGGTTGAACCGGTTGGCCATGTCCGGGGTCATGCCCGGCAGGTAGACGGGGTCGAAATTCATCTCCCGGGCCCAGTCGGCCAGATGCGCCGCGGCCGCCCCCAATGGCCTGGCCGACACGACGAGGGTCACGGTGTCCCAGTTGCGGAGCATGGCGATATGGCGGCCGGGCGCGGCGGCGCCGTGGTTTCGCAGCCCCTCGAAAGCGCCGGCCCAGAGCCGCAAAGCGTCCGAAGGGGGAAGCAGGAGTCGCCGGGACATGATCAGAAGACCGTCGTCGGTCAGCCGGTCCAGGCAGGCGCCGAAGGCGTCCACGGTGAAATCGTAGGTCTGGCTCAGGGCGTCCGATCCGGTGAGGGAGGCGCCCCAGTTTTCCAGGTGGATGATGGAAAATCGCTTGTCGGCCGCCGCCAGGTATTGGCGGTGGCCCGCGGCCGTCGTGGGCAGGCCGTAATGATCCCCGATGGCGGCGGCGACCGCGGGGTGAGGATGGACCACGGAAACAGCGTCGGCGCCGGAGGCCAGGGCCGACGGGATCGCGGCCCCGCCCCCGGCCAGGAGCGCCAGCACCCGTTCCGGATTCGGGGACAGGTGGTATCCGGCATAGGGCAGCGTGTACCGCGCGAAGTCAAGATCCGACGGATGGTCAACGTCGTAGAGCACCAGCCGGTTGTCGCCGTCCGTGAAGACGGCCTCCTGGTTCGGCATGGGCCGGGTGTATTGAAGGCTCAACCCCGGCGCGTACCGAATGTAAGGGCTCGACACGCGGTCGATCCGTCCCCGAAGGGCCGAGACCGTTTCGGTGATTCGGGTTTTCGGGAACTCAAGGGTCTGGCTCAGGGCCTTGTAGGGGGACGGCCGGACCTTGAGGATCGGGTGGTCGGCGGGCAGGGCCGCGGCAACCACCAGGGCGGCGGCGAAGACGGCGCTCCCCGCGGCCCGCGACCGACCCTTTCCTGAAAAGGGCAGCACAACCAGGGGCGCCAGGGAGACCAGGACCAGCAGCCGCCCCTCTCCGAACAGGGGGAGAAAAAGCGCCGGCGTCAGGGCCCCCACAGCCGATCCCGACATGGTGGCGAAGTAGACCCATCCGGTGTGTTCGACCCGGGCGGCGTAGGCCAGGGAGATGACGCCGCCGGTGATAATGAAGGGGATCGACAGCGCCAGGTAGGCCGTCAGCAGGTAGAGGGCCTGGATCGGGGCCAGGGGAAGGCGGAAGTAATCCAGGGGCAGCCGGTTGAGGATGATAAACGCGCCCAGGGCGGCGATGCTGTAGAGGCCCAGCGCCAGGGCCAGGGGGCGCCGGCCCGACAGCCGCGCCTCCCATCCTTTTTTCCGGGCGTCGAGAAAGCTTAAAAACGTGCCGCTGGCGGCGAACCCGAACAGGGCCAGACTGATGACCATGAAGGCCAGATGGTGCCACTGGCTGATGGCGAAGATCCGGGCCAGCAGCACTTCGAAGGCCAGGGACGAAAAAGAGGCCAGGAATACGGCGATATAGACCATGGGGGATCGGCTGGAGACGGTCCGGCCCGGCGCGGCCTTATCGCTCCAGGGCTTCGCCGGTCATGGGGACAAAGAGCACGCCGGTGATCTGCCGGACGGTGTGGTCGTCGCCTTTCTTGGCGACCCGCACCAGGTTCTGGTAGCTGAAGGGGTTGCCCAGGGGCAGGATCAGACGGCCCCCGTCCTTCAACTGCCCCAGAAGGGGCGGCGGAATGTGATCCGCGGCGGCCGTGATGATGACGGCGTCGAAGGGGGCGGCCTCGGGCCATCCGAAATACCCGTCTCCATGGCGGGTCTTGACCGCTGTGTAGCCGGTTTCCCGCAGGTCCTCCGTCGCCCCTTCGTGGAGCGCCTTTTTGATTTCGATGGTATAGACCGTATCGGCGATCCCGGCCAGCACCGCCGCCTGATACCCGGAGCCGGTGCCGATCTCCAGCACCTTGCTCTCTTTGGACAGGTTCAACTGTTCGGTCATCAGCGCCACGATGTAGGGCTGGGAAATGGTCTGCCCCTCGCCGATGGGCAGCGGGTGGTCGGCGTAAGCCTGGTCCTGGAGGGACTCGGGCACGAATTTATGGCGCGGGGTCGATCGCATGGCCGACAGCACCCGCGGGTCGTCTATGCCCCGGGCGGCGATCTGGGACGCGACCATCCGCTTCCGCTCCTTCTCGAAGTCCTGGGCCCCCTGGACGATGCCGGCAAGGGCGGCCAAAATGAAAAGAGACAGAAAGATTTTTTTTAGAGATTGCATCGCTAACCGCATGGACCCTCTCCTGACGATATTGAGATTTGCATTCAGAACGGAACTCGTATATAAACCGAATATGCTCTGGGCCCGGTTGCGCCGGCAAAGCCTTCGGCCGCGCCCATGGTTCAATTATGAAGCAGAAGCCCCGCCGCTGACAACCGTTTTTTCGAAAGCCGCCGATAATGCGACAGAAATACACCACCCCGTTTCACATCGCCCTCTGGGCCGGCTGCATCCTCCTCGTGCTGGCCATGGGCATCCGCTACTTTCCCGCAGAGGACCCGGGCCTCGACTTCTGGGGGGCGTTCTACTACAGCATCCGCCTGTTTATCCTGGAACACGACCTGTCCCATTTCCCCACCACGCCGCAACTGGTGTTCCTCTATTTTTTCGCGCCCCTGGTGGCCATTTCGGCGTTGGGGACCGCCCTTACCTATTTTTTCCGGATCTCGCCCGCCCTCCGCTGCCGGATGCTGAAGGATCACGTCGTCATCTGCGGCATGGGGCGGACCGGGAAACTGCTGGCCGCGACCCTGCGACAAAAAGGGGTGAAGGTGGTGGGGGTGGACAAGGAGGCCCCGGAACAGTTCGAGGAATGGTGCGGCGAGCACAAGATCCCCATCATCTTTGGATCGTTCCAGTCCCGGAAGGTCCTGGAACGGGCCGGCGCCTCCCGGGCCCGGACCCTCATCTTCGCCTCCGGCGACGACCTGGCCAACCTGGAAGGGGTCGTCGGGGCCTATGACGCGCTGCGTTGCTATTCCGGGCCGCCCCGGCTGCTGTGGGCTCACATCGCCAACGAGCGGCTGGCCGATACGGCCCGCCGGGCCCTCCAGACCGAGGGCAGCTATTCCATCCGGTTTTTCGATACCTATCGGATCTCCGCCGCCCGGATGATCGCCCGGCATTTCAACCACGGCATCCGGGACGGGGTGAGCGAGATCGCCATCCTCGGGTTCGGCAAGTTCGGCCGGGATCTCATGGAGGTGCTCGTCCGCGACGCCGGCCCCTCGGAGCACTGGTCCATTCGCGTGGTGGACATCCGGGACGTGGAAAACGAGGTCCGGTTCCTGGCCGCCGAACTGGGGATCGCCGATCATGTCGCGTTCACCCGGGCCGCCGCCCAGGACCTGGACCTGGCGGACAGCGCGGAACGGGCCTTTTTCCTCTGCACCGACGACGACATCGGCAACCTGGCCGCGGCCCTGATGCTGGCCGGAAAATCCATCTGCACCTATATTTACGTCCGCATGGCCACCTGGCCCATGCCGGCCATCGCCGACCATCTGGGCCAGAACCACGGCCTGACCTTCATCAACATCAACGACCTGGTGGTCCAGGGCATCGACGACCTGCCGGGCATCTTCTCGCCGGCCGGTCCCGACGATCTCAAGCGGCGGCGGACCGGGTCGGAGAAGCCGAAACGGAATCATTCCGATGAACCCCAAAAATCCTAGGAGATTTTCAAATGACCCCCATCCCCGTCTCCAACCATACCACCCGGTTTCGTGTTCCGCATCTCGCGTTGATTTTCGGCGTTTTGCTTTCCGCTTTCCTGCTCGCGGCCTGCCTGCCCGAACCCCCGAGACCGCTGAAAAAGGCCTCGCTCGATACGCCCCCGGCCCATCTGGACGTCGTCCGGGTCGGGGAGGATGGAGAGGAAGAGGCGCCGGGCCGGTCCGCGAGGTCCGTCTCGAAAGCGGACCGGTCGATCTTCCTCAAGGGGGAGGACCTGTCGGCGGGCCTGTCCGATGATCCGGCGTTTAAACAGCTCCGGGAGGATAAGGATCACGACCGGATCGCCCGACGGTTCGCGGCCTCCCGGGCCGATGAATGGGGCATCAAAGATCCCGCAAAGGAGCTGACCCTCCACTCGGTCCGGACCGACGAGCTGAACACGACCCATGTGGCCCTTCAGCAGATGTACCGCCACATCCCGGTCTGGAACCGGGGGGTGACCGTCCACATCAACCCCTCCGGCCAGGTCTACCTCGTCCAGGGGCGGCTCGTCCCCACCCCGGAGGGGTTGAACACCGTGCCCGGAACCGGCCCCGGCGAGGCCATGGCCGCGGTGGGCAAAGCGCTCCCCGACGACGCCGACTGCGCCGCCTGCCAGGCCGAAGGCGTCATCTTCGTCTCGGCGGACGGCCCCCGGATGGCCTACCGGGTCGTGGCCACGCCGGGCCTGTCCCGGCGCCGGATCTTTTTCGTGGATGCGCAGACCGGCGAAATCCTCAAGGAGCGGACCGGAATTCAACGGGGCGGCGGAGGCGCCGGGCCAGGATCGCCCCCGGCCCCAACGGAAGGAACCGTTCAATGAACCCCATTGCGAGGCGTTCGACCTTATTTTTTATGATTCTCGGACTGACGCTTTGCCTCGTCCTCCCCCATGTCGAGGCGGCGTCGGACAAAAAGAACGCCGTCGCGCGCAAGCTCCATGATCTGCGGAGGACGGATCGCGCCCGAACCGGCAGCCGGCTTCCGGAGGCCGATTTTCGGCGGATCCGCGAAGCCCTCACGGGGCTTTCGGACGGCGTCGCGGCGCCCGCCGGGAATCGGGTCCGGCGCATCGGCGCCTTGGATGCCAGCGGCGAATCGGCCGCCGGCTTCCGGGTCCGCTTCGATCGTCGCACCGGGATACCGGTTTTTTTGAAGCTGAAAACCCCGCGCCGCGGTCCGACGCCGAGATTTTACAGTCCGGCCCGATCCCGGGATAAGGCGGCCCGGTTTCTGATCGACAACCGGGACCTGCTGAAGCTGGCCGATCCGGCATCGGAGCTGGTCCCCCGGCGCCAGTGGCGCGATAGAGCGGGGATGGTCCACATCCGGTATCGGCAGACCTTTCGGGACATTCCGCTCTGGGGCCGGGAGGCGGCGGTCCACATGGACGCCGCCGGCGATGTCTTTCTGTTCCAGGGGGGCCACGCGCCCACGCCCCAAACCGTCGAGACGACGCCGGTCCTTTCCCCGGACAGCGCCGTCGATATCGTCCGGGAACGGGTCGGGATGACCGGCGACGGCATCGAACCGCCCGGCGTCGGACGCGTGATCCACACCGACCCGAATGGAAACCACCGGCTGGCCTACAAGGTCGAGATCTTCCCCGCCCTGGACCGGCGATGGCGTTATTTCGTGGACGCCCGGACCGGCGAGATCCTAAGCCGCAACAGCCGCGTCGCGACGGAACTGGCCGCGGCCAGCGGCGACGACCTCATCGGCGAGACGGAACGCTTCACCGTCTGGCGGGAAGACGGGGACTATTTCCTGGTGGACCCGACGGTTCCCCTCGACGATCCGCCCTACGACCCGGTCCCCGCCATCCGGAGCAAAGGGAATACCTATGTGTTCGATGCGCGCAACGGCGACAGCGATCTCTATTTCATCGCCAGCGACCGGCGGGACGGGGGCTGGGATCCGGCGGGGGTGAGCGCCGCCGACCACATCGCGGCCTTCCACGCGTATTACCGGAACACCTTCGGACGCAACGGCCTGGACGACGGGAACCTGAACTACCTGGCGGTGGTCCATCTGCTGGCGGATTACCCCAACGCCTTCTGGAACGGCAAGTTCGTGGTCTTCGGCGACGGGGACGGCCGGACCTTCGGGTCCCTGGCCGCCGGGCTGGACATCGCGGCCCATGAACTCCAGCACGGCGTCACCCAGTTTTCCACGGGTCTGATCTACGAAAACCAGAGCGGCGCCCTGACCGAGGCCCTGTCCGACATCTTCGCCTGCATGGTCGACCGCGACGACTGGACCGTGGGGGAAGACGTGGTCCTGACCGCCCCGGGCTACCTCCGGAACCTGGCCGATCCGTCCCAGGGGCTGACCCCGCTGCCGACCCGAATGTCCGAATACCGGAACCTGCCCAACACCGAATCCGGGGACTGGGGCGGGGTCCACATCAACATGTCCATCCCGGCCCGGGCCGCCTACCTCATGGCGGAAGGGCTCACCGTGGAAGGATTGGGGACGGGCATCGGCCGGTCCAAGACCGAACAGATCTTTTACCGGGCCATGACCACCTATCTCCAGGCCGCATCGCGGTTTCTGGAGGCCCGGTTCGCCACGGTTCAGGCGGCGGAGGATCTCTACGGACCCGGTTCCCCCGAAGTCGCCGCGGTCCATGACGCCTGGGACGCCGTGGAGGTCTTCGACGACGCCGTCAATGCGCCCGGGGATCCCACCCCCACCCCGGCCATCCCCGTGGACGGCCGGGATCTCATGCTCTATCTGTCTCCGGCGGCCCCGGATGTCTATGCGCTCCATTTCCAGTCGATGCCCAGGCCCTTTACCGGCTACGACCCAAGCCTGGATTCCGCTGTTTTGAACAGGGTCCCGGCCCTCGGAACCCGTCCGGCGGCCGTCACCCTGGCCGAAGGCACGCTGTTTTTCTATGTGGGCATCGACGGCAACCTCTACGGGGTCCTGCCCGACGGCGGCGATCACCGGCAGCTGACCGCCACCGGCGACATATTCAGCTTCGCCATCTCGCCCCGGGGCCGGTTTTTCGCCTATACGTCCATCTTTCCGGAGGACAGCAACATCTACGTGGGCGATCTGGAGGCGGACACCCTGACCGAATATCCGGTGAGGCCGCCCACGGACCTGCCGCCCGGCCAGGAGGGAGGCATCGACACGATCCTTTTCGCCGACGCCCTGGCTTTCGATTACACCGGCAACCGGATCGTTTTCGACGCCCTCAACTGCATCAATGCCGCGGCGGATCCGTGCGGCGTCGACAGCGGCCACCGGTACTGGTCCATCGGCATCCTGGAACTGACCGAAGGGGCCTTTGAGTTTCCGTTCACCAACCAGGACCCGGACATCGACGTCGCCTATCCCGCCTTTGCCTACAACAACGATTTCGTCATCGTCATGGATGAGATCGACCGGACCGGGGCGGCAAGCGGCGGACCGGTGCGCTCCCGGGTCGCGACCCTCAACCGGCTCACCCGGACCCGGCAGGTGGTGGCCGATCCGGACCCGAATACGGAAGACGAGGCGGTTTACGGCGTTCCCAGCTTCTGGGGCGGGGACGACAACGTCGCCATTCAGGCGACTTTTGGGCCTGAGACCTTCGCCTACCGCGTCCCCGTGACCGCCGACTGGTCCGGGAGGCCGTCCGAAGCCGATTTGCTGAACCCCAACCCCGCCGCCATGCCCCTCATGCACCGGGCCGGCGTGCGGGACCTGAGCGGGGAGATCCGGGCCGATCCCGCCGCCCTCGATTTCGGAACGGCGGCGCCCGGCGAGACCCGGGTCCGGGATCTGACCCTGACCAACCCGGGGAGCCGCGACATCGAGATCCGGGACATCGCCGTCACCGGATCGGCCGCTTTTACCCACAACGGCGTCAATACCCGGCTGCCCCGGAATCAGTCGGTCGTTTTCCAGGTCTTTTTTACCCCTTCGGACGCCGGTTCTTTTTCAGGAACGCTGGTGGCGGCCAACAATACAGACGCCGCACAGGTCGAGATTCCCCTGAGCGGCCGGACAGCCCCGGAAGGCGACGGAGATGGATTGCCGCCCGATACGGACAGCGACGATGGCGGCGGCGGGGGCTGTTTTATCGGTGTTTCAAAAACGGGATGGCGGCCATGGTGACCGAACGGATCCCGTTTTCATGCCCCATGGACTGCTTCGACGCCTGCGGGCTCATCGCGGTCAAGGAAGGCGGGCGAATCGTCAAAATCGAGGGCGACCCGGATCATCCCCTGACCCGGGGGCATGTCTGTCCCAAGGGCAAAGCGCTCCTGGATCGCCATTACCATCCCCGGCGGCTCCGTTCTCCCATGCGGAAAAACGGGAGGGAGTGGACGCCGGTGAGCCGGGAGGGGGCGGTCGACGAGATCGCCTCCCGGCTGTCCGATATCCTGGCGAAGCACGACAGCCGCGCCATTCTCCATCTGTCGGGAAGCGGCTACGGCGGGCTGTCCAAGACGGTGGACACGATGTTCTTCAACTGCCTGGGCGGCGCCGCGACGCCCCGGGGCAGTCTTTGCTGGGGCGCGGGCATCGCGGCCCAGACCTATGATTTCGGGGATGTCCGGGGTCACGACGCCGACGATCTGTCCGGGGCCAGGACGCTTATCCTGTGGGGCCGGAATCCGGTCAACACCAACGTCCACCTGCTGCCGTTTCTCAAAGAGGCCCGGGACGGGGGAACGACGGTGATCCTCATCGATCCCATCCGGACGGCCGCGGCCCGGATCGCCGATCGTCATGTTCCCATCCGTCCGGGAACCGACGGGGCCCTGGCCCTGGGCATGGCCAACCGGATCATCCAGCGGGATCGAATCGACCGGGCCTTCATCGCGGCCCATGTCGCCGGATTCGACGCCTTCAAGGCGTCGGTCGCGTCCTTCACCCCGGAGCGGGTCGCCGCCATCACCGGCCTCGATCCCGGGGAAGTGACCTGGCTGGCCGATCTCTATTCGGAGGCGACGCCGGCGGCGATCCTCATCGGATACGGGTTGCAGCGCTACCGAAACGGCGGGAACACGGTCCGGGCCATCGACGCGCTGGGGGCCGTTACCGGCATGATCGGAAAAAGCGGCGGCGGGATCAGTTACGCCAACCGGTCCATCATTCACCACCTGGGCGGGCCGGTGAAGGAGAGCCGGAAGCACGTTCTGGATCAGCGAACATTCCCCATCGGGCA
>CAZZBE010000044.1:0-2907 GCA_964652715.1 uncultured Desulfobacteraceae bacterium
AAGCTTCCACCAAAGCTAAAAGTTTTCCGAAATTTCCCGCATAAAATCGTTCATTGTGTAATCGGTTTCGCCTTGCCAGTGTTTCATCGCAATGATTTCCCTGCTGATCAGCGCCAGTCTGATCCCCGCGATGCCGTCTTCATAATAACTTTCGACGGGAATGCTTTCAATTTCAGGAAACGGACGCCTGGCCTTTTCTTCTAATTTGGCCAGTCCGAACAGCATTTTTTCCGTTGGATCTTTTATGGTTTCCGCTTCCTTTATCAGGTCTTCCAATATTTTTTCATGCGGTTCGAGATCCAGGGGTTCTTTGTCGAAATAATCTTCGTGTTTGGGCGGGGTCCCGCCCTGAAAACCGAATATCTTATTGACGACAACCATATCTGCGAGGCTGGCGACGCTCCTGGGGATGTGCTTGTCGAAAAACACCACCGCCCGGCGTGCTCGCACAAAGGAATTGGTGTTTAAATACATGCTGCCGTCGTCTTTCGAAAAAAAAGATCCGAGGACAATCGGTCGTTGATGTCTGGGGATTTTGTCATAGGGTTTATTGAATTTCAGTTTTTTGGCTTCCCCCTGGTACAGCCACACCCAGCGATCCAGATTTTTGTCGTAATTCATGCACCGCAATTTCGAAAAAATCCGTTGCAGCTTCCCTTTGTCGCGCAGGTCGTAATAAATCCTGGCGAGCATGTAGGATTCGTTGGTTATTGTGTTGAGAAGCGCGCCGGGACTTTCTTTTTCCCTTTTTTTTTGTTTCTCTTCCGCGACAAGTTCAATTTCGCTTGCATTGAGAAACATCGTGCTGCTGTCCAGATTGTCCTTTTCGCATTTTTTGATGATGGACTTCGGCATTTTTTTCAGGGTTTTCCCATCCCACTGTATGCCGATAAGCGGATTGTCGTCTTCCTCGATGTCATCATCATCATCCATCTCATAGATCACGCCTGTCCAGCCGCCGATATCGATGTCGTAATCCGGGTCCTTAACGCCGTTTTTCACAACCACGCGCCGGCCTATCCGAGGCTGATCTTTCGGAGAGGGGGGCGTTTTTTCTTTTGCGGGGGACTCGCTTTGCGACGCGATAAATTCCGAAATCTTGCGAATTTTATCTTTCCGCGATTTTTTTCCCATAATTGACTCGATTTGCTGGAAGATTGAATATTGAACCATGTGACATCAATTCTTTTTATGTGCCTCATTCTTCACTAAAAAGTAGAAAGCACTAGCATGTTATTCGATTTTAGGCAAGAGAAAATCGGATTTTCACCGACCGGGCGTGGGCGTCGAGCCCCTCCACTTCGGCCAGGCGGACGATGTCGTCCGCTTCTTTCCGGAAGGCGGCTTCGGAATAGGAGATGAGGCTGGTTTTTTTGATGAAGTCGTCCACGGACAGCCCCGAGGAAAACCGGGCCGTGCCCGCCGTGGGCAGCACATGGTTGGGCCCGGCGACGTAATCGCCCACCGGCTCCGGCGTGTAGCGGCCCATGAAGACGGCGCCGGCGTTGCGGATCCGGCCGATGTGGGACATGGGGTCCGCCACCTGAAGCTCCAGATGCTCGGGCGCGATGCGGTTGGCGAGATCGATGGCGGTCTCCACGTCCGGGACCGTAAGGATAGCCCCGTAATCGGCGATCGACTGGCGGGCGATCTCTTTTCGGGGCAGGGCGTCCAGTTGGGTCCGGAGGGCGTCGGCCGCGGATCGGGCCACTTCCGGAGACGTGGACACCAGCACCGCCGACGCCAGCGGGTCGTGCTCGGCCTGGGAGAGAAGATCCGCGGCGATGTAATCCGGGTTGCCGGTTCTGTCCGCGATCACCAGGATCTCGCTGGGACCGGCGATCATGTCGATGCCCAGCGTCCCGGACACCAGCTTTTTGGCCAGGGTCACAAAGACGTTGCCGGGTCCCACCACCACATCCACCTTTGGAATGGTCGCCGTGCCATGGGCCAGGGCGGCGACGGCCCAGGCGCTCCCGACTTTGTAAATCTCATCGATGCCGGCCTTTTTCGCCGCCATCAGAAGGTGCGGGTTCACCGAGCCGTCGCCCGTGGGCGGCGTGACCATGCAGATCCGCCCGACGCCGGCGATTTTGGCCGGAATGCCGCCCATGAGCACGGAGGAGACCAGCGGCGTCGAGCCGCCTTTGCCGCCGGGCACATAGACCCCGGCCGCGTCCACCGGGTTGAACAACTGGCCCAGCAACGTCCCGGGCCGGTCGGTCTGGATCCAGGATTTCCGGACCTGCCGGCGATGGAACGCGGCGATCTGATCGGCGGCGCGGTCCAGGGCTTTTATAAATGCCGCATCCACCGCGGATTCAGCCGCCGCTATCTCCGTCTGGGTGACGCGTATCCCGTCAATGGCCATATCCGGCGCGTCGAATTTCCGGGTGTACCGGATCAGGGCCTCGTCGCCGTTGGTTTTGACGTCTTCGATGATGGCCGCCACCGCATCGACATCTTCTTTTCGGAATTCGATGGTTCGGTTGATGATGGCGTCGAGGCGCTCTTCGGCTTTTTGAGAGGGGTAGGGGAGGATTTTCATAACGTTTCCTGTTTGTAGCGATTCCTTTATTTACATCTGAGCAGCCTTATCTAAAACTTCAGCAGCCCATTGGTTGATGCTTTTACCCTGTAATTGAGACGCGGTGGCGACCGCCGCATGAATTTCGGGGCTGACGCGCAACATCAGATTGCCGGAGTAAGGTTTTTGCGCCGGACGTCCGGTTCGCTCGCTGACTTCGATATAATGATCAACCATCTCGTGAAACGCCGTCTCCAGTTCATCGACAGTTGAACCGTGAAATACGACGATATCCGTGATTCCGGCCAGACGGCCCACAAAAATACGATCTTCCTCGTCAAATTCCACCCGTGCGGAGTAGCCTTTGTATGTCATGGTGT
>CAZZBE010000044.1:3007-22253 GCA_964652715.1 uncultured Desulfobacteraceae bacterium
CGATCTTCCTCGTCAAATTCCACCCGTGCGGAGTAGCCTTTGTATGTCATGGTGTTCATGCCCCCAATGATAGCACATTATGCTTGCAATTCAAGCATAAAACACTTGTACAAATCATGCGACAGCGAAGTACGCCGCCCCCACCAAGACAATGCTCGCCACCCGAAACCCCTGACCCATCAGCAGAATCTGGGTCCCCATTTTCGGAGAGAAGATGCCCATGTACCGGGGAAGCTGGTGACGGACGGCCCGGATGGGGAAGGCCACGATGTTGCCGATCAGAAGCGCCATGACGGTCTGTTTGACGCTCAGCACCCCGGCGTCCATCAGGGCGCCGGCGGCGGCGAAGCCGGAGGTGAACTCGGCGGCGAAACTGAGGATCACCATGGAAAGGGCCTCCACGGGCATGAACGCCGAGACCACGGCCCCAGAGAGCCAGTCCTGGGCCCATTGGAAAAAGCCCATGACGTTGATGAGGTAGATGAAGATGTAGATGGGAACGACGTACCGGGCGATGGCGGCCAGCCGCGGGGGGAGTTTCCGGCGGATGCCGTCCCATATGGATCGGGTCTTCGGCTTTCCGTGCGCTTCCGGATCCGGCATGGCGCCGTCCTCATCCGATATCATCATCTCCGGATGGAGGTGGCCGTAAAGCAGGAAAAGCGCTGTTCGCGACAGGGTGGCCAGAAAGGTCAGCAGAAAGTAAAGCGCCCCGGCCCATCCCGTGAGGGGGATCACGATGAAAAAGGTGGTGGGGAGGTGGAGGAAATAGGCGGGCAACTGGTTGACGAAATTGGTCAGGAAGAGTTGTCCCCTGGAAATCCGATTCTCCTTGTAATAATCGAGGAGCATGGCGTTGGCGGTCACGCCGGAAAAAAAAGCCGCCGTGAAGGCGGCGGAACACCGGTTGCCGAGGTTCCCGAACCGAAAAAACGGCCGGGCCAGCACGGCCAGCGACCGGGTCCAGCCGGCCGATTCGATGATCTGACCGGCCAGCAGTCCGACGCCGATGAAAAACAACAGGCGGGCCAGCGGCCAGATCAAGCGCCGATGGAGGGTCCCGGCGGTCATGCCCTCGACCCAGATCATGCCGGCGACCAGCATGGCCGCCGAGAGGCTCAACGAGACGACAAGGGGTTTCCAGCCGCCTTTGCGCTTATGCCGGCGACTTGCCATTCCGGTGCTTTGCGATGATCAGGGTCCAGTAGCCGGGCTTCCGGCTTTCCAGTTCGCGGATATCGGTGAGGATCTCCTCCCCGGGCAGACAAATGTGACTGACGCCGACGCTGGTCCCCAGCATGTCGGCCTCCTGGAGGGCCGATGCGATGTCGCCGACGTTCCGGTATGCCTTGAGGAAGACCACGTTTTCCGGCTTGCCGCCCAGGGACCGGAACCGATCCCCGCCCTTGACGCCGGAGGTGATCAGCAGGGATTCCTCCCCTTCCACCAGCGGCGTGTTCAGCCGGGCCGCCGACGCCTGATAAGAGGTGACGCCGGGCACCGTCTCGACCTCGATTTCGGGCGCGATGGCGCGGATGTTTTTCAGCAGGTAGCCGAAGGTGGAGTAGGTCATGGGGTCGCCCAGGGTCAGGAACGCGGCGTCGCGGCCGGTCTGGAGCGCCTCCACCACCGTGCGCGCGTTTTCCCGCCAGGATACGCTGGTTTGACCCCGATCATGGGTCATGGGAAAGGCCATGTGGATCACCGGGGTCGTGTCCGGAATGTGGGCCCGGGCCACGTTGACCGCGAGGCTGTAGTCGTTTTTGGTGGAGGCGGCGGCGTAGACCACATCCACTTCGCTCAAAACGCGCGCGGACTTGAGGGTCATCAGTTCAGGGTCGCCGGGGCCGACCCCGATGCCGTAGAGTTTGCCGGTTGGAGTATTCATGGGTCATCCTTCTTTCGCCGCTTCGGCGATCGCGAATTTGACGATGGCGTTCACCACGCTGGCCGCCACATTGGAACCGCCCTTGCGTCCGATGTTCGTGATGCAGGGGAAGTCCGATGCCAGCAGTTCCGATTTGGACTCGGCGGCGTTGACGAACCCGACGGGCAGTCCGATGATCAACGCCGGGTTGGCCTTCCCTTCCCTCGCCAGCTCCAGGAGCCGGAGCAGCGCCGTGGGCGCGTTGCCGACGACGTAGATGCCGCCGGCCATCTTTTCGGCGGCCATGTCGACCGCGGCCTTGGCCCGGGTGATGCCCTCCTCCTGGGCCCGCTCCCTGACGGCCGGGTCGGCGATGAAGCATTCCGCGGCGCAGCCGAACCGGCCCGTATCGCCCTTGCGGATGCCCACTCTCGCCATCTCCGTGTCGGTGATGATGGGTTTTCCCGACAGGATCGCTTCGATGCCCCGCTCGATGGCGTGGGGATGAAATCGGACGCTGTCGATGTACTCGAAATCGGCCGTGGTATGGATCATCCGTCGGACGATGGTCCAGGCGGCCGGTGAAAAGGTATGGGGCCCGGCTTCCCGGTCGATGATCTCGAAGCTCAGGGATTCTATAGCGTTAGCGTCGTTGGGTTTCATTTTTCAGATCCTTTCGCGCCTGTATGCCAGGCAGGTTTTGACGAAATGTTCGGCGAGCGCGGGTTGGCTGCCAAAGTGGAGATGGATGTAGCTTCCAATGGTCCGGTTCCGCCGGCGCCCTTCGGCGGCGGCGGAACCGCCTTTTCGATCCGCCACCGCGTAGACGGTCTCGACCCCTTCCGATGCATCGATCCGTTCGGAGTAATGGAATTCGTGGCCCCGGGCCGTCGTGGCGGCGGGTCCTAAAAAGGTGTCCTTTGTCAGCCGGATTTCACGATATCCCAGGGCCTTGCGTTTCGGGAGCATGCGGGTGGCGAACGGGAAGACGCCGGCCATAACATGGCGATCGCCGGACAGGTCATGGATCTCTTCGCACAGATACATGAAACCGCCGCACTCGCCGTAGATGGGCATGCCGTCGTCGCTTTTCGTCTTCACCCAATCCCGCAACCGGGCGTTGTCCGCCAGACGGCTCGCGAACAGTTCGGGGTACCCGCCGCCGAGGTAGAGGCCGTCGAGGTCCCCGGGCGGACCGTCGGACATGGGCGAAAAAAAGACGAGGTCCGCGCCGAATCCGCGCAGGATATCCAGATTGTCTTCGTAGTAGAAGCAAAACGCGTTGTCCCGCGCGATGCCGATGCGGACGAGTTTGGACGTCCTTTTCTTCCCCCCTTCTGAAAAAAGGAAATTATCGGCGGAACCCGGCTGTTCCGAAGAGGGGCGGGGGGGATCGATGCCGAGCAGTCCATCGACATCGATCCGTTCTTCCATGAGGTTGGCCAGTTTGCCCATGTCGTCGTCCGACAGCGGATGATCTCCCTCGGTGACAAGGCCCAGATGCCGTTCGGGGATGGCGATGGCGGTGTCCCGGAGAATGCCGCCGAGACACGGCATGTGGACGTTGCCCTCCAGGGCTTCTTTGAGATATTGGAGATGGCGCGCGCTGCCCAGGTTGTTGAAGACCACGCCGGCGAATCGCAGATCCGGATCGAATCGCTCGAACCCCTGGACCAGCGCGGCGGCGCTGCGGGCCATGGACCGCGCGTCCACCACCAGGACCACCGGCAGATCGAGCCATTTGGCCATCTGGGCGGCGGACCCGGCGTCGCTTTTGCCGTCGTAGCCGTCGAACAGGCCCATGACGCCTTCCACCACCGCGATGTCGGCGTCCGCGGCGTTGCGGGCGAAACAGGACAGGTTGTATTCCCGGGACAGCATCCATCCGTCCAGGTTCCGGCTGACGACGCCGGTCACCCGGGTATGGTGGCCCGGATCGATGAAATCGGGACCCACCTTGAACGGGGCCACCCGCAACCCTCTCCGCTTCAGGGCGGCCATGAGTCCCAGGGTTACCGTGGTTTTGCCGCATCCGCTGTGGGTGCCGGCGATGAGTATGGCGTGGGTCGGTTTCACTTGGATCGATTCGGATATAAAATGTTTTTGATGGTGTGAATGCCCTTGAGCAGACGCATTGTCGGCCGTGAAACGATCTCCTCGTCGATGATATGGATTTCCCCCTCCCGCACCGCCTTGATGATGCCGAACCCCGGCTCGTTCCGGATCTCATCCACCGTCGGCTGGTTCATGGCGCCGTGCTGGGCCAGATAGACGTCGATTTCGTGGGCGTGGGAGAGGATCTTCTCCTTTCCGTAGTTGGCGATGTTGGTGCCCCGGGACGGCGCCGCGTCGTCGGCCACGTTGACGCCGCCGGCGGTCTCCAGGGCGAAGACGGCCATGGAATCCTGGGAGAAGGTCTTCATCCGGCTGTGAATGGCTTCGAAATAGACCCGTTTTTTGGGAGTGATGGGTTTTGTTTTTGCCCGAATCGCGGCCGTTTCCGACTGGAACCGCGCCGCCATTTCCAGAGCGGCGGCTTCTTTTCCCGTCAGAATCCCGAGGATCCGCCAGTACCGGTACATCTCCCCGACGGTTCCCGGCTGGATGGAAACCACGGTGATGCCGCTTTTTTCCAGCCGCGCCACCAGCTGAAAATATCCCCGGTCGATCATGGGGCGGATGAGCACCAGGTCGGGCCGGGCCGCGAGAAATTTTTCCGGATCATCGTGATAGGAGAACCGCGGTTTTTCAAGCGCCGCCGGCGGATGGGATTCGCTCCGGGAGACGCCGGTGACGGCGCCTCCCGCGCCCAGGGCGAACAGGTTTTCGGTATGCGCGCCGTACAGGGAGATGATGCGCTCAAAAGGTCTCTCCACGCGGATAACGCGGCCGTTCTGATCGACGAGGGTCCGGTCGTCAATGATGTCGAAGGCGCCGGTGTAGGCGGACACGGCCCCGGCGCTTACCGACATCATGGCGATGATGAGAATCGCCGTGATGAATTGCCTTCTCTTCATTACGCGTAACGCTTGTACGCCACTTGCCGGGCGTCGGTATAGGGTTCGAAATAAACTTTGCCTGAAACGGAAAAGACCTCCTGAATGATGTCGGAGGTCAGCACCGTCTCGACGGGGCCGTGGGCGACGATGGCGCCGTCTTTCATGAACACGAGTTCGTCGCTGAACATGGCCGCGAGATTGACGTCCTGCATCACCGCGACCACCGTCTTGTTTTCCGTCCGGACGCTTTCCGCCGTCAGGTTGAGCAGCCGGATGATGTGTCGGATGTCGAGGTTCGCCGTGGCTTCGTCGAGCATGAGCACCGGCGTTCCCTGGGCCAGGGCGCGGGCGAAGACCACCCGCTGACGTTCGCCGCCGCTCAGTTCGGAAATGAACCGATCCGCCATCCTGGAAACGCCCGTCTGCTCCATGACCGTTTCAACCCGGCTCAGATCCTCCGCCGAGGGCGGCGAAAACCGGGGGATGCGGGGATAGCGTCCCATCATGACCACCTCCTCCACCGTGAACGGGAAGTTGATGTGGTAATTCTGGGGCACCAGGGCCATTTCCCGGGAAAGGTCCTTCCGGGAATACCGGTCGATGGGGTCTCCTTTGTAGTGGATGGTCCCGGCGTCGGGGCGGCGATGCCCGGAAATCAGGTCGAGCAGGGTGGTCTTTCCGGACCCGTTGGGACCCACGATGGTATAAAACCGACCGGGCCGCAATTCGGCCGACAGATCCCGGATGACGGGTTTGTCGCCGTAGGAGAAAGAGACGTTTTCCAGGTGAAATCCCATGGCTAAAACCCCGACCGCGCCATCTGGCGTTTGCGGAAAATGTAGCAGAAAAACGGCCCGCCGATGAGGGCGGTGAGCACGCCGATGGGGACCTCCACCGGCAGCACGGCCCGGGTGATGGTGTCGGCCACGAGCAGCAGGATGGCCCCGGCCAAAAGCGCCACCGGCAACAGCCGCCGGTTGTCCGGGCCGGTGAGCCCCCGCATCATGTGGGGAACCAGGAGCCCGACGAATCCGATGATCCCGGATACCGACACGCAGATCGCCGTCACCAGCGACGCGGTAATCAGCAGGACGAGCAGGGTCCGCCCGGTCTCCACCCCCAGCGACGCCGCCGTCCGGCTGCCCAGGGACATGAGGTTCAGGTCCCGGGCGTAAAACAGGAAGACCGAAAATCCGGCGCAGACGGCGCCGAGGGTCAGCAACACATCCGCCCAGGTCCGGGAGGCGAAACTGCCCATGAGCCAGAAGATGATCACCGACACCTGCTCGTCCGCCACGTATTTGAGAAAGCTGATGCCGGCCGACAGGATGGCCGCCACGATGATCCCGGACAGGATCAGGTTGTTGGACGAAATGCCCCCGCCGGAGGCCGACAGGTAGATCACGAAAACCAGGGTTCCCGCGCCGCCCAGGAAGGCCAGGAGCGGGACCGAATAGACGTTGGCGATGCCCAGCGGAAAGAGCAGGGCGATGGAGGCCCCAAAGGCGGCCCCGGCCGACACGCCGAGGGTGTAGGGGTCCGCCAGCGGGTTCCGGAGGATGCCCTGGAACACCGCGCCGCAGACCGCCAGACCGGCGCCCACCAGCGCCGACGTCAGAATCCGCGGCAGCCGGACGTCGGTGACCACCACCCGTTGCAACTCCTGGATGTCGGTTTGCAATCCGTCCATCCCCGGAAATTCCGACAGCAGGATGCGCGCCGTATCGAAAAAGGAAACATGGACATACCCCATCCCGGTGCTCGCGATGACGCAGAGAAACAATGCGGCGGAAAGGAAAAGGAGCTGAATGGGCGTGGCGTTTCGAGGGACCATTGTCATAAAAAAAAGCCCTTCAAGCATCTGTGGCTTGAAGGGCTGCACCCGGTTTTACTTGACCCTTATTATTTGTGTCGCCGTCCGCTTTGTCCATCGCAAAGCATAAATGGCGTCTTTTCGCATCAAGGCAGGTCTTCTGACTCTCGGATCATCCTACTGATCGCGCCTTCCCACACGGCTCTGGTCGCGCAGTGGCAACTTGCGATGGTCGTCCCCGATCACAGCGGCGGGACCGCTCCCGATTATAACGGGATTCCCTATTAAGCCCGGTTGGGCGCCTCGGTTAGGTGAATAGGGGATCGGCGGCGGTTTGTCAAGGGGATATTGGGCTTCGATCCCAACAAAACCGGCCGAAAAAATGGCCTGTCTTGAAACCGAGCATGCCAAAAATTTGGGAATGCATCCCTTGACAAATCCATTCAAATCCTTTTTTATGAGTTGAACCTTGATTTAAGACCGGTGTTCTCTACAGCTGATGGTATGCATGCCAACAATCGCCGATGGGGACTATTGCGCGCCGGTTCGACCCGGCGCAACAAACCCGATATGATTTGGAATAACAAGATTTAAATAGGAAACATCAAGCCCAGGAGGTCTATTATGCGGTGTAAATGCATCATTTTGGCGATTCTGTTTTCGTGGGTTTCAGCGTCCGCGGCATTGGCGGGCGACATTGATTCCCCGGGCACGCAGCCCGCCGACGGCAGCGGCATGTACACGCTCCAGGAATTGTACGATTACCTGCTGAACGGGGCGACGCCGACGATTTCGGGAATCTTTCAGGAGCCGGCAGAGGGTCCGGCAAGCACGGGAAAGACCACTAAAGAGATCTACGACGCCGTCAAAGCGTTGTTTGACGCGGCCGACGCCACCGCCGACCAGGTGCTGGACAGTGCGACGTTTTTCAGCACCGACCCGGCCAACTGGGGGCCGCGGGCGGGGACCCTTTCCGCTCAGACGCCGAGCAGCGCGACGGCGAGCCAACCCGAGGGCTATTATGCCGCATTCAATCTTTCCGCGGTGGATGCGGATCTGGTGGCCGGAAACATCAAGAACGGCGTGGAGATGTTTGGCGTGACGGGAACGGTGATCGAGTCTTCCGGAGACGCTGCGGCGGGCGATGTGCTGACCGGCAAGACCTTTTCCAACGCCACAGCGGCCGGGGTCGCGGGGGCGATGCCCAACAACGGGGCCGTGAACATCTCTCCGGGATCGTCGGACCAGACCATCGCGGCAGGGTACCACAACGGTTCGGGAATCGTTGCCGGTGATGGGGACTTAGTAGCCGCCAACATCAAAAGCGGCATGCAGCTGTTCGGCGTGACGGGAACGGTGATCGAATCCGCCGGCGACGCTGCGGCGGGCGACGTGCTGGCCGGAAAGACCTTTTCAAATAATACGGCGGCCGGGGTTTCAGGGACGATGCCCAATAATGGAACGGTGAATATCACGCCGGGGACGACGGACCAGACCATTGCGGCCGGCTATCACGACGGTTCGGGGACCGTCGCTGGGGACGCGGATCTTGGCGCCGCCAACATCAAAAGTGGTATGGATATTTTCGGCGTAATCGGCGCCTACCCTCTTGCAGGAGTTGAAAAGACCGGGCAGACAACGAGCTATGCAACCGGTGATGATGGTGATCTGGAAAAAGGCGCGGCGTTTCCCATCCCCCGTTTTACAGACAATGGCGACGGGACGGTGACGGACAACCTGACCGACCTCGTCTGGCTGCAAGACGCTTACTGTACGGAAACCGTAGGTGGAATTAATAATGGTTCCGGTGTATTGACTTGGGCGGAGGCGCTGACGTGGAGCAATAGCCTTGCAAACGGCTCATGTGGACTGACGGATGGGTCAACCGCAGGCGAATGGCGTCTGCCCAATATAAAGGAATTGCAAAGTCTCCTCCATTTCGGCTACAGCGATCCTCCTGTCTCCAATGCTGCTGGAACGGGTCAATGGGAGGCAGGCGATCCTTTTAGCGGCATTCCGGAGGAGTTTAACTGGTATTGGTCGAGCACAACGGTCGCGGACAGTATGTCTGATGCATGGTGCATAAGCATGGGAAACGGTGCAAGAGATACATACGCTAAGATAAATTTTCTCAGCGTCTGGCCGGTTCGCGATGGAAACAATCCGTAATCACAAGCGTCGCGGTTCGTCCTGCTGGCCGAATGGCTGTTAAAGGAAGACCTGGCCACCTTTATTGAAACCGTCGGCGCCATCTTTTCCTCCAGGCATTACGAACTGGGGTCCAAGCGGGACGGGGCCTACTTCCACACGGTGTTTTATCTGATGATCCGCGCTTCCGGCATCCCCGTCCGCGGTTAGGTCATGTCCAGCAATGGCCGGATCGATCTGGTCATGTAGTTTCCCGATATGGTTCAGTAGCAGGGAACTGGCGTCTGCCAAATAGCAAAGAATTGTATAGTCTGGTGGATTTGGAGATTATTAGTATGAAATCACGAAAAAAAACAAGATTGCAACCCATCGCGGGCATCCTGATCATCGCCGCCCTGTGGCTATGGGCGATGCCCACCCCGCCGCTCCTGGCCGCCGCCGGCAACATCGACCCCAGCCAAAAATACGCCTGGTCCGAAAACGCGGGCTGGCACGACTTCCGGCCCGCGGGCGGCGGCGTGTCCGTCTATCCCGACCATCTCGAAGGCTTCGCCTGGTCGGAAAACCTCGGGTGGATCAAGCTCGGTTCCAACACCACCGGCGGAACCTTGACCTACGCCAATACCAGCGCCTCGGACTGGGGCGTCAACCGGGACGACGCCGGGAACCTGTCCGGGTTCGCCTGGAGCGAAGCGGCCGGCTGGATCAATTTCAATCCCACGGACAGCCAGGTGACCATCGATCCGGCCACGGGGGATTTCAACGGGTACGCCTGGTCTGAAAACGTCGGGTGGATTCACTTTCAAAACGCGGCCCCGGCCTACAAAGTGTCCCTCAACGGCGTCAACCTCTCGGTCAGCGCCAACGCCGGCGCGGAAGCGGACGCCACCGCGATCACCGTCACCGCAACGGCCTCCGGCGGCGTCAGCGGAACACAGACCGTTGACCTTACGGTTTCCGGAACCGGCATTGAAACCGGCGACTACGCCCTCTCCAACGCCACCCTCACCATTCCCGACGGCGCGAGTTCCGGATCGGAAACCTTCACGGTCGTTGACGACAATCTGTACGAAGGCCCGGAAACCGCGATCATCGCCATCTCAAACCCATCCGACGGCATCTCCCTGGGCGCCGAAATCACCCAGAACATCTCCATTTCGGACAACGACCCCCAGCCGGCCGTTACGCTCTCCCTGGCCGGCGGTCCCTTTGCGGAAAACAGCGGCACGGCGACCGTGACCGCCACCTTGAGCCACCCCTCGGTCCAGGATGTGACCATCGATCTCCTTTTCAGCGGATCCGCGACGGGTGAGGTGGATTACGCGGCCTCCGGGACGTCCATCCTCATCGCCGCCGGGACCGCCTCGAACGCCGTCACCCTGACCGGCGTCGACGACGCCCTGGATGAAACCGACGAGACGGTGGTCATCGACATCAACGGCGTGACCAACGGAACCGAAAGCGGAACCCAGCAGGCGACGGCGTCCATCATCGACGACGACGCGCCTCCGACGGTCCAGTTCGCCTCGGCGAGCCAGAGCGGACCGGAGGACGCGGGTCCCATGACCGTCGGCGTCGTCCTGTCCGCCCCGTCCGGGCTGGACGCGACGATCCCGTTTACCGTATCGGGCGCCGCGACCGGCGGCGGAACCGATTACGCCGTCACCGGAAGCCCGATCGTCATCCCCGCCGGCGACACCGAGGGCGCCATCACCATCACCCCCACGGCGGAAACCCTTCTGGAGGCGGACGAAACCGTGATCCTCGCCCTGGGGACCCCGACGAATGCCACCGCTTCCGGAACCACCACCCACACAGCCACCATCGCCAATGACGATGCACCGCCCGTCATCGCCCAGGGAGACGCTGTCTCCGCAACCATGGACGAGGACGACGCGCCCACGCCATGGAGCCCCCCAGCGGTCTCCGCAACCGATGCGGACGACGATCCCCTGACCTGGAGCCTCAAGACCAGCCCGGCCAACGGCGTCGCGGTCGTCGGCGGGACCGGCCCGTCGCCCGCCACCTTCACCTACACGCCCGACGCGGAATACAACGGCGCCGACAGTTTCGAGATCCAGGTGTCAGACGGCAGCAGCGGCGTGGACGCCATAACCGTCCATGTGACCGTCGCGCCGGTCAACGACCCGCCCACCATCACCGGTTCGCCCCAGACCACGGTCTTGCAGGGCCAGCCCTACAGATTCGTCCCCATTGCCAGCGACGTGGACGGCGATCCGCTGACCTTTTCCATCGTCAACAAGCCGGCGTGGGCGGATTTCGACGACGCTTCCGGCGTGCTGACCGGGACCCCCGGTCCCGAGCACCTCGGGACCACGGACAGCATCGGAATCACCGTTTCAGACGACAAAGACGCCGCCGCCAGCCTGCCGCCATTCGCCATCACCGTGTCCAACGTCAACGACGCCCCGGTGCTGGATAACAGCGGCGACCTGGCCCTGGCCGGCATCCCCGAAGACGCGGCGGATACCGACAATCCCGGAACGCTCATCAGCGGGATGCTGACCAGCGGATCGGTCCCGGACCCCATCACCGACGCGGACCCGACCGCCCAGGAGGGCATTGCCGTCATCAGCGCGGCGGACGCCAACGGCCAGTGGCAGTACGACCTCGGCGCGGGCTTCACGAGCTTCCCGCCCGTTTCCGAAACCGCGGCCCTGCTGCTGTCCGACGCAGCCAAGATCCGGTTCGTCCCGGATGAAAATTTCAACGGCGTCATCGACCCCGGCATCACCTTCCGGGCCTGGGACCGGACCGCCGGCGCCCAGGGCGCGACGGCGGACGTAACGGTCAACGGCGGCGCGACGGCCTACAGCGCCGGAACCGAAACAGCCCGGATCCTCGTCGAGGCGGTCAACGACGCGCCGTCCTTCACCGCCGGCGATCCGCCCGCGGTTCAGGAAGATGCCGGTTTCCAGACCATTTCCGGTTGGGCGACTTTCTCGCCCGGCCCCCCGGACGAGGCCGCCCAGACCCCTGTTTACACCATTGAAACGGTCAGCGATCCGTCCTTTTTTGCCGCCAATCCCTCCGTGGCGACGGACGGTTCGCTCGCGTACACCCCCGCTCCCGGCGTGAACGGGAGCGCCCGGTTTACCGTCTTTGTCGAAGACAGCGGCGGCACGGCGAACGGGGGCGTTGACCGGTCCGACACTCAGGAATTCGTCATCACCGTCAACCCGGTCAACGATCCACCCGCCGCCGAACCGGACGCCTACGTTCTTGCGGAAGAGACCCCCTTTGAAGCGCAGGCGCCCGGCGTTCTCGCCAATGACGCCGACCCCGACGGCGACGCCCTGACCGCCGTTAAATTGACCGAGCCCGCCAACGGCGAGATATCCTTCAAGAGCGACGGATCTTTTGTCTACACGCCCGACCCGGGATTCAACGGCGGCGACGGCTTCACCTACAAAGCCAACGACGGCCAGGCCGATTCGGCGGCGGCGACCGTAACCCTGACGGTGAGCGCGGTGGCCGACGCGCCGGCCGCTGCCGACGATGCCTATGCCACCCAGGAGGACACGGCCCTGACAGTCGATGCGCCCGGTGTTCTGTCCAACGATTTCGACGCGGAAGGCAATACCATGACCGCTGTCCGGGTGACGGGGCCGACCCACGGGACGTTGACGCTCTCCGAAACCGGCGGCTTTGAATACACGCCCGCGGAAAACTTCAATGGCGACGACGCCTTTACCTACAACGCCAGCGACGGCGAGCTGGAATCGAACACCGCGACCGCGGCCATCCGAGTGGCCGCGGTCAACGACGCGCCAACGGCGGCTCCGGACGCCTATTCCATGACCGGGGGCGATACCCTGTCCATCGCCGCTCCCGGCGTTTTGTCCAACGATTCGGACCTGGAGACGGACGCCCTGTCGGCCGTCCTGGCGAGCCCGCCGGCCAACGGCGAGGTAACGCTCAACAGCGACGGATCCTTCACCTATCGGCCGTCCCCTGGATTTTCCGGCGGCGACGCGTTTTCCTATAAAGCGGAAGACGGCGGCCTTGCCTCGTCCCCCGTTCGGGTGTCCATCTCCGTCGAAGGGCGCAACCACGCACCGGTCCTCGACAACAGCGGCGCCCCGGCGCTGGACCCCATCGATGAGGATGTGCCGCCGGCGGACAATCCCGGCACGACGGTGGCCCGGATCCTCGCCAGCGATCCGGATGTGGCGGACACCATCACCGATCCGGATCCCGGCGCCCTGGAAGGCATCGCCATCTTTGACGCCGACACCGAAAACGGTCAGTGGCAATACGACATCGGCGCCGGCTGGACCACGGTTCCGCCCGTTTCCGAGACCGCCGCCTTGCTGTTGTCCGATGATGCGATCCTCCGGTTCGTCCCGGACCCCGATTTCAACGGCCCCGTCGATCCCGGCATCGGTTTCCGGGCCTGGGACCGGACCGCCGGGGTTGAAGGGGAGACGGCGGACGTTACGGAGAACGGCGGCGGGACCGCCTTCAGCGCGGCGACGGAAACCGCGGCCATCGGGGTGCGGCCGGTCGATGATCCCCCCCTGGAACCCCCGTTCATCGTCTATCCGGAGGACGGCGCCGCGCTTCCGGAGGAGACCGTCGCGTTCCAGGGATCGGCATTCGCCGACCCCGACGGTCACGCCCACGCGGAAAGTCTGTGGAGAATCCGGGAGGCGGGGCGCGGTTACGGATGCCCCACCTATCCCGACGCCTTCGACGGGCGGAAAACCGCGGGCGACCTCGCGACATACGAGGCGGCCGGGTTCCACAGCGGCCGGCAATATTCAGCCAGGGTGGGATATGTCGACGAGACCGGTCAGACCGCCTGGTCGGAGGAAATCACTTTCCGGGCCGGCGTCGTTCCGTCTGACGAAATAGTCGCCCTTCCTCCCGGGGACGAAGCGGCGGATTTCGATATGGTTTCCGTATCCATCCGACCCCGGCCGAAGCTGGCGGCGTCTCTGTTCAGCGATATGGTGGGCGATTACGACCCGGTCTATTTCCTCATCGGCGGATATGATCCGATAAGCGGAGACTATGTCCAGTTCGGGGACGGCCTGAAGATTGAACCGGGCCGGGCCTACTGGTTTTTCGCCCGTGAAGGTGCGGAAATCCTCCTGAACGGCGACGCGATGAGCCGGAACCATCCCATCGAGATTCCCCTTCGCTACAACGGCGATCCGGAAAACGGATGGAACATGGTCGCGCCCCCCAATGGGGTCGACTACGACTGGTCCGCCGTGGAGGTGGTGGTCTACGCGGGAAGCGGGGGTGAAACGAGCTGCGACGTATCCTTCGGTCCCATGCCGATCGCCGAACTAGGCGCGAACGATCCCCTGGACCCGCGGCTTTGGCGATGGGAAGCGGGCGACTACCGGTCCGACACGCAAATTATGCGAGCCAACCGGGGCTATTGGGTGAAGGCCCGAAGGCCGAATGTGTTCCTCCGGTTCACGCCATCCGGGCAAATGTCCGGAGAAGGGCTGGAGGTCCGGCGTCTCCTTCAAACGGGCCTGGCCCTGATCATGGACAAGCTGCCCCCGCGTCGGGCCATCGCGGATGACGGGGACAGTCCCCCGGCACCGCCGTCCGGGTTCGGAGAAGCGGCCCGAAGCGCCGGCGTCGATTCCGGGGGCGGCGGCTGTTTCATCAACGGCGCCGCGTCTCGGTGATCCTCCGGAAAGATCCGCGTTGGGGATCACGACGCCGGTGATTGACGAAATATGCGAGATATTGAACAATCGATTGTCAACATGGATCCGAACCTTCTCTCAGGAACAGGAGTCCGAACATGATCCGATCCATCGCAGCCGCCATTTGTTTCGCCGTTTTGACGTTTCCGTGCTCTCTTGCCGCGGCCCAGGCGCCCGATCAGGGGGTTTATTACGATTTCGGCGTGTTTGCCTATGAAGCCGGGGACTACGAAAAGGCGTTGGCCCATCTCAACCGAGCCCTGGAAGCCAGGCCCGAGGACCCCTATGTGCATCATTTTCTGGGAAAAACCTACATGGCGCTGGGCCGCGACGACGACGCGAAGACCCATCTGGATACCGCATTCGGCATTGATCCGGAGATTCCGGAACTCCAATACGACATGGGGATGCTCTATGCCGAAATAGAGGCCTATGAACGGGCCGCCGAGATATTCAACAGGATCGTCGCATCGGCGCCCGGCAATGTCCGGGCGCGCTACCAGGCGGGCATCAACCAGTTTCGGCTAGAGCGGTTCCGCCAGGCGGCGGACCATTTCGTCATTGCCGGAGAAAAGAGCCCGACCCTGACCGACAACAGCTTCTATTACGCCGGGGTCTGCTATTACAAGCTCAAGGAACTCGACAGGGCGGCGGAAAAGTTCGAATACGTCCGGGACAACGCCGCTTCCCAGTTGCTGCGGGGAAACGCCCGGATATGGCTTCAAAACATCAATCGGCGGCGTCAGAGCCTGAAACGCTTCCGGCTGTTTTTCAAGCTCGGCCGCCAGTGGGACGACAATGTCCGCCTGGAGCCTTTGGATTTGAATCTGTTTTCCGAAGAATCGGATTTCCTCACGCGGGCCTATTTATCCGGGTCCTACAACCGCCGGTTCGGAAAAGAGGACCAGGCGGCGGTCCGGGCGGAGTACAGCCATTACCAGACCTGGCACGACGACCTGGACGAATACGATCTCACCGCCAGCCTGGTGGACGTTGCGGGGGAATACCGGTTTGACCGGCTCTCCTTCGGACTGTCCTATTCCCCGTCCTATTACTGGCTGGATGGCGACGGCTACCTCCTGCGCCACAACATGACGCCGCGCCTGAACTGGCGGATTTCAGAAAACCTGACCGCCAATGCTTCCATCGGAGTGGGCAGCGACCATTACATCGAGGAAGACGCCCGGGACGGGTGGAGCGGCAGACCCCGAATCGGGTTCGTTTATGGGATGCCGGATCTGGGAATTCGCCTTCTGGGCCACCTGGCCTACGAAATCAAGGACGCCGACGCATCCCACGAGTCTTACGACCTTTTTCGGACGGAGGTCGGGCTGACCTGGAAGATGTTCCGGGACATCGACGGCGCGTTCAGTCTGAGCTACGAGGACCAGAAATACGACGACGACCACCCCTTTTTCGGCGTTGTCCGAAACGACGACAAATTCGGGGTTGACCTGTCCCTGTCGAGGACGCTGTTTTACGACTGGCTGGGGGTGAGCGCCGAGGTTGATTTCACGAAAAACGATTCCAATATCAAAGACAATCAGTACGAACGGACCGTGGCGGGAATTTCGGTCTTTGTGGTCTACTAACGGCATTTCGCATCGGAGGAAACATGATGAAACGCAAGAGACGGCGGATTTTGATGTTCGCGGCATCCATTCTGCTGCTGATCGGCAACCTTCCCGCCGCCGGCGAGGAAACGGTCCGGGATGTGGAAATCCGGGAGGGATTCGCGCCGGGAATCGGCGATCCCATCGGAAAGGTGGCGCGAATTCGGGGGAAAATCGTGATCGTCCACAAGAACGACAGCATCGGGTACTGGGCGGCGAAAGACCTGCCCCTTTTCGCCGGAGATGATTTGTTCAGCAGGGAGCGGGGCCGGGCCAAGCTGAGTTTCAAGGATGGCAGCCTCATCACCCTGGGCGCGGAGAGCCACCTGACGCTGACCCGAAACATCTTCGCTCCCAAAAAGAAACACCGGAGCGGATTCGTCGAAATGGGCATCGGCAAGGTCCGGTTTACCATCCGGAAACTGACGGATTTTAAAAACTCCGAGTATAAAATCAAAACCGAAACCTCCGTCATCGGGGTCCGGGGGTCGGATTTCCTCGTCGTGGTGACCCGGAAAGACGGCGATCCCGTCACCCGCATCACCACCTTCGAGGATACGGAACTGGAGGTCCGCGGGCTTTTGGACCCCGAGAACGCCGTGATCATCTATGAGAACATGGAGATGACGGTGATGGCGGACGCCCGCCCGGAGTTGCCGGAACGCGTGCGGCTGGACCTCATCGAACAGTTGAAAAAGGAGTTGTCCATGGACGCGGTTGAAGATGATTCCGGTGGTCGGGATGGCCCGGTTGTTGACGCCCGGCCTGACGCCGAAGCGGATGACGTGGAAACGGATAGTTTGGATGCGGATGATGACGGAATGGATGCGGCATCTCGCCGGGAAACGGATCCGAGCGGCGTTCAACCGGAAGACGGCCCCGGTAACGCGACGACGGGCGAGGGCGTGAAGGTCCCGGAAAATGAAGTCGTTCAGCCCAAGGACATCACGCCCATCAGCGCGGGGGACAGCCTCGTGATTCCGGATGTGAACTTCGACAGCGGAGACATCGCCCGAACGGTGGAAAGGAGCAGGGAAGAGATCGTGGAAAGCGTCCATGAGAATCAGATGGAGGAGATCCGGCCCTTTGTGTTTCCTGATCCGCCTCGGGCGAATTGAGACGGATTGACAGCGGACTTTCGGGGTAGTTCTGAAACGAGCAAAACAATGACACGCGAAGAGCCTATCCGAAAACCTTAGAGTTTGGTTCCAGGCAAGGCCGCAGCGCTTTTTCAACCGCAGGAATAGCGCGACTATTTCGAGGATTGAAAAAGAGCGAGAACGCAGCATGGGGCCAAAAGATGAGGTTTTCGGATAGGCTCGAAATATCGATTCGATGATTTACTGCATTATATGGTATGCTTTAAGCGTCTGGATATGTCCATCGCCGATCGGCGCGATCCGACCGCTTTCAGGGGAGACGCTGGAATATGATGCCACATGACAAATTACTGCACGCCGACGAACTGGGCATCCGCCTTGAAATCGTCGGCGGGTTGCCCCTCTGGGAACCCCAACCGCTCTATCGCCATCAGAAGCATGTGGATCGGATCCGGTCCGGCATCGAACCGGTTGACGGCATTGATGACCCCAGTTGCGCCTGCGTTCATGTGTCGGACGTCTACATCCAATTCCCCAACGGGTTGAAACGGCCGGATATCTCGATTTTCCGTCGCGAGCCCGACGAGTCGGAACAGGATGGGGCGCTGACCCTGATCCCGGAAGCGGTCATCGAAGTGGTGAGCAGGGGATTTGAAACGAAAGACCTGGAAATCGGGCCGCCGTTCTACCTTTCCCAGGGCGTGAAGGACGTCGTTGTGTTCGATCCCGCCACCCTGCTGGTGCTCCATGTGCGGCATGACCGGACCGAACGAAAAGTGTCGCCGGCGGAGATATTCCTGGAATGCGGATGCCGCCTCGCGCCCTGAGCGCCGCTCATTTCACATCCACCCGCCGAATCAAGTCATATTCAAGGCAGTCCCGGTCCATTATCAGCCATACCCGACTTCCGGGCTGGGCGACGGTCAACGGCATCTTGTTTCCGTCTTCGATCCCTTCGACGACCCCGCCCCGCACCGGTCCTTTTCGGGACAGCACTTCGACGCGGTCTCCCGGCCGCAACCGGTTGCGGACGGCGGCATCGACGCGGCCCCCGGTTGAATCCGCCATCGCCTTGCCGGCGAAGACGAAAGGGGAATCGCGTTTGCAGGCGTCGTAATTGGGCCGGACCGCCGCCGGATCGCCGAGGTAGAAACCGGTGCAGTAATCCCGCTGGCTGATTTTGGCCAGCTCGTCCCGCCACCGCGGTCGGACGGCATAGCCCCCGGGATCGGCCGCCAGGGCGTCGAGGGCTTCCCGGTAGACCTTCACCGCCGTGCCCACGTAGTGGATCCCCTTCATCCGGCCTTCGATCTTAAGGGAACCAATTCCCGCCGCGATCATCTCCGGCAGGTGGTCGATCATGCACAGATCCCGGGAGTTGAAGACATAACTGCCCCGGTCGTCCTCGGCGAGGGGAAAGAGCCGGCCGGGACGGGTTTCCTCCATCACGGTGTAAAGAAACCGGCAGGGCTGGCAACACGCGCCCCGGTTGCTCTCCCGGCCGGCCATAAAGGAACTGAGCAGACAGCGGCCGGAATAGGCGATGCACATGGCGCCGTGGACAAAGGCCTCGATTTCGAGATCGGTCCTCTCGGCGATGGTTCGGATCTCACGGAGGGAGAGTTCCCGGGCCACATTGATCCGCCGGACCCCCACCCCTTCCCAGAACCGGGCGCCGCGGCTGTTGACGGTGTTGGCCTGGGTGCTGAGATGAATGGGGATGCGGGGGACGATCTCCGCCGCCATGGCGACGACGCCCGGATCGGCGACGATCAATCCGTCGGGACCGATGCGGCCGAGGGTTTCCAGGTATTCGGCCAGGCGGTCCAGTTCGTCGTCCCGGGGAAAAAGGTTGCAGGCCGCATAGACCTTGACGCCCCGTTCATGGGCGCGGGCGACGGCCCGGGGCAGGGATTCCACGGTGAAATTCCGGGCGAAATTCCGCAGGCTGAACCGGTCGTCCGACAGGTAGACGGCGTCGGCGCCGTAATGGATGGCGATCTCCAGCTTTTC